>JAFLDQ010000067.1 GCA_017302355.1 Dechloromonas sp.
CCCGAAGGTGCTGTGCCAGCAGAGTTTTTTTACCTTCGCGCCACACGCCCTCCGCCCGCCTCGCTTCCTCGGTCGTTTTCTGCACCTGATGCTGCGCCCAGGCCGTCAGCGATTCCCGACCCAGTTGGCGCAATTCGTCAATCAGCCGCTGTTCCGCGGCATCCGCCTCTTGCAGGGCGCCGGTCTCGTTCTCTACCGCCGACAAAATCGATTCCACCCTGGCCAGCAGTGGCGGGTGCGCCTTTAACCGCTCCACCAGCTCTGCCTCGCGTGTCAGTCTCTCCATTTCCTTTCTCCTCTGGCTGCGATACTGGGCAAGACTATTCCACATCAGTTTGAATCACACCCGGGTGCCGGCTTTTGATTGACAGTCTTCCGGCAGATCGAATACAATTTCCGGCTTTCTCCAATCCGCGCCCAATTCTTTCAGGACGGCACACACATGAAAACGTTTTCCGCCAAGCCACATGAGGTGAAGCGCGAGTGGTTTGTGGTTGACGCCACAGACAAGGTGCTCGGCCGCCTCGCTACCGAAATCGCCCGCCGTCTGCGTGGCAAGCACAAGGCGATCTATACGCCTCACGTTGATACGGGTGATTTCATCGTCGTCACCAATGTCGAGCGGATTGCGGTCACCGGAAACAAGGCCGAGGACAAGAAGTACTACCGCCATTCGGGCTACCCTGGGGGCGTTTCCGAAATCAGTTTCAAGAAGATCCAGCAACGTTTCCCGGGCCGCGCCCTGGAAGCCGCCGTCAAGGGCATGCTGCCCAAGGGCCCGCTGGGCTACGCAATGCTGAAGAAGCTGAAGTGCTACGCAGGCGCACAACATCCTCACACCGCCCAGCAGCCCAAGGCGCTGGAAATCTAAGGGGTCGTCATGGCTGAGAGCTATTTTTACGGTACGGGTCGTCGCAAGAGCGCTGTTGCCCGTGTATTCATGAAGCGCGGTTCAGGTGCTTTCGTCGTCAACGGCAAGCCCATTGACGAGTTTTTCTCGCGTGAGACCGGCCGCATGATCGTTCGCCAACCGCTTCATCTGATCGATCAACTGGCCGGGTTCGATATCAAGGTCAATGTCACGGGCGGTGGCGAGTCCGGGCAGGCCGGCGCTGTCCGTCACGGCATAACCCGCGCCCTGATCGAGTACGATGGAAGCTTGAAGCCTGCGCTTTCCAAGGCGGGTTTTGTCACCCGCGATGCCCGCGAAGTCGAGCGCAAGAAGGTCGGCTTTCACAAGGCGCGTCGCCGCAAGCAGTTCTCGAAGCGCTGATTCGCTCCGCGAACGCAAGAAGCCGCCAGCTTGGCGGCTTTTTTTGCGCCGGCCATTGAGACGATCGGCGGGTGCGGATCCCGCGCCGTGAGTGGGTCGAGGCACGTACAGCGCAGCTGCATGGCTGCCCCGGCGTGGGGAGGCAGGGTGGCGCGATGGCTCGCATGGGCAGGAGAGCGGGCATGGCGATTGTCGGACCCGACGTCCCGTATCAGGATTCCGGTCGTAGCATATCGACGCCGGGCGGCGCGAACGCTTCGTCTTGCGGTGTAGCTGGCTGCAGGCCGCATGGGCAGGCACGCAGCCTTCCGGATTTCGTGCAGGGAGAACCGGCTGCGATGCGCCCGTCAGCCGGCGCCAAGGGCGACCGGGGCCGGCCCGGTCGCCGTGTTGCGCGATCAGAAGATTTCGGGGATGAAGGTCTGGTCCGACATCGGCGGGCGCACGTAGCCCTGGTCTTCCTGGCGCGGCGGCAGTTCGATGCGTTCCGGCGTCAGGTCCTCATAGTCGATCAGGCTGAGCAGGTGGGTCATGACATTCAGGCGCGCCCGCTCCTTGTCATCGCCGTGCACCACATACCACGGCGCCTGCTTGATGTCGGTATGGGCGAACATTTCGTCCTTGGCCTTGGAGTACTCGACCCAACGCGCGCGTGACTGGAGGTCCATCGGACTCAGTTTCCAGTGCTTGGTCGGGTGGTAGATGCGCTTCCTGAACCGCCGTTCCTGCTCCTCGTTGCTGATCGAGAACCAGTACTTGACGAGAATGATCCCGCTGCGCACCAGCATGCGTTCGAATTCAGGGCAGCTGCGCAGGAACTCGCTGTGCTCGCCAGGTGTGCAGAAACCCATCACCTTCTCGACCCCGGCGCGGTTGTACCAGCTGCGATCCATGAGAACCATTTCGCCAGCAGCCGGCAGATGTTGCACATAACGCTGGAAATACCACTGACCTTGCTCACGCTCGGTCGGCGCCGGCAGCGCCACGACCTTCGTGACGCGCGGACTCAGGCTTTCGGTGATGCGCTTGATGCAGCCACCCTTGCCCGCGGCATCGCGCCCTTCGAAAACCACGACGACCTTGAGCTTCTTGAACTTGATCCATTCCTGAAGCTTGACCATTTCGACCTGCAGACCGGCGAGCGCCTTCTCGTATTCTTCCGGCTTCATGCGCTTGTGCTTGTGAGAGGCATCGTCCGCTGTCTCCTCGCCGCCGCCCAGGCCGGTGAAGCGCGTTGCCTCGTTCCGGGAGGCCTTGATGGCCTTCACCGCATCCTCGGCGGCCTTGGTGAGCGCGACCTTGGCCTTCACCGCGCCATGCGAGGCCTTGGCGAGGGCTTCCTTGTCCTTTGCCGTCGGCGCGGCTCTCTTCGCGGCCGCAGACTTCGTGGCGGCCGTCACCGCTGGCTTGGCTGCCGGGCTGGTCGGCTTCGCTGCCGCGGCCGGCTTCGGCACTGCGGCGGCGGGGGAACTCGAAGCCGCGGTTGCCGTATCATCCTTGGTCACCTCAGGGGTTGCTTTCTCGCTTTCATTTGCCATCTTTTTTCCCTCCATTGTCAGTTAGCGACCGGGCATTATGAGGCAAATTCCAGTGTGTGTGTCTGAAAACCGTACCCGGAGCCGACCGGTCCGCGCGGAATCTCCGCCCCCGCGCACCATGCCGCAGGAGGGGGCATCCGGGGGCAAGAAGAATGCCGGCGTCGGCGGCGGCGTGCGCGGGTCTAGCCGGCCGGACGGCTTTCGGTCAGAATGCACCTCCGAGCTCAGGTTTTCGTCCGACGACACGGTCAATCACGAGTCGTTGAGGAAAGCGGACCTGTTTCCTGTCTGACAGGGGGACAGCTGGCCCGGCCTGTCAGTGAAGTCATGATTCAACGCGCAGTCAGCTACGGAGTCTCAGATGGCACGAACCGTCAATTGCATCAAGCTTGGCCGCGAGGCCGAGGGCCTGGATCTTCCGCCCTATCCGGGGGCGTTGGGGCAACGGATTTTCGAGAGTGTCTCGAAAGAGGCATGGCAGCAATGGATCAGGCTGCAGACCATGCTCATCAACGAAAACCGGCTCAATCTGATGGATGCCCGTCACCGCAAGTACCTCGCGGAACAGGTGGAGAAGCACTTCTTCGGCGGCGGGGCCGACCAGATTCAAGGCTACGTTCCGCCCAAGCCTTGAGCGCCGGACCTGGCCGAAGAAACCCCGCTCCCGCGGGGTTTCCTTCATCGGTCGCAGGCGGCTGCCGGCTTGCCGTCGGGACGGGCAATTCCAGTTCCCAACCAACCGTGACCTGGCCGCCTTCACCTTGCCGTGCCGCCTCCACTGTCGGCGGCTCGTCTTCGCGTCACGATTGATCTGGAATAATGACGATGACGGCCGCCGACCGGCAGCGGGGAATTCCCGGTCGCACACCGTCGAGATCTTTTGCAGCCGGCTGCGCAAGCAGGCGCAACCGCATCATCTGTCGCCAGCCGGATCCAGTCCCCGCTTGCGCCATGCAGATCGGTTAGCTGCCTGGTCCGCTGGAGTCCCCGACTGACGACCGGTCTCGCTGGGACGCGAGCACGAATCAGCAGATGGTCCTGACGCCCTCGGCGGTGCCCAGCAGCAGGAGGTCGGCGGGGCGGATGGCGAACAGGCCGTTGGCGACGACGCCGGCGATCTGGTTGATCTTCGCTTCCAGACCCTTCGGGTCGTTGATGACCAGACCCCTGACGTCGAGTATGACATTCCCATTGTCGGTGACGAAGCCGTCGCGGAGCGCAGGATGGCCTCCCAGCCGGGTCAATTCGCGGGCGACGTATGCCCGTGCCATCGGAATGACCTCGACCGGCAGCGGAAACCTGCCCATCGTCGCGACCGCCTTCGAACCGTCGGCGATACAGATGAACTTTCTCGCAACCGCCGCAACGATCTTCTCCCGCGTCAGTGCGCCGCCGCCGCCCTTGATCATGTTCAGGCCGCCATCGATTTCGTCGGCGCCGTCGACATAGAACGGGAGATCATCGACGTCATTCAGATCGAATACGGCAATGCCATGGCTTTCGAGTCGCCTCTTCGTGGCTTCCGAACTGGCGACCGCGCCCCTGTAGCGCGTACGGAACGGCGCGACGGCATCGATGAAACAGTTCGCCGTCGACCCGGTGCCAACACCGATGATGCTGCCATCGGGAGCGTTCGCTGCGACATGGTCGGCTGCCGCCTGTCCCACCGCAATCTTGAGTTCGTCCTGGGTCATGTCGTGTCTCATCTTCTGGATTCACCGGCATTCTACCTGTCAATAGTTCGCACCTAGTGCATCTGGAATTGCTAACATACAGTCTGGTAATCTTTTCTTGAGGAGAGAGACAGGTGTCTGAAGAAGTGAAGCCCCAAACCGCGGCGGCCAACCCTGCCACTGCCGCCACGCCCGCCCCCACTGCCGCTGCCGCCAAGCCCGTGGAAGCAGTCAAGCCTGCGGCAGCAGTCAAACCGGCGGCGGCACAGCCGAAAGCCAGGGTTGCGAAGGCGCCCGTTGCCGCAGGCTCGTCCGCACCGGCCGGCAGCAAACCGGACGAGACGAAGGCGGAGAACGAGCAGGCCATGTCGGACGCATTGGCGAAGGCCAAGGCCGCGAAGATCACGCAGCCCTTGGGCAAACCGGCGCCGGCCGGCCTTGCCAGCGCGGCCGAGGTCAAGATGAGCAAGAAGGCGGCCAAGCAGGCCGCCAAGCAAGCCAGGCGGGCTGCAAAGGCGGCAAAGAAGGAGGCCAAGCAGGCAGCCAGACGGGCCGCCAAGCAGGCCAGAAAGGAAGCCAGGCGGGCCAGGTTGGCTGCCAAGGCGGCCAAGAAGCAAGCCAAGCAGGCGGCGAAGCAGGCCAGGAAGGAAGCCAGGCAGGTCAAGTAGAATCCGGTTGATGGTCGCTGCGGGGTGCTCTGCCTGGCGGACTGCGGCGAGGATTCTCGGGGCGGCATCCGGTTGATTGGCGCGTTGCGCCGCCGTGATCCCGCAATGGCTGGCGGCAAGGGAAGGGAGGAGAGGAAGCGCGGCTCCGACCTCCCTTGCGGAGGTCATCGGGTGGTGACGGGGCGCGGGCGCCGCAGGTCGCTGTCGATCCGGGGGAAGCGGGGGTGTGTCCCGCCCGAGTCCCGCATCGCGCTGAAGTGTCATAGGCAGCGCCGCTCCCCATCGGTCCGTGCCGGCAGATTCGCCAGTGCATGGGTCGAGGATGCCGCCATTCCCGATGCAGTCGACTGCTGCGGTCGACGCCGGGAATTGGCACATTCTCGACCGCGCGGCTGGATTCAGCCGCCTGCCGGCCTGGGCTGGATGGGCAGCCGCCAAAGAGGGTAAAGGCCGACCAGCCCGAGCAGGGGCCCGGGCAAGAGCAGCCAGGTGATGCGGTTTCCCCAGTCGCCGATCCAGGCGGTGCCCAAATGGATCGAGACCATGGTGATGGCAAAGCCGATCGAGTTCTGAACGGCCAACGCGCTGCCGACGATTTCCGGCGGACAGGCGCGCGCCGACAGGGCGGAAAAATGCGGCGAGTCGGCAACGACACTGGCTCCCCAGAGCAACAACAGGGTGATCCTGGCCCAAGCCGGCCATGCCCCGGTGAGCGGGAAAGCGGCACAACACAGTGCGGACAGGCCAAGGGCAGACGCTGCCACGCGCGCGCTGCCGATGCGCTGGCTCCACCAGCCGCCGAAGACGCAACCGATGGCGCCAATGCCGATGATGCCGAAGGCGAGGCCGGAGAGCCCCGCTGTCCGGGTTGCCGCCAGGTCGCTCGCGACGAGCAGTGACGGCACCAACGTCCAGAAGGCGTAGAGTTCCCACTGGTGGCCGAAATAGCCGAGCGCCGAAGCGCGGAATCCGGATGCCGAAAAAGCGTGGAACACCCGCCCGAGCCGCAAGGGCGGGGCATCATGGCGGCGCTTGAGATGCGGCCCGTCGCCAAGGGCGAAGATCATCGCGGCCGCAATCAGTGCCAGGCAGGATGAAACGAGTATCGTCGCCTGCCATGACCAGCCCGCGCCGGCCAGCCGCACGCCATGCGGCAAGGCCGTACCGAGGGTGAGCATGCCAACCAGCTTGGCCAGCGCCGATCCGGCCCGCTCCGGCACCCAGCTGACCACCAGTTTCATACCCAGCGGATACACGCCGGCCAGACACAAGCCGACCGCAAAGCGCAGCGGGATGCCGCTCGCCATGTCAGTCGCAAGAAGTGCGAAGGCCGCATTGAAGAGCCCGCCGAGCAAGGCGCAAACGGCAAATATCCGGCTCGCCGCAAAGCGGTCCGCCAGCCCGGAGACGGCAAAGGTCAAGGTGCCCAGGATGAATCCGAGTTGGACAGCGTTGGTGAGCGTGCCGATGTCAGCCGGGAGGATTCCCCAGTTGCGAACCAGGTCATCGGCGGCGCTGTTGGCGGAGAACCATAGCGAGGTGCCAAGAAGCTGTGCAAGGACTATGGCGGGAACGGGATTCTTCATGTGGCGGTCAGTTGGCGTTTTCAGCAAGAATACAACCGTTGCCTGGAGGACAAGAACAGGTGTCGCCCGCCGCTTCCGCCATACGCCAGGCGGGCGCACCAGCAGGACCGGGCAATCGCCGCAAGGCGCGGCCATTGTCCTGTAAGTAAATGCTTACAGACCAGGCGTTGCCCGGAGTCTCATCGCGATCCGGGCTGCGACCCCCAGGGCATGTTCGTACACTGCCAGCGCCGGGTGCGACTCCGCTTGCCCCGGGCACGGAAACCTGGTGCTGATCGCCGTGTCGAGGCGGGGTTTCGCGCTACCATGTCCGACGGATGAGCAGGCGGTTGTCTGGCGTCGCCCATGGCGCGGGGATGAATCGTCGCAAGTCACTTGCCGAGGAATGCATTCCGGCTCTCCCCGGTTCTCGCGGCCAGGCCATGTCGCCTGCGCTTGCGGAACTTCCGTTGTCCGTCAGGAGTTGGAATCCATGCGCGAAAAGGTCGTCGTCTTCACGGGTGCGGGCGTCAGTGCCGAGAGCGGGCTGCGAACCTTCCGCGACATGGGCGGCTACTGGCGCGAGTACTCGATCGAGTCCGTGGCCTCACCCGAAGGATGGAAGGCCAAGCCGCAAGCGGTGCTCGAGTTCTACAACGAACGCCGGAAGGCTGTGCTGGCGGCTTCGCCGAACGCGGCCCACGTTGCGATTTCCGCGCTCGAGGCTCAATTCGACGTGGTGGTGATCACCCAGAACATCGATGACCTGCATGAGCGTGCCGGGTCAACGAAGGTCATGCATGTCCATGGCGAGATTCTCAAGGCGCGGAGTTCGGTTGATCCTTCCCTGATCTACCCGCTGGCGACGCCCACCCTCGAGATGGGGCAACTGTGCGGGCATGGAAGCCAATTGCGTCCGGACGTCGTATGGTTTGGCGAGCCGGTACGGTTCATGGCCGAAGCGGCAATGGCGTTCGCCAGCGCTTCGAAGATCCTGACGATCGGCACCTCACTGTCGGTCTATCCGGCAGCAGGCCTGGTCAGCGAGGCGAGGCCTTCAGCCGAGAAGTGTCTGGTGGCTCCCGAGATCGACGATCCGCCGCCTGGCTACCATTTCTTCCGGGGCAAGGCAGCCCGGATCGTTCCGCACATCGCCAGCTGCTGGCTGGAGGGGCGGAGGCCGTGGTGAACCCGGCCCCGGCCATTGGACGCGAGGGCGAGCGCCAGGCACCGGGGCGCCCGCAGTGCGCTACAGTGTCGGGCATGGATGAAATCTACGTCAGTACCGATGTCGAAACCGACGGCCCGGTTGCCGGCAGGCACTCGCTGCTGAGCATTGGATCGGCAGCCTATACAGCCGGCAAACAGTTGCTCGGAACCTTTTCGGCAAATCTGGATACGCTGCCCGGCGCCACGCCCGACCCCAGGACCGCCGCCTGGTGGGCAACGCAGCCGGACGCCTGGCGGGCATGCCGGGAGAACACCGAACCGCCGCAGGTGGCCGTGCGCCGCTATCTCGCCTGGATCAAGTCGCTTTCCGGCAGGCCGGTCTTCGTCGCCTATCCGAGCGCTTTCGACTTTCCGTTCGTCCATTGGTATCTCATGGAGTTCGCCGGCGAGAATCCTTTCGGTTACTCGGTCATCGATATCAAGAGCTACGCGATGGCCATGCTGCGCAAACCGTACCGGGTCTGCGGCAAGCGATCGATGCCGGTCGCCTGGTTCGATCCCGTACCGCATACGCACGTCGCGCTCGACGACGCAATCGAGCAAGGTCGCCTGTTCTGCAACATGCTGCACGTCAACCGCGAGCCGGGTTGAGCATGCACGCGGGCGATCCGGAGTGTCCGGTGCGCGCTGCCGGCAGCCGCTCCGACAGGGCGCAACCGCCGGGCGGGGCCGGTGAGCGACGGGTGAGGTGATGATCAAGTTGCTGAGGCAGGCGCTCGGCCGGGGTCTGGAGATCCATGAGCGCGTGGCGGCCGCTGCGGCGAATGGCTTTGACTGGCTGTTCCGCCATGAGCATCTGGTCAAGTCCGGACAAACCGGATTTGATCTGGTGCATGCCGGCGACCTGATGACGGTGCGCCACTACACGCTTGATGGCGAGCGTTCGATCGATCTGGCCGACGGCAGTGTCCTGGCGATCCGGCGCCGCCGGCATGCCGTGCCGCTGGTTCTGGTGCCGCCACTGGGGGTCACTACCGAGACCTTCGATCTGCTGCCCAACCGCAGCCTCGTGCGTTACATGACGGCGCGCGGCTTCAAGGTCTATCTCATCTGCTGGGGCAAGCCGGAGCGTCGCCATGCCAGGCTGGGCATCAAGGATTATGCCGACCGGATGATGGCCGAGGCGTTGGCCGCCGTTCGTGCCCACAGCGGGGTCAGCGAGGTGTCGCTGCTGGGGTGGTGCATGGGCGGGTTGCTGTCCCTGATCCATGCCGGCCTGCAACGCGACACCAGGATCCGCAACCTGATTACCGTCGCCAGTCCCATCGACATGCGCGGCGGCGGCATGGTCGCAGGCGTGGCCCAGGCTCTGAATACGCCGGCGACGCTGATACGCAGGTACACGGACTTTCGTCTGCTGGCGATGAATCCGGAAAGATTTCACACTCCCGGCTGGGTCACGACACTGGCTTTCAAGTTGACCGATCCCGTCGGCAGCGTGACGACTTACTGGGATCTGATCACCAACCTGTGGGACCGCGAGTTCGTCGAGTCGCACAGCACGACCTCGAATTACCTGAACAACATGCTCTCGTACCCTGCCGGCGTGCTGCAGGACTTTCTCGTCAAGGTTGCCGTGGACAACAGACTGGCCGATGGCGAGATCGACGTGGGCAGGAAGGTCTCGCGTTTCCGCAACATTCGCTCGGCGATGCTGGTGTTTGCCGGCCAGGACGATGTCCTGGTTTCGGCGTCCACGGCGCGAGGCATTCTCGACCTTGTCGCTTCGGCGGACAAACACTTCGAACTTGCGCCCGGCGGGCACATGGGCGTCATCCTCGGAAGCGCGGCGCAGCGCGCGGTCTGGGCGAGGTCAGCCGACTGGCTGGTGTCGCGTTCGCTCGCTCAGCCGAAATTGTCGTGAATCGAGCGTTCGTGGCGCCTCTCGGGGAACCGTGATCATGGCCGGCTGGTAAACCTGAGCGAATTCCGGGGGTATCCGCCGCGCGCGGCCGCTGCTCACTTCGATACAGATCAGTTCCCAGCGGCCACGCAGGACGGTTGCGCGGTCACTGTCGCGAATCAGTTGAAACCGGCGCTCCATCTGCAGCCTGCCATCGCCGGCAAGCAACCAGGTGCCCAGGGTGAGCCTGTCGCCGACAAGCGTCGGCAGAAGGTAGTCGTACTCCCCGCGGCGTATCGCCATCGCCCGGTCGAGGCGCTGGTAGTCGGCGAGGTCGAGACCGAGCGCCGCGGAGTGCGCCCAGGCGATTTTCTCGCACCACTGCACGTAGACCGCGTTATTCGTGTGGTTCAAGCCGTCGATATCGCTGACGGATGGTGACACTGGCAGGGTGAATGGCTGTGGAAAATCCCAGGCCATGGCGCCTCAGACCTCGCTTTGCTGTTTGCCGGTGAATATACCGCAACATCGGCCACGCTACGGCGCGGTGATGCGCTGGAGATCTTCGGCGCGGCCACCGGAGAGCCAACAGGCGGGAAACTGGTCGGTCTTCGTCTGCGGCACGTTCAAGCCTGTCCGGCCGCCCCGTCCGAACCCGTTCGCGGGCTTCGACTGCGCAGGTGTCGAGCCGGGCATCGACGTGGGAGCGATTCACCAATTGTCCGGGCAGCGAACGTCAGGGAGAGAAACCTTCGGCTCCCGAACAGCTTGTCCTGGTCGTCGGGGCCGCTGATCGACGGTGCTGGTTGCGTTTCAGCGGGCGGTTGTGATCTGATCGTCATTGGCGAGGAATTGGGCGCAGAAGAGCGCACGAGCCCTCGGGTACGGCGCCTGAAGTTCGCTGTGCAATTCTGGATGCCGGTTTCATCGATCCGGGCGGGCCGGCGAGCGGCTCCTGATAGATAACCTTCATTCGTTCCTCGTTCGCCTTCTGGAGCAGGGCGCCGACCTGTTTCCAATGGTCGTCGGTCATTGCCGTCCGGCGATGGAAGATGCTCAATGCCATGTTGCGCATGTCGGGCTGGTCGATGCGATGGGCATTACCCGATGTGGGCACGAATGCATTGGTTGCGGGTGACACGTTTGCTTGGCTCGCCATGGTGGTTCCTCCGTTTCCGATAGCCTAGCGCCGTGCCAATCCGCTTGTCCGTGGCGCATTTCACGCTTGCCAAGAAAAAGGCGGAAGTTGGCTGCGAACGGAATCAGTCAGTTGCCGCAGTGCGGATGGGCGGGGCGCATCGCCAGCTTGCAGATTGCTGGCGGTTCTCACTCTCCAGCGGGCTGCCTTGGGGTTCGTTCCGTGTGCCGGGCGTCGGACGCAGCCGGAACTGCCGCGTGAAACCTTCAAGCCATGGCGAGAATGGCGACACTGACCGCGAAGCCGGCGCCCCACACGAGTGAGCGAAGGGTGCCCAGGTTCATCAGATAGACGATGACATAGACGATGCGGATCGCGACAAACAAGAGCGCCAGGGTATCGATACGGCCCTGCTCCGCGTGCGCCTGTTGCGCCAGAACCACCGCCGCGATGAACAATGGCAGCGCCTCGAAGCCATTCATCTGCGCCGCATGGGCACGCTGCTGCCAGCCGCTCAGGCGAGCCGCCCATTCGCGGGGGTGTCTGTTGTCATATACCTCGCCGTTCCCGCCTTTCGCCAGAACCGGGCCGGCTTTCGCCAGCCCGATCGTCAGTATCGGCAGCAGGCACGCCGCCAGGATGCACCAATGGGCTATCGGCATGAACGTTTCTCCCTTGCTCTTTGGTGGATGCTGGCATTTCGCGCTTGCGAACCGCCGGCAGGGTCGGATTTCCCTCCATATCCCGGCCCGGAGCGGGAAGTCACAGCCATATCGTGCTTCCCTGGGTGTGCGGAATGCGATACCACGAAGTCTCGCTGCCGGGCAGCAGGGCGCCCAACGCCAGGTTCAGGACAGCGATGAAGATGCTGGCGAAGAAGGCTGTCCAGAACCCCGAAATGGTGAAACCCCGCACCAGGGCGGCCACCAGCAGCAACATCATGGCATTGATCACCAGAAGGAAGAGGCCCAGGGTGATCACCGTCAATGGCAATGTCAGGAAGATCAGGATGGGTCGGACGACCGCATTCACGAAACCGAGCAGCAGCGCCGCGACGACCAGCGACGAGGTGCTGGCGAAGCGGATGCCGCCAAACACATGGCTGGCGATCCACAGCGTGAGCGCCGAGACGGCCCACTGCAGAAGGAAGGGCAAAAGATTATCCAGCATGAAATCCTGACTCTTCTCGAGGTTGTGCCGCTGCAACAAAGGCCCTGAGCACCCGGGGCCAGCCGGCCAATGGTAGCGCGAAACGCGAACCGATCCGTGACCATCCCACGAAATGCGGTTGGGGGCGAAAAAGACGAAAGCCCCGCACCGGGGGCAGTGCGGGGCTTTCCAGACGGTCCGTGCTGGGGGAGGGGGAGAGGTGGGCCGCCTAGGCTGACGCGGGTCAGCGCATGAGTGAAAGATACCTGCGCGGCCCCGCCGGCTCAAGTAACGGATTGCAACAATGTGTGTCCGCCTGTGTGCGGGAGCGGGAGGGGTCACGGTTGGTCCGCAGGCGAAGGCGCAACTGCTCCCGAACGCGGGCGCCCATCCCCGCCGCGCCGGGTGTTGCGCGGCGCAGGCTGGAAACCATGCCGGTTGCAGGGCCATGGCGGCAGCGCCGGTGTGGTCGCCGACGGCAGGCGCGGGAGGACGACAGCAACGAAGCGATTCGACCAAGTCAGTGGAATGCGATGGGCACGGAGCAACCGCTGGAGTAGTCTTCCAGCAAGGCGTCGATGGTCGCGAAATCGCGCTCCTGTTCCGGAATGCGATCGATCGCCGAGCGGAAGCCCGACGCGGATGCTCCATGCAGGAACGAAATCCGCCGGGTGTCCTTGTCGACCAGCTCGAAGCCCTGCTCGGCGGGGTAGGCCACCACCGTGAAATGGTCGCTGTTGTAGATCAGATTCATCGTTCGACTCCTTGGGCAAGACCCCCGCACAAAAGCAATATGCGGCCGAATCGTCCGATCTCAAGGCTCCGGACCGGCGGCAAGTGGTAACATTTTGTTTCCTGCGGCGTGCCATGGGGCTGTCCGCAAACGGTCCGTCGGGAGAAAGAAATGTCGTCCTGGGGTTGTCCGCACGAAGTGAACGGCAAGTGCACCAAGGTCAACAACCTGACCTGCGATCCCGGAATGAAGGGCTGCGTCCTTGCGGGGCGCTATGTCTTCGCCAGCAGCGAGGACAAGAACCGGCGACTGCGTGAGAAGCAGGCCCGCGCCGAGCCGCCCCGGAAGCCGGATTGAACCCGGTCTCCGCGGCGAACGGCGCGCGGAGAGGCCGGATCGGCATCCTTGCCGGTCGCGCCGCGCGGCGCCCGTCGCGGTCGACGAGGAAAAACGGCCGGTTTTCACGGTCGACCGCAGCAGGCTTGCCGGCGATGCCGGTTTCAAGCCCCCGCGGCGTCCCGCCCCCCGCGTTGCGACCAACTTCGGACCACAACAGCCCGGTCAGCCTTTCGCGAAACGCATGATGCCGTTGTCGCAGGCAACGCGGATCGTATCCCTGGCCGCGAACCTGCCTTCAAGGATGGCCTTGGCCAGCGGGTTCTCGATCTGCTGCTGGATCGCGCGTTTCAGCGGACGGGCGCCGAAGACCGGGTCGAAGCCGGCCTGCGCCAATTCGGCCAGCGCGCTGCCGTCGACGACCAGCCCCATTTCGAGCTGCGCCAGCCGCTTTTCCAGATAGCCGAGCTGGATGCGGGCGATTCCGGCGATATGTTTCTCGTCAAGGGCGTGGAAGACGACGACCTCGTCGATCCGGTTGATGAATTCCGGCCGGAAGTAGGTCTTGACCTCGGCCATCACCGCCATCTTGATCACGCCGTAATCGTCGCCGGCCATCTGCTGGATCATCTGGCTGCCGAGGTTCGAGGTCATGACGATGACCGTGTTCTTGAAATCGACGGTGCGCCCCTGGCCATCGGTCATGCGGCCGTCGTCGAGCACCTGCAGCAGCACGTTGAAGACGTCGGGGTGCGCCTTTTCGACCTCGTCGAGCAGGATCACGCTGTACGGCTTCCTCCGCACGGCTTCGGTCAGGTAGCCGCCTTCCTCGTAGCCGACGTAGCCCGGCGGCGCGCCGATCAGGCGGGCGACCGAGTGCTTCTCCATGAACTCGCTCATGTCGATGCGGATCAGGTGTTCCTCGCTGTCGAACATGAATTCGGCCAGCGCCTTGCACAGTTCGGTCTTGCCGACGCCGGTCGGGCCGAGGAAGAGGAATGAGCCATACGGCCGGTTCGGATCGGACAGCCCGGCGCGCGAGCGGCGAATCGCATCGCCGACCAGGCGCACCGCCTCGTCCTGCCCGACCACGCGCTTGTGCACGTGTTCCTCCATGTGCAACAGCTTTTCGCGTTCGCCCTGCATCATCTTGCTGACCGGGATGCCGGTGGCGCGGCTGACGACCTCGGCCATTTCCTCGGCGCCGACGTGGGTGCGCAGCAATTTGTTTTTTGCCTGTTTTTCCGGGTCGACCGTATCCGCCGCCTTCAACTGCGCTTCGAGCTGCGGCAGCTTGCCGTATTGCAGTTCGGCAACCTTCTCTAGCTTGCCTTCGCGCTGCAGGCGGACAATCTCAGCCTTCAGGCGGTCGATCTCCTCTTTAATCTGGGCAGCACCCAAGACGGCAGATTTTTCGGCCTTCCATATTTCTTCGAGGTCGGAATAGTCTTTCTGCAGCTTGATAAGTTCGTCCTCGATCAAACCCAGACGTTTCTTCGATGCGTCATCCTTTTCTTTCTTGACCGCCTCGCGCTCGATCTTTAGCTGGATCATCCGGCGTTCAAGCTTGTCCATGACCTCCGGCTTGGAGTCGATTTCCATCTTGATGCGTGCTGCTGCCTCGTCGATCAGGTCGATCGCCTTGTCGGGCAGAAAGCGGTCGGTAATATAGCGGTGGCTTAGCTCGGCAGCGGCGACGATGGCCGGGTCGGTAATTTTTACTCGGTGGTGCAGTTCATACCTCTCCTGCAGGCCGCGCAGGATGGCGATGGTGCTTTCCACCGAAGGCTCGTCGACCAACACCTTCTGGAAGCGACGTTCGAGCGCGGCGTCCTTCTCGATGTACTTGCGGTATTCGTCGAGCGTCGTCGCGCCGATGCAGTGCAGTTCGCCGCGCGCCAGCGCCGGCTTCAGCATGTTTCCGGCATCGATTGCGCCCTCGGCCTTGCCGGCGCCGACCATGGTGTGCAGCTCGTCGATGAACAGGATGATGCGGCCCTCGTCCTGCGAGACCTCCTTGAGCACCGCCTTCAGCCGCTCCTCGAACTCGCCGCGATACTTGGCGCCGGCCAGCAGTCCGGCCATATCGAGCACCAGCACCTTCTTGCCCTTCAGCGTATCCGGGACCTCGTCATTGACGATGCGCTGCGCCAAGCCTTCGACGATTGCCGTCTTGCCGACGCCCGGTTCGCCGATCAGCACCGGGTTGTTCTTGGTGCGCCGCTGCAGGATCTGCATGGCGCGGCGGATTTCGTCGTCGCGACCGATCACCGGGTCGAGCTTGCCCTGGGCGGCGCGCTCGGTGAGGTCGATGCAGTACTTCTTCAGCGCTTCGCGCTGGCCCTCGGCCTCCTGCGAATCGACGCCCTGACCGCCGCGCACGGCCATGATCGCCGCCTCCAGCGCCTTGCGCGTCAGGCCGTGCTGCTTCGCCAGCCGCCCGGTCTCGCCCTTGTCCTCGGTCAGGGCGAGCAGGAACATCTCGCTGGCGATGAACTGGTCGCCGCGCTTCTGCGCTTCCTTGTCGGTCAGGTTGAGCAGGTTGGCCAGGTCCCTCCCGACGGAGACGGCGCCGCCATGACCCTCGACCTTCGGCAGCCGCTTCATGGCATTTTCCAGATCCTTGCGCAAGCCCGGCAGGTTGACGCCGGCCCGGGAAAGCAGCGAAGCCGTGCCGCCGTCATCCTGATTGATCAGCGCCAGCAGCAGGTGCTGCGGCTCGATGAACTGCTGGTCGCCGCCGACTGCCACGCTCTGGGCATCGGCCAGCGCCTGCTGGAACTTGGTGGTGAATTTTTCGATTCGCATGGCTGTCTCCCGTCGGGAATCTGTTCAATACCCGAAAGATGAGGACAACCCGTCAAATTTCAACTCCCCGCCAGGTGGACGCATCTGGCGTCGTTAGCGCCTCGCGATGGCTGAACGAAGGTCGCTTTGCTGTCCTGTTACCGCCCATCCATGACGTCAGCAGAGGCCGGTCACTACCGGTCCCAATGCCCATCAAAATCAAACGACAACTGCCGCTGATGCCGGATGGCCAGCAGGTAGATTGTTCCCCCAATCACCGCGTAGAGCACCAAATAGTGCTTGAGCACGTATTCCCGGATCGCGTTGGTTTCGGGTGTCAATGCGGCCAGCTTTTCCATCAGGGCTCCAACGGCGTTCGCAACCTCTACCGACTGAACCCGTTGCCGCAGGAAGGCACGCCCCATTTCGGGAAACCGCTCCAGATTCGGAATCGCGGTATCCAGCAACTCATCCAGCAGGAGGTCGAACGCCCGTGGTGTCTCGGTTTCCGTCAGGAAACGCTCGATCTCTTCAAGATTGCGCTCGAAGTTGGCGGTGAGTCTGACGACTGAGCTCTTCGCCATGCGCCGTCAGGTGCTGCGGCGGCGTTTGAGCGCGGTAATAGCGCGGCGTGCGTCCTGAACCCGACCAGACACCACGTCGTCGAGGCCTTTGACCGCCTCGTCGATCAACAGCAGGTGAATGCGCTCCCGCTCCAACTGGTGGTAGTAATCCAGCCGTTGCGCATCAACCAGCGCGATGTAGCTTTCACCGTTCTTGGTGATGATCTTCTCGGCACCGGCCTTGACCTCTTCGGCCAGCTCGGAGAAGTTGGCGCGGGCGGTCGAAAGCGGGATCACGTCACTAGCGGAAATTCCCATGGCGGTTTCCTTGGATGCACTAAATGTGCAGAATTTTGTACATTATATACCGTCGCATGGCGAACTCAAACCGACAATCTGCCCGTAAGGCTAACCACTCTCCGACTCGGCCGAGACATCGAGATTCCGCGCAGCCTTCCAGCGTGCCGCGGCGCTATCGTCGGTTTCCCGCGCGTCTACCCAGCGCGCCCCTTCCGGCGTCGTTTCCCGCTTCCAGAACGGGGCGCGGGTCTTCAGGTAATCCATGATGAACTCGCAGGCGGCGAAGGCTTCGCCGCGGTGGGCGCTGGTGACGGCGACCAGCACGATCTGGTCGCACGGCTTGAGCCGGCCGA
>JAFLDQ010000068.1 GCA_017302355.1 Dechloromonas sp.
CTTGTGTTTGCGCTGCTCCGTTCGGGTGCGAGGTTTTTCAAGAGCGCCGTTTTCTGGCTGGTTTTGGTCATGGGCTTGCTCACGGCAGCCAGCCAGTTCGGTATTCAGCCCCTGATGGCTCAGCTGAAGGCAGACGCCTTGCCACGGGAGGCCTTGGAGAGTGTGTTGCGCGACCGTTTTGCCGCATGGCACGGCGTATCCAGCATTCTCTACCTGGTGCAGAGCCTGCTGGGCCTGTGGTTAGTGGTGTGGAGCGGGCGTGGGCTGAAGTAATCAGCCTTGGTGGCTGCGCTTGGTACGGCGCGGTGCAGCAGAACGGGCTGGTGCGTTTTTCTTGGCTTCGGCAGCGGCCTTTTCCGGGCTGTGGCGATAAACGACGAGCAACTTGCCGATGTGTTGGACAGGCGCAGCGTCGAGTTGGGCGCAGATCTGTTCATAATACGCGATGCGGTCTTCACGGCTGTCGCCATAGACACGGATCTTGATCAGTTCGTGGGCCTTCAGGCAGTTGTCGATTTCCTTGAGGACGCCTTCGGTGAGGCCATTCTCGGCGATCGAAACGACTGGATTCAGGTTGTGTGCCTGGGCGCGCAGTTCGCGGCGCTGGGCAGACGATAATTGCAGCATGGAATAACCTTTCAAAAACGGCATTTTACCGAATGAAGAGAACCAGAACCAGTAAAGCTTGGATGCGCGAGCACATCAACGACCCGTACGTGCAGTTGGCCAAGAAGGAGGGCTGGCGTTCACGGGCGGCTTTCAAGCTCATGGAGATCGACGACAAGGATCTTCTCCTCAAGCGCGGCGAGGTGGTTGTCGACCTCGGTGCGACACCGGGCGGCTGGTCGCAGGTCGCCGTCAAGCGTGTCGGTGACCAGGGGCTGGTGTTTGCGCTGGATCTGCTTGAAATGGATGCCCATGCGCCACAGGCCATGAGCGGCGGAAAAAGCCGTGTATTGGACCTTGGCGCGGATTTCCACAACCTCCATCGGTTTGCCCTGCTGCTTCGGCGGAATCTGGATAAACAGATCGATATCGTTGCCGCTGACAATGTTGCAGTCCGCCAGAACGCAAGCCCCGGCCAGCGAAACATCCAGGGTTTCGCCGTAGAGCAGCGGTTGACCGTTGCGGCGTAGCGCAACGCGCCAGTGAATCCGCAAACGGGTTTGTGCGCGTTTTTCGTCCATGAGCCACGGATGCTTGGGAAAACAATTGCAATCCTCAGTGAAGCACCGTCGGTCTGTCAATTGCGGACCAGACGGGCAGTGTGGCCATGGCCATGCTTTTGTCTTGCGACTTGCGCGCTTCTGGCGTAATTTTGCGGAAAAGGAGACTGCAGGGTATGGAAGCGCTGGATAATGAAGAAATGCGGTTGCTGTTGCAGCAGTCGCTGAGCAAAAAACGCGTATTGATTGTCGATCGTCACCCACCAGCGCGCGATTCGCTGCGCCTGATGCTTTCGGCACTCGATGTGACCGCGGTGCATGGCGCCGGCAATTCGGCCGAGGTGTTGCGGCAGGTGAAAGGCAACCGCTTCGACATCGTTCTTTCCGACTTCATCCTCGACGATGGCCGGGACGGGCAGCAGTTGCTGGAAGAACTGCGCCACGCGCACCTCATCCCGCTGGAAACGGTGTATATGATCATTACCGGCGAGCGGGCGTACAACAACGTGGTTTCGCTGGCCGAACTGGCGCCGGACGATTACCTGATCAAGCCCTTTACCGCCGACCAATTGCAGGCCCGGCTGATCCGGGCGATCTACAAAAAGCACATCCTGCACCGCATCTACCAGCAGATCGACCGTGGCGACCTCCGCGAAGCGATCGCTGCCTGTGATCGGGTGATCCAGCAGCATCCGAACTACATGTTCGACGCGCTGCGTTTCAAGGGCGAACTCTTGCAGACGCTTGGCCTGCATGCCGAGGCCGAAGAAGTCTATCGGCGGGTGCTGGAAGCCAAGGTGGGCCGGACGTCGATCTCGGCGGCGGCTTCAACTGGAAACTCCTGAACGTCGGCTACAAACACCAGTCGAACGGGCGCTCCGATCTCATCTCCAGCGGCGGCAACAACGGACTGTCCCGGAGCTGGGACAGGCTTTTCGCCGAGTTCGGCATTGAGCGCGAGGACCTCGCCCTGTTCGGCACGCTCTGGTATCGTCTGCCGGAAAGCTCGAGCAAGGATGACAATCCGGACATCACCGATTACCTCGGCCATGGCAAGCTCAGCGCCCTCTACCGCTGGCGTGGCAACACCTTCTCGGGCGCGGTCCGCGGCAACCTGCGGACCGGCAAGGGCGCCGTCGAGGCCGGCTGGTTTTCGCCCCGCCTCTTCGGCCCTCTGCGCGCTTACGTGCAGGTCTTCTCCGGGTACGGTGAAAGCCTGATCGACTACAACTGGAACCAGACGACGATTGGCGCCGGGGTCGCCTTGAGCGACGGGCTCTAGGCCCATCCCGCCGACCGCGGGCGTTCCGGGGCTTCGTCCGCCGGGGCCGGCGGCATGGGCGATTACCGGTTCTCGGGCTGGGGACGGATGCAGTTTCGTCCGGCTGCCTTGGCTTCATAGAGCGCGTCGTCGGCATGCCCGGCGGCGATGTCGAGTGCGTCTTCGCCCGGCACGCAGCGGGCGATGCCGATGCTGACCGAGAGCCGGCAGCGGCCGCGATGACTGCGCACGGTGACTCCGTTGACTTCCGCCTGAATGCGTTCGGCGACCAGTTGGGCGCCGTCCGGCGAGGTGTCCGGCAGCAGCAGGCGGAACTCGTCGCCGCCGGCGCGCGCGAAGATGTCCTGTTCGCGCAGGTTTTCGCGGACGACCGAGACGAACTGCTTGAGCGCGTTGTCGCCGGCGGCGTGGCCGAGGCTGTCGTTGATGCCCTTGAAGTGATCGATGTCGATCACCAGCAGGGCCAGCTCTCCGCCGTTGCGGGCCTGGCGGGACACTTCGTGCCGGGCGAGTTCGTAGAAGGTGCGCAGGTTGTAGACGCCGGTCAGGAAATCGGTCGCGGCGAGCACCTCCAGACGGCGCTCCAGGGCCTTCCGGTCGGAAATGTCGAGCATGGCGCCGACGATGCCGTCCGGCTCCCCGGAGAGATCGGGAACGACTGCCTTGTGGAACACCACGTCATGAAGGCTGCCGTCGGCGTGCAGGACCTGCGACTCATACGTCTGTATTCCGCCCCTGGCCAGGTGCTCGATATCCGCCCGCTCGTAGGTCATTGCCAATTCCCCCGGGGCGACGTCAAAGACGGTTCTGCCGAGAATTTCGCCGGGAGAAAGGCCGATGAACTCCGCGAACGCCTTGTTGCAGGCGATGTAGCGGCGGTTGCGGCCCTTCATGAACACGGGCACCGGCAGTATATCCACCGCTGTCTCCAGGCTCAGTTGCCGGGCCAGCCCGGACGGCGCGACCGACTCGGGCCGGGGCGGGCGGGGCCGGTGTTCGAGACGGGCGAGCGTCAGATCGATGCGCTCGAGGTCGTCGATGGCGCAGCAGTCGGCGGCGTCGCCCTGAAGGATGCGACGCGCCAGCACCGGATCCCACGGATCGAGGAGAACGATGTGCGGGAAGCCGCCCTGGCACATCGGGTGATATCGCTGCCGCCACTCCGCATGTGCCGCTTCCCCGTCGATGGCGACGAGCACGGCCAGCGCTGCGGCCGTCTCCGCGCACTCGCCGGCGGCGAGGTTGGGGCTGACGACAACGAGGCCGGGCAATGGCGGTGGGGGTGCTTGCCTGGTGGTGCGCAAGTCGATGAACAGCAGGCGGCTCGTGGAAGGTCGGACATGGGTTGATTCCGGTGATGGCTGGTTCCATTCTGCGGGCCTCGGACCGGCGGTCACAGGAAATATTCCGCACTGGCGGACGGACGTTGGTGCCGATTTTCCGGCTGTCGTGAAATATGTCGCGGATTGCCGCGGGATGCCGCCACCCCGGCCCAGCGCCCCGGCAGTTCCCGCCACCAGGCGACGGTAACCGCGAAACCCCGGCCGGCGCCGGCTCTTTTCCCGCACGGCCGACGTACCCGGACCGGCAATGCGATCGGACGCCCGTGGGGCGCTCCAGGCGGTCTAGCGGAAGACTACCGTCTTGTTGCCATGCACCAGCACCCGGTCCTCGAGGTGGTAGCGCAGGCCGCGCGCCAGAACGGTCTTCTCGATGTCCTTGCCATAACGGACCATGTCGTCCGGGGAGTCGGAATGGTCGATGCGGATGACGTCCTGCTCGATGATCGGGCCGGCATCGAGTTCGCTGGTCACATAGTGACAGGTCGCGCCGATCAGCTTGACGCCCCGCTCGTAGGCCTGGTGGTAGGGCCTGGCGCCGGCGAAGCTGGGCAGGAAGGAATGGTGGATGTTGATGATCCGGCCGGCAAGCGCGGCGCACAGTTCGGGCGAAATGATCTGCATGTAGCGGGCGAGGACCATCGAATCGCCGCGCACGTCGTCGAAGATGCGGCGGATCTCGGCGTCGGCCGCCTGCTTGTTGTCGCGGGAGACCGGAACATGGAGGAAGGGGATGCCGTGCCATTCGACAAAGCCGCGAAACGTGTCGTGGTTGGAAATGACGCAGGGAATCTCGATGTCGAGTTCCTTGGCCTGCCAGCGCGCCAGCAGGTCGTAAAGGCAGTGCTCCTGTTTCGACACCAGCACGACGACCCGTCTCTTCACCGCGCTGTCGGTGATCCGCCAGGTCATTTCGAGCGGCTCGGCGACCTCGCGGCGGAAACGCTCGCGGAACTCGGCGAGCAGGAAGGGCAGGGTGTCGGCCCTGACCTCCAGGCGCATGAAATACTGCCCGGTGATCGCGTCGGCATGGAAGCGCGATTCGAGGATCCAGCCGCCATTGCCGGCGATGAAGCCGGAGACGCGGGCGATGATCCCTACCTGGTCGGGGCAGGAGGCGGAGAGCGTGTAGTAGCGGTCGCGATGCATGGCCAGCCCTTCAGGCGATCCGGGCAAAGGCTTTGTCGATCTCGGCGCGCAGGTCGTCGTAGTTCAGCGTGACCGGAAACTGTGGAAACTCGCGGATGACGTTCTCCGGCGGATGGAACAGGATGCCGCCATGGGCCTCCTTGAGCATGGCCGTATCGTTGTAGCTGTCGCCGGCGGCGACGATGGTGAAGTTCAGTTCCTTGAAGCGTTTGACCGCCTCGCGCTTCTGGTCGGGCATGCGCAACTGGTAGGCGACCAGCATGCCGTCCTTGTCGGACTGTAGCGAGTGGCAGAACAGCGTCGGCCAGCCGAGCTGGCGCATCAGCGGGTGGGCGAATTCGTAGAAGGTGTCGGAGAGGATGACGACCTGGTAATCCTCGCGCAGCCGGTCGAGAAAGGCGCGGGCGCCGTCCATCGGCCCCATCCCGGCGATCACCTTCTGGATATCCGGCAAGCCGAGCTTGTGCTCGCGCAAAATGTTGAGCCGGTAGGTCATAAGCTTGTCGTAGTCCGGCTCGTCGCGCGTCGTCCGCTTGAGTTCGGGAATGCCCGTGCGTTTGGAAAATTCGATCCAGATTTCGGGGACGAGAACCCCTTCGAGGTCGAGGCAGACGATTTGCACGGCGAAACTCCCTGCGCGAAATGCGGAAAAGCTCGATTTTACCTGAGCCGGGGCAGTTTTCGGGGTGTTTGGGGCGTTGACCGCGACAGGCGAGCGGTAAAACCGCCGTCCGGAAGGCCTGTGCATGAACGCGGCCTTTATGGCCTCGGCTTGTTGGTTGATGCAGTCGGCAAGATACCCGAAAGTTGTCGCTTGAAGGCCGCTATCCAAAACCATCCATAGTAGCTACAATGGACCCATTGAACCCAATGTTCCGGAAGGACAGTAGATGAAAATCATGACGGCGCGCGACGCGAAAAATCACTTCGGCAAATTCCTTGATTCTGCGCGGCGTGAACCTGTGGTCGTCACCAGGAACGACCGCCCCGTGGGCATCATGATCTCGGTCGAGGATGCCGCCGATACCCTCCTGGCGGATTTCTTCGTGGACAAGGAGCCCGGCTACGACGAGTGGCTGTTCGGCAAGGTCCATCGGACCATGGAACGCGTCGATTCCGGCGAAACCGCCCCCAGCGAACACGCGGACGCGATGGCATTGGTCAAAGGCCGCTTGGAGGCCCGGCTCCGTAACTTCGGCTAACGATGCGGATTTTCTGGACCGACGAGGCGCTGGGCGACATCGAGGAAATCCTCGCCTACTACTACCTGGAAGCAAGTCCGCGAACCGCTGCGGCCGTTGAGCGGCGGATCATCGGCGAAATCGAGGCCCTCCCGCCCTATCCTGAACGGATCCGTGAAAGCGACCGGATTCCCGGTACCCGCGAGCTGGTCGTGAGCAAACTCCCGTACGTCGTTTTCGTCCAGGTACGGGAGGACGCGATCGTCGTTCTCAACGTGGTGCACACCAAGCGGAAATTCCCCGGCTGATGGCTGGATCGGCCGATTTCCGATCACGACGTTTCCTGTCATTTCCAGTGACATCAATCATCATGAGTAACTTGTGGCTACGGCGACTGGAGTTCGGCCAAAGCCGACCTTGGCCTCAGATATGGATTGGGGGACAATCCGGTGCTTAGCCGACGCTCAATCGGCAATGGCATTATGTGGATTTCATGGTCGCGACGTACCACGACCTGTTACAGGTAACGAAAATAATGGAAAGACCGATCCCCCTCGAAAGTCTCTTCACGGAAAAGATATTCCGGATTCCTGACTACCAGCGCGGGTACGCTTGGCAGGAGGAACAGTTCCGGGCTTTCTGGGAAGACCTTGTGAACCTCCCGGAAGGAAGGTCGCATTACACCGGCGTCCTCACGCTCCGGAAAATACCCGATGCTTCCGTGACGAGGGATTCACGGGAGTTCTGGCTGGTGCAAGACCATTCATACAAGCTCTACCACGTCGTCGACGGACAGCAACGCCTCACGACGTTCGTGATCTTCGTGCAGGCATTCGCGGAGTTCTTCGCCAAGTTGCCAGAAAATGCCGGGAAAGCGCCTGGCGACGTGTTCGTGACAGACAGTCTCCGGCTTTCCGATCTGCATGAACGCTATCTCTTCAGGACGAATCCGAAGGGCGGATTCCGGACGTACATGTTCGGCTATACCGACGACAACCCGAGCCACGAGTACCTCCGCCACAGGATCCTCGGCGAAGGCGGCGGCGGCACCGTCCAGGAAACCTTCTATACGCTCAACCTGGGAGAGGCAAAGGAATACTTCTACAAGCAGTTGCAGAACCTGCATGGCATCTCTGGAACGGCCGGTTTGGCCGATTTGTACCGCAAGCTAACCAAACGCTTCTTGTTCAACGAATACGCCATCGACGACGATTTCGACGTGTTCGTGGCGTTCGAGACCATGAACAACCGCGGGAAGAAGCTTTCCGACCTGGAACTCCTGAAGAACCGCCTGATCTACCTGACCACCCTTTTCGGCGACGCGCTGATCGACGAGGCCGGACGTAGGGCGCTGAGGGACGACATAAACTCCGCCTGGAAGGAAACCTACCACCAGCTCGGCAGGAACAAGACGGCTCCCCTCAATGACGACGATTTCCTCCGTGCCCTCTGGATAGCATGCTTCAAGTACTCGAGGGACACGGGACGCGATTACGCCCGATTCCTTCTGGACAAGCACTTCAACCCACGGAACGTCCACGAGACGCTCGAGATCGAAGTTCCCCTGCAAGCGGTAACGGAACGCCGTGCGGACGATATCGAGGAGTACCAAGACGACCAGGAAGCTTGTGGTAACCCGGAGCCGATGGCCTCCAACCGTGACGGTAAGATCGGTTACGCAGACGTACGCGGTTTCGTTTCAAGCCTCAAGGAGTCAGCTCCGCACTGGTTCGCGTCCTTCTACCCCGATATGGCGGATGGGTTGTCCGACGCGATCAAGGCGTCAGTCGACCGCCTCAACCGGATCGGGATGGGGTATTTTCGCCCTCTTGTCATGGTCGCTCTCAAGAAGAGTTTCGTCGAAGAGGAAAAATTGAAACTCTTCGATCGGATCGAACGATTCGTGTTTCTCGCCTTTCGTGTCGGCTCGGCACGCTCGAACTATCGAAGCAGCGAGTTCTACAACGCCGCCCGAGCCATGGACCGCGACGAAACGACCATCGACGCGATTTCCGGACAGCTCGACGCGGCGCTTGCCTACGCCTTCAACGACGATGGATCCTTCCGGATCAACGAATTCCACGGCATCTTGTTCAAGAAATTCAAGGAAGGAAGCGGCTATTACGGCTGGTCGGGCCTGAGATACCTGCTATTCGAATACGAACAGACCCTGCTCGACGCCAGCCGTCAGAGGAAGGTCTCCTGGGGCGACCTGCTGAAACCGGGCAGCGACAAGGTCTCGGTCGAGCACGTATATCCCCAGACCCCGACGGTGGAATGGGAGCAGGCCTTCATGGCCGTGCCCACAGAAATGCGGTCGCGGTACAACAGCACGCTCGGAAACCTGCTCCTTCTCTCCATGTCCATCAACGCCTCGCTGCAGAACGACTCCTTCGCATCCAAGAAGAAGCCGAAATTCGACGACGGCAAAAAGGTCCGGAACGGCTACGCAGACGGCTCGCACTCGGAGATCGAGGTAGCTCAAAACGACGATTGGGGTCCAGGCGAAATACGCGCACGCGGAACCAAGATCCTCAGGTTCATGGAATCGCGATGGGGTTTCCAATTCCGTGATGCTGACAGGGAAAAGCTACTGTTCCTCGACGATGGGGAAACGGGGCACCCAAACGTGAACTAAATGTCTGCATCGCGATCTGACGCTGGCATTTCGGCTCCAGCCAGTCCGCCAACGACGGCAGCCCGTACCACACCGGTCATTCACCTTGGTTACATCCTGCGGCACCTTTGGCCGACCTGCTGACATTGAGCAGGCAAACCGAGCGATGCTGTGTCCAGAAGCCAGCCAGACAATCGTACATCGACGAACGATAGTAGCGGGCCGAAGCCGCGAAGCCCTCAATCAATCGCCGGCAATGCTTCCAGCGCCTCGTGTACTTCCAGCCAGCGCATCTCCGCTGCATCGATCTGCTCTCCCAGCACCCCTGCCTGACGGTGCATTTCCTCGCTATTCTTGCGGTCGACCGCGGCATAGAAGCCGGGGTCGGCGAAGCGGGATTCGAGGGCCGTCTTTTCCTGGCTCCATTTCGCGAGCTTCTTTTCGAGCTGCTCGATTTCCTTGAGCAGCGGCCGGCGTTGCGCCAGTAGCGCCTGGCGTTCGGTCCTGGCGTCGGCGCGCTGCTGCAGGCGCCCGCTCTTTTCGGAGGCAACGTCCGCTTCGGGCGCCTTGTCGGCGTTGCGCCGCATGGCGAGCCAGCCGGCGTAGTCGTCGAGGTCGCCGTCGAATCCGCCAACCTTGCCGTCGGCGACGAGCAGCAGTTGGTCGGCGCAGGTGCGCAGCAGGTGGCGGTCGTGCGAGACGATGACCATGCCGCCCTCGTAGTCCTGCAGCGCGAAGGTCAGCGCCTCGCGCATTTCGAGGTCGAGGTGGTTGGTCGGCTCGTCGAGCAGCAGCAGGTTGGGACGGGTGCGGATCAGCAAAGCCAGCGCCAGGCGCGATTTTTCGCCGCCGGAGAAGGGCTCGACGGCACGCGTCGCCATGTCGCCGCGAAAGTCGAAGCCGCCGAGGTAGTCGCGCAGTTCCTGCTCCGGGGTCAGCGGTTCGCGGCGCTGCAGGTGCTGAAGCGGCGATTCGTCGGGGCGCAGTTGTTCGAGCTGGTGCTGGGCGAAGTAGCCAATGGCGAGCGCCTTGGCTTCCTTGCGTTCGCCGCCGTGCTGCGCGACGGCGCCGGCGAGCAGTTTGATCAGCGTCGACTTGCCGGCGCCGTTGCGGCCGAGCAGGCCGATGCGGCAGCCGGGGCGCAGCGTGAGGTCGATTCTGGCCAGGATTTGCCGTTGACCGTAGCCGGCTGCGGCGCCTTCGATGACGAGCAGCGGATCGGGCAGGGCGGCCGGTTCGCGGAAGCTGAAGTGGAAGGGCGAATCGACGTGGGCGGCGGCGACGATTTCCATGCGCTCGAGCATCTTGACCCGGCTCTGCGCCTGGCGGGCCTTGGTCGCCTTGGCCTTGAAGCGGGTGATGAAGCCGTTGAGGTGGGCGATCTCGCGCTGCTGCGCCTCGAACGCGGCCTGCTGCGTGGCCAGTCGGGCGGCGCGGGCGCGCTCGTAGTCGGAATAGCCGCCGCTGGTCAGCGACAGGCGCTGCAGATTGATGGCGAGGATGTGGCCGACGACAGCGTCGAGGAAATCGCGGTCGTGCGAGATGAGGAGCAGCGTGGCCGGCGTCGCCTTCAGCCATTGCTCCAGCCAGAGGACGGCGTCGAGGTCGAGGTGGTTGGTCGGCTCGTCGAGCAGCAGCAGGTCGGCGCGGCAGGAGAGGGCGCGCGCCAGGTTGAGGCGCACCCGCCAGCCACCCGAGAATTCGGCCACCGCGCGCGCGAAATCGGCGTCGCTGAAGCCAAGGCCGTGCAGCACTTCGGCGGCGCGGGCTCGCGCCGAATAGCCGCCGATCTCGCCGCAACGGGCGTGCAGGTGGCCGATCGCCTCGCCGTCGCCGCGCGCTTCGGCCTCGGCCAGTTCGCGCTCGATGCGACGCAGTTCGGCGTCGCCATCGAGGACGAAGTCGATGGCGCTGTCGGGCAGCGCCGGCATCTCCTGGGCGACGCGGGCGATCTGCCAGCGGGGCGGCAGCTCGACGTCGCCCGCTTCGGCGTGCAGTTCGTTGGCGAGCAGCGCGAACAGGCTGGACTTGCCGCTGCCGTTGGCGCCGACGACGCCGACCCGCCACCCGGCGTGGAGTTGAACCGAGGCGTCGACGACGAGCGGGCGGCCGGCGCGGGCGAAAGTAACCTGGCGGAGGGCGATCATGAGGCGGCCGATTATAGTGGCGTGCTGCTAAAATCAGCGCACCTGATCCCCCTTCATCATGGTCGTTCCGTCATGCCCCGAGGCCGCTTCTTCCCCGTTCGCTCATTGACCACCGTCTGCCTGTTTGTCGCCGGGCTGCCGGCCGGGGTTGCCTGGAGCGCCGACCAGGCGTCGGCGACCGCGCAGGAGGCCGATTGGGAGCAGCGCCTCGGCCGCGCCACGGAATTGCGGCGTTCCGCCGCGGCGCAAAACGCGGCAGCCGAGAAACTCCTGGAGGAGCAATCGGCGGGCTGCTACCGGAAGTTCCTGGTCAACCGTTGCCTGGACGAAGCCCAGGGCGACTACCTGGCAGCCATCAAGGACGCCCGGCGCCTCGACCACGAGGGCAAGGCGGTCGAGCGCCAGGTCAGGAAGGAACAGTTCAGCGCGCGCGAGCTCAAGTGGGCGGCGGAAGTGCCCGAACGCGAGGCCCAGCTGCGGGCGCGCGCGGGGGAGACTGCCGCGGCGCGTGCGGAAAGCGAAGCGGCCGAGGCGGCGGCGCGCGCCAGCAAGGCGCGCCAGGCCGAGGAGGGCGCCCGGCGCAAGGCCGAGGAGGCCGAAGGCCAGCGCCGCAAACAGTCCGAGCATGACGCGCGGGTCGCCGCCAAGGTCGAAAAGGCGAATGCCAAGGCCGCCGCGAGTGCGCCCGCGAAACCCTGAGCGTCAACTGGCCGCGCTGGCGATCCGTTCGATCAGCTTCCTGATCGGCGCCGGCACCCCGGCGGTGGCCGCAGCGTCGAGCGCCACCCAGGTCAGCCCCGGTTCGCCGGCGGCGGGCCGGGGCTGGACGAGACAGAACACCGGCTCCAGCGTCAGCCGGAAATGGGTGAAGGCATGCCTGACTGGCGCCAGCGGTTGCAGGCGGTTGGCGACCAGTCCGAGGCGGGCGAGGACGGCCGCCGCGTCGCCCTCGGGCGGAACCAGCAGCCCGCTCCATAGCCCGCTGGGGGCGCGGCGCTCAAGCAGCAGGCGCTGGCCGTCGCTGATCAGCATGAAGGTGGCGCGGCGCTCGGGCAGCTTTGCCTGCGGGCGCGGCGTCGGCAATTCACCCTGGCGTCCTTCCAGCCGCGCCCGGCACGATGTCCCCAGCGGGCAGCCGCCACAGCGCGGCCGGCTGCGCGTGCACACGGTGGCGCCAAGATCCATCAGGCCTTGCGTATAGGCTTCGCAATCGCTTTCCGGGAGCAGCCGCTCGGCCAGCGTCCACAGTTCGCGGTCCATTGCCGCCTGGGCGGGATTTCCGGAAATTCCGAAGCGCCGGCACAGGACGCGCTTGACATTGCCGTCGAGAATGGCGGCGCGACTCCCGAAGGCGAAGACGGCGATCGCCGCCGCCGTCGACCGGCCGATGCCGGGCAGGGCGCTCAACGCGGCGGTGGACTCCGGGAATTTTCCGGCGTGGACCGCGACGATCTGCCGCGCGCAGCGATGCAGATTGCGCGCCCGGGCGTAGTAGCCGAGTCCGGCCCAGTGCTCGCTGACGACCTCGGGCGACGCTTCCGCAAGCTCTTGCAGCGTCGGAAAGCGCGCCAGGAAGCGCTTGAAGTATGGGATGACGGTGGCGACCCGGGTCTGCTGCAGCATGATCTCGGAGAGCCAGATCCGGTAGGGGTCGCGGCTGTTCTGCCACGGCAGGTCGTGGCGCCCGGCGGCCTTCTGCCAGGCGACCAGGCGGTCGGCGAACTCGGGAGCGGCGGACAATTCAGCCTCGACGCGCGCATGCGGAGCACGGATAATAAGGCGTTTTTCGACTGGCACACCCGATGATCGCGAATGACGATGACAGCCGCGCCCTGCGCAACGCTCTGGGACGCTTCGCGACCGGGGTGACCATCGTCACGGCGATCGATCCGGACGGGCATCCGATCGGGCTGACGGTGAATTCGTTTTCGGCCGTCTCGCTCAATCCGCCGCTGGTGCTCTGGTGCCTCGACAACAGCTCGCACAACCTCGCCGCCTTCCGCCACGCCGGCCACCATGCCATCAATGTTCTGGCGGCCGGCCAGCTCGATCTCTCCAACCGCTTTGCCACGTGGCCGGTCGACCGTTTCGCCGGATTGCCCTGGCATCCCGGCGCCGGCGGGGCGCCGCTGCTGCCCGGCTGCTGCGCCAGCTTCGAAGTCGCCAACACCGCCGCCCATCCCGGCGGCGACCACACCATCTTTGTCGGCCGTGTCGAAAGATTCAGCGAGGCCCCCGGAATGGCGCCGCTGCTGTTCCACGCGGGACAGTATCGCGCGTTGATGGAGGATTGAACGGAACGGCCGCTGCGCTTAGAATGCGGACTTCAGCCCAAGAGCGGGCGTCGTATAATGGTAATACCCAAGCTTCCCAAGCTTGTGCCGTGAGTTCGATTCTCATCGCCCGCTCCACCTCTCCCCTTTCCGATGTATCGATCCCGCTGCCGAGCGTGACGCCGGCAATAACCCCGGCAATGAATGCGGCGGATCGCCGCGAGACTCGCGGCAGGCATCGGCGCGGCGCCGGTGTTCCGCTGCGGATTCGCTTTAGAATCTCCGGCGGGCCGTGCCGTGCGCTTGCATGAGAGGTGGTGAGAGGCTTGTTCGACATTTCCGGCTGGTTCGTTCCGTTGGCGCAGCGCCTGCTCTACGCGTGGGTGCGCACGACGGTATTCGCCGAGGCGGCCGCGGACATCGATCCGGCGCGCCCGGTGTGCTACGTCCTGCAGGATCGCCATCTGTCGAACCTGCTGGTCCTTTTCGAGGAATCCCGGCGCGCCGGTCTGCCGCCGGCCGAGGCGCCTTTCGCACTCGGCGGCGTCCGGGCGAGGCGCTCGCTGTTCTTCCTCAACCGGCGCCACCACGGCTCGGAGCCGGGAGCGTCCCGCCTGCTGGCCGATCAGCTGCGGGCGGTGGTGGCGGAGCCGGCCCTCGACGTGCAGCTGGTGCCGGTGGTGGTGCTCTGGGGCCGCAGCCCCGACAAGCAAGAGTCGATCCTCAAGGCGCTGCTCGCCGAGACCTGGCGCTCGCCGGGCCGGCTGCGCCAGTTTCTTGCGGTGCTGCTGCACGGGCGGCAGACGCTGGTGCGCTTCAACCGGCCACTGTCGTTGCGTGAACTGGTCCATCGCGGGGCCATCCCGCTCGACGCCGCGGCGGCCCAGCGCAAGGTGTCGCGCGTGCTGCGCGTGCATTTCCGGCGACAGCGGGAAATGGCCATCGGCCCCGACCTTTCGCACCGCAACACGCAGATCGAGATGCTGCTGGCCAGCGATCCGGTGCGCATCGCGATCGGCGAGGAGTCGACCCGGCTGGGAATCCCGCCGGGCGCGGCGCAGGCCAAGGCGAACCGGTTCGCGCTGGAGATCGCCTCCGATTACTCCTACGGCGTCGTGCGCGCGGCGGAGCTCCTGGTCGCCTGGCTGCTGGAACATCTCTACGACGGCGTCGAGGCGCACAACATCGCAACGCTGACCGACATCGCGCCGGGCAACGGAATCGTCTATGTGCCTTGCCACCGCAGCCATGTCGACTATCTCCTGCTCTCGTACCTGATTCTCCGCCATGGCCTGACGCCGCCGCACATCGCGGCCGGCATCAACCTGAACCTCCCTCTGGTGGGGCCGCTGTTGCGCCGCGGCGGCGCCTTCTTCTTGCGCCGCAGTTTCAAGGGCGAGCCGCTCTATGTGGCGGTCTTCGACGAGTATCTCCACCTGATGCTGGCGCGCGGCTTTCCCATCGAGTATTTCATCGAGGGCGGACGCAGCCGGACCGGCCGCACGCTGGCGCCGAAAGCCGGGATCCTCGGGATGACCATCCGCAGCTTCGTCCGCAGCCATGGCCGGCCGCTGGTCTTCGTCCCGGTCTATATCGGCTATGAACGGCTGATCGAGGGGCAGACCTATGTGCGCGAGCTGTCCGGGAGTCCGAAGCAGGGAGAGTCGCTGTGGAGCCTGCTGACGAGCGTGCGCAGCATTCGCCGTATCTATGGCAAGGTCCATGTGAACTTCGGCGATCCGCTGCCGCTGGCCGGATTCCTCGACGGGCAGCGCGCCGCCTGGCGTGCGGCGCGCGACGAAACGGACGGCGACTGGCTGCGCGTGGCGACGCGCGAGGCGGCCAGCGAACTCGCCACGCGGATCAACGCGGCGGCGGTGCTCAATCCGGTCAGCCTGATCGCCCTGGCGCTGCTGGCGACGCCCCGCTGCACCGCCGATGCGCTCGGCCTGCGGCGGATGATCGGGCACTTCCAGGCGCTCGATGCGGCAGCGCCCTATTCGCCGCAGCGTATCGCCTGCATTCTCGATCCGGTGCAGGTCGTTGCCCATGCCGAGCGCCTCGGCATCGTCGAGCAGATCCCCCATCCGTTCGGCAACCTCGTCCGCGTCGTCGACGCGCAGGTCCAGCAGCTCCCGTATTTCCGCAACAACGTTCTCCACCTGTTCGCGGTCCCCGCGCTGATCGCCTGCCTGCTCGGCAACAACCGCCGGCTCGATCTGCAGCGGCTGACCGACGCCGTGGCCGGCATCCACGGCATCCTGCGGCCCGCTCTTTTCCTGCGCTGGTCGGATGACGATCTGCTGCACGAGATCCAGCGCACCATCGGCATCCTCGCCGGGCGCGGCCTGCTGCGCCGTGCCGAAGCCAACGGCTGGCTGCTGGCGCCGGACACGAACAGCCAGGAGTTTCCCGAACTGCAGATGATCGGCGAGACCCTGCGACCGATGCTCGGCCGCCACTTCCTGGCGTTGGCGCTGTTGCAGCAGCGCGGGTCGGGCAAGCTGACGCGAGCGGTGCTGGAGAAGGACTGCGTGCTGCTCGCCCAGCGCCTGGCGCTCCTGCATGGCTTCGGCGAGACCGAGACCGCCGACAAGTCGGATTTCGCCAGTCTCGTCGCCAGTCTGCTCGATGCCGAACTGCTCGCGGAAGACCGCGAAGGGCTGCTGCGCTTCGATGAGCATCTGCTGGAGCCGCTGACCTACGCCGAGCTGGTCTTGCCCGCGGACGCCCGCCAGTCGATCCGGCGGATCGCCGAGCAACCGGTGGCCTGAGGGCGGTTGCGGTCGACCCGCTGGCTAGGCGAGAAAGCGCGCGGCCAGCCCGAGGCCGGCGCAGGCCGCGATGACGTGGATCACGTTGGCCTTGAAACGGAACAGCGTCACGGCAGCGCCCAGCGCAATGACCGCCGCCACGAAATCGGGAGCGCCGGAAAAGCCCGCTGGCCACAGCACGGGGTAGCCGAAGAAGACCGCCAGATTGACGATGACGCCGACGACGGCGGCCGTGATGGCCGTCAGCGGCGCGGTGAACTTGAGATCGCCGTGCGTGCTCTCGACCAGCGGCCCGCCGGCAAAAATGAACAGAAACGAGGGCAGGAAGGTGAACCAGGTGACCAGCACGGCGGCCAGCGCGCCGGCAAGAAGGAGGGCATCGGGTCCGAACGGCGCCTTGCCCCAGGCGCCGGCGAAGCCGACGAAGGCGACGATCATGATCAGCGGCCCCGGCGTCGATTCACCCAGCGCCAGGCCGTCGATCATCTGCGAACTGCTCAGCCAGCCGAATTCGCTGACGGCGCCCTGATGGATGTAGGGCAGCACCGCATAGGCGCCGCCGAAGCTGAGCAAAGCCGCCTTGGTGAAGAACCAGCCCATCTGCGTAAGGAGGTGATGCCAACCCAGGAGTGCGGCAAGCAGGCTCATCGGCAACGCCCACAGTACCGCGCCGACGGATGCGACCTTGAGCAGACGCCGGG
>JAFLDQ010000069.1 GCA_017302355.1 Dechloromonas sp.
AGCCGGAACCCGGCGTACAAGCTCTTCCTCGGCTAGCGCGGGATGACCCCCGAAGCCTTCATCGCCCTCTGGCGGAACAATCCGCTCAGCGAGCGCGCCGGCGCCCAGGCCCATTTCGACGACCTCTGCGACCTGCTCGGCGTCGCCAAACCGCGCGACCCCGACAACTACTGTTTCGAGCGCGGCGCCAAAAAGGCCGGCGGCGGCGATGGCTGGGCCGATGTCTGGAAGCGCGGCCACTTCGGCTGGGAAAACAAGAAGCCCGGCCGCGACCTCGCCGCCGCGCTGAAACAGCTCACCGACTACGCGCTGCAGCTCGACAACCCGCCGCTCCTCGTCGTCTGCGACCGCGAGCGCATCGTCATCCACACCGCCTTCACCGGCTACCCGGACGAGCCGCGCGAAATCCGCATCGCGCAACTGATCGAGCCGGAAACCCGGCAGATCCTCAACTGGGTATTCACCGACCCGGAAAAGCTGCGCCCGGAGAAGTCGACCGCGGCGATCACCGCCCAGGCCGCCGGCCAGTTCGCCCAGATCGCCGCCGCCATGCGCGGGCGCGGCGCCAGCGGCGACGGAGTGGCCCACTTCCTCGTCCAGTGCCTGTTCTGCATGTTCGCCGAAGACGAACAACTGCTGCCGCCCGGCATCTTCACCGACCTGCTCAGGAACGCCGGCAGCGACGCCGCCAAGGCCGCCCGCCGCATCGAAAAACTGTTCACCGCCATGCAGAACAAAGGCGGCGACTACGGCGACCACGACATCGCCTGGTTCAACGGCGGCCTCTTCAAATCCATCGACATTCCGCCGTTGACCGCGAGCGACCTGCATGCGCTGCACCGCGCCGCCAGCGACATGGACTGGCGCGCCATCGACCCCACCATCTTCGGCGCCCTCTTCGAGCGCGGCCTCGACCCCGCCGCCCGCGCCCCGCTCGGCGCCCACTACACCGACACCGGCACCATCGAGAAACTCATCGGCCCGCTGGTCAGCGAACCGCTCGCCGCCGAGTGGGAAAAGGCGCGAGCCGAGATCGTCGCCCGGCCGAAAAAGGCCAGGGCCGCCTGGCAGACCTTCCTGCTCCGCCTCAATCATTTCCGCGTCCTCGACCCCGCCTGCGGCAGTGGCAACTTCCTCTACCTCGCCCTCAAGGCCCTGCGCGACATCGAGAAACGCGCCCACGTCGACGCCCTCGAAATCGGCCTGCAAGCGCCGCTCGGCATGGAAACCGGCCCGCACAACATCCTCGGGCTGGAGATCAACGAATTCGCCGCCGAACTCGCCCGCGTCACCGTCTGGATCGGCGACATCCAGTGGTGCCGCCGCAACGGCTACCCGCACGCCAGCAACCCCATCCTCAAGCCGCTCGACGGCATCGAACACCGCGACGCGCTGCTCACCTTCTCCCCTCGCCCGCCGGGAGAGGGGCCGGGGGTGAGGGCCGGCGAAGCCGGCTGGCCGGCCGCCGACGTCATCGTCGGCAACCCGCCTTTCCTCGGCGGCGGCGTCATGCGCGGCGAACTCGGCGATGAATACGTCGAGACCCTGCGCCAGACCTACGCCGGCCGCGTTCCCGGCGGCGCCGACCTCGTCACCTACTGGTTCGAGAAGGCGCGCGCCCAGATCGCGGCGGGAAAGCTGCAAGGCGCCGGGCTCGTCGCCACCAACTCGATCCGCGGCGGCGCCAACCGCAGGGTGCTCGAACGCATCGTCGACACGACGCGCATCTTCGAGGCGTGGAGCGACGAGGAGTGGATCAACGAAGGCGCCGCCGTGCGCGTTTCGCTGCTTGGATTTGGGCCGATTTTTCCGGTTGACCGCAGCAGCCGGCTGGATGGGCTTGAAGTGGCGTCGATTCATGCCGATCTCACGACAGGCGAAGGCATCGATCTCACCCAGGGCAGGCGGCTCGCCGAGAATGCCGCGGTCTGTTTCGAAGGCATCAAGAAATATGGCCCGTTCGACATCCCCGGCGATATCGCCCGGATGTGGCTGGCATCGAGCGGCAACCCGAACGGTCGCTCCAACGCCGACGTTCTTCATCCGTGGATCAACGCCGCCGATGTTGTCCGCAACGGCACGGATACCTGGGTTATCGATTTCACAGGCCTGTCCGTAGAAGACGCCGCCCTTTACGAAGCGCCATTCCAGTTCGCGCTCGAAAACGTTCAGCCGGCTCGCGCCCGGGACCGGAACGCAAGAACCCGCGAGCAATGGTGGCTTTACGAACGCCCGCGCCTTGAAATGCGCAAAGCCCTTGCTCGGCTGCCACGTTTCATCGTGACCCCGGTCGTCGCCAAGCACCGCATCTTTGCCTGGCGTTCGACGCCCACATTGGCCATGAACCTGCTCGACGTCATCGCCCGTTCCGACGACGCCACCTTCGGCATCCTGCACTCCCGCTTCCACGAACTCTGGTCGCTCCGTCTCTGCACCTGGCTCGGCGTCGGCAACGATCCGCGCTACACCCCGACCACCACCTTCGAAACCTTCCCCTTCCCGCCCGGCCTGACGCCGCGCGACACCGCCCCCAGGGCCGGCCACGCCGCGTCGGCGTGCATGGCCAACGAAATCGTCGCCGCCAACATCGCGGCCGCCGCCCGCCGCCTGAACGAGTTGCGCGAAGCCTGGCTCAACCCGCCGGAATGGGTCGATTGGGTCATCACCCCGGAAGAGGAAAAAGCCGGCTTCCCGCAACGCCCGGTGGCCAGGCCCGGCCACGAGGCCGACCTGAAAAAACGCACCCTGACCAACCTCTACAACGCCCGCCCCGCCTGGCTGGCACTCGCCCACAAACAGATCGACGCCGCCGTCGCCGCCGCCTACGGCTGGACCGACTACACGCCGGAGATGCCCGACGGCGAAATCCTCCGCCGCCTGCTGGCGCTGAATCTGGAACGTGCGGCAGGATGAGCGGCTATCAAAACACTTTGATATTTTATCCGGGTAGTCGGATAATCAGCCCATGAAACCCCTTCGCTTCGTTGGTTCCAGCCTTGACGACATGAGGGATTTTCCCGCCGAGGCACGGCGGGCTGCGGGTTTCGAGCTGCATGCGGTGCAGCGCGGCCTGATGCCCTCGGATTTCAAGCCCATGCTCCATGTCGGGCCGGGGGCGTACGAGCTTCGCCTGCATGTACAAGGTGAATGGCGGGTAATTTATGTCGCCAAGTTCGCGGATGGCATCTACGTCTTGCATGCTTTCCGGAAAAAGACGCAGAAAACCCGCGTCGAAGACATTGAACTGGCGGCGCGCCGGTATCGACAGATTGGAGGTTGAAGGATGGAAACAATCAACGAATCTTCCGGCAACGTGTTTGCTGACCTGGGTTTTTCGCCCGAGGAGTCGGTGTTGCTGGCGATGCGCGCCGAGTTGATGGCGCGCTTGCGCGAGACCATCGCCGAGCGCGGCTGGACGCAAACGGAAGCAGCCAGCCGGCTCGGCATCGGGCAATCCCGCGTTTCCGACCTGGTGCGCGGCAAGTGGGAGAAGTTCAGCCTTGACATGCTGGTAACGCTGGCCACCCGCGCCGGTCGCAAGGTGGCCGTCGCCATTTTGTGATCCGTTGAGGAAGGCGGTGATCTGTCCCAACTGCAAATGCGGCCATAGCACACAAGTGCAGCGCACAAAAGATCGAATAAACAAATTCGATTTCCGTCTATGGAGTTATAAGGGCTTGGGCTAAATTCGCTCCTTTTGCCGAGAGAGCCGCCATGAAATTTCTCCCCAGAACGATTGTCGCCGTCCTGTTCGGGCTGCTGGCGGGCGTCGCCAGCGCCGAGGCCACGCTGCTCAACGCCTCCTACGACGTCGCCCGCGACGTGTACAAGGACTTCAACCCGCTGTTCCAGAAGCACTGGAAACAGAAGACGGGCGAGGCCATCGAGATCAAGCAGTCGCACGGCGGCTCGACCAAGCAGGTGCGCGCGGTCGCCGACGGTCTGGAAGCCGACGTGGTGACGATGAACCAGGCCAACGACATCGAGTTTCTCGCCGACAAGGGCCTGGTCGCCAGGGACTGGGCGAAGAAATTCCCCAACAACGCCTCGCCCTACACTTCGGCGATGGTCTTCATCGTGCGCAAGGGCAACCCGAAGGGGATCAAGGACTGGTCGGACCTGATCGCAGCGGGCACCCAGGTCATTCTTCCGCACCCGAAGAACACCGGCAACGGCCGCAACACCTACCTGTCGGCCTGGGCCTGGGCGCTCCGGCAGCCGGGCGGCAACGACCAGAAGGCGCAGGAGTTCCTCGGCAAGCTCTTGAAGAATGCACCGCTGTTCGCCGCCGGCGGCCGCGACGCGACGACGACCTTCATGCAGCGCAAGATGGGCGACGTGCTGGTCACCTTCGAATCCGAGGCAGAGTTGATCGCCAAGGAATTCGGCAAGGGCGAGTTCGAGGTCGTCTACCCGAGCCTGACGATGCAGACGGAATTCCCGGTGGCGCTGGTCGAGAAGGTGGTCGACAAGAAGGGCACGCGCACCCAGGCGAGCGCCTATCTGGAATACCTGTGGTCGAAGGAAGGCCAGGAGAACGCCGCCCAGAACTATCTGCGCCCGCGCGATGCCGAGCTGCTGAAGAAGTACGCGTCGTCCTTCCCGCCGGTGAAGACCTTCACCGTCGATGAAGTGTTCGGCGGCGCCAACAAGGCTTTTGCGACGCACTTCAAGGACGGCGGCACTTTCGACCAGATCTACCAAAGCAAGTAAATGGCGGCAAAAACCCACCGCGTGCTGCCCGGCTTCGGCCTGGCGCTGGGCTACACGCTGGTCTATCTCTCGCTGCTGATCCTGCTGCCGCTCGGCGGCATGATCCTCAAGGCGTCGGAACTCGGTTTCGCGCAGATTCTCGACATCGCCCTCGGCGAGCGTTCGCTGGCGGCTTTTCGCGTGACCTTCGGCGCCTCCATCCTGGCTGCCGCGGTCAACGCCTTTTTCGGCCTGATTGTCGCCTGGGTCCTGGTGCGCTACCCCTTCCCCGGCAAGCGCTTCGTCGATGCCCTGGTCGACCTGCCCTTCGCGCTGCCGACGGCGGTGGCCGGCATCACGCTGGCCACGCTCTACGCCGGCAACGGCTGGCTGGGGCGCTGGATCGAGCCGCTGGGGATCAAGGTCGCCTACACGCCGCTCGGCATCGTCGTCGCGCTGACTTTCATTACCCTGCCCTTCGTCGTGCGCACGCTGCAACCGGTGATCGAGGACATCGAGACCGAGGTCGAGGAGGCCGCCGCCTCGCTCGGCGCCTCGCGCTGGCAGACCTTCGCCAAGGTCATCTTCCCGGCCATCTTCCCGGCGCTGCTGACCGGTTTCGCGCTGGCCTTCGCCCGCGCCGTCGGCGAATACGGCTCGGTGATCTTCATCGCCGGCAACCTGCCGCTGATCTCGGAGATCACCCCGCTGCTGATCATTTCCAAGCTCGAACAGTACGACGTGCTCGGCGCCACGGCGCTGGCCGTGGTCATGCTAGCCCTCTCCTTCATCCTGCTGCTGGCGGTCAACCTGCTGCAATGGTGGACGGCCAACCGCCACAGGAACGACGAACCGCTCGAAGTCGCGGCGGCCGCGGCCACGGGCAGCGCGGCGTGAAGTCGAATCGCGCCACCCAGGAGCCGGCCTGGGTTCGTTACGCCCTGCTGACAGTCGGCCTCGGCTTCCTGTTCCTCTTCCTCGGGCTGCCGCTCGTCGCCGTCTTTGTCGAGGCGCTGGCGCAGGGCATTCCGGTCTATGTCGAAGCGCTGAAGGAGCCGGAAACCCGTTCCGCCATCGGGTTGACCGTCGGTATCGCGCTCGCCGTCCTGCCCTTCAACGTTGCTTTCGGCGTCGCGGCGGCGTGGGCGATCGCCAAGTTCGACTTCAGGGGCAAGAGCCTGCTGATCACGCTGATCGACCTGCCTTTCGCGGTCAGTCCGGTGGTCGCGGGCCTCGTCTTCATTCTGCTGTTCGGGGCGCAGGGCACCTTCGGGCCGTGGCTGGCCGAGCACGACATCAAAATCATCTTCGCGGTGCCGGGCATGATCCTGGCGACGCTGTTCATCACCTTCCCCTTCATCGCCCGCGAACTGATCCCGCTGATGCAGGCGCAGGGCAAGGACGAGGAAGAGGCGGCGGTGTCGCTCGGCGCTTCGGGCTGGCAGATGTTCCGCCGCGTCACGCTGCCCAACATCAAGTGGGGCCTGCTGTACGGGGTCATTCTCGCCAACGCGCGGGCGATGGGCGAGTTCGGCGCCGTGTCGGTTGTCTCCGGGCACATCCGCGGCGAAACCAACACCCTGCCGCTGCACGTCGAGATCCTCTACAACGAATACAACGCCATCGGCGCCTTCGCCGCCGCTTCCATTCTCGCCCTGCTCGCCCTCGTCACGCTGGTCGCCAAGACCGTCGTCGAATGGCGGATGCGCCGGGAGACAGAGATGCTTTCCGCTGTGCTGGCCCCCGAGGGCGGCGGGGAAGGGAGAAGGGGGAAGGGAGAAGGGTAGAACCCGCCGCTCCCCGTCTCCGCTCCTCACCCCCTTCGCCCTTCACTCTTCCCCTCTTCTCATCATGAGCATCGAAATCCGCAACATCGCCAAGCGCTTCGGCAACTTCGTCGCGCTCGACAATATCAACCTCGACATCCCGACCGGCGAACTGGTCGCCCTGCTCGGCCCTTCCGGCTGCGGCAAGACGACGCTGCTGCGCATCATCGCCGGCATGGAGACGGCCGACCACGGCGAGATCCTGTTCTCCGGCGCCGAGGCCACCCACCTGCACGCGCGCGAGCGCCAGGTCGGCTTCGTCTTCCAGCATTACGCGCTGTTCCGCCACATGACGGTGTTCGAGAACGTCGCCTTCGGCCTGCGCGTCAAGCCACGCAACGAACGGCCGTCGGATGCCGACATCAAGCGCCGGGTCATGGAGTTGTTGGGCCTGGTCCAGCTCGACTGGCTGGCCGACCGCTACCCGTCGCAGCTCTCCGGCGGCCAGCGGCAGCGCATTGCGCTGGCCCGGGCGCTGGCCGTCGAACCCAAGGTGCTGCTGCTCGACGAGCCCTTCGGCGCGCTCGACACCAAGGTGCGCAAGGAACTGCGCCGCTGGCTGCGCCGCCTGCACGACGACATGCACATCTCCAGCGTCTTCGTCACGCACGACCAGGAGGAGGCGCTGGAAGTCGCCGACCGCGTCGTCGTCATGAACCACGGCAAGATAGAGCAGATCGGCTCGCCCGACGAGGTCTATTCGTCGCCGGCCTCGCCCTTCGTCTATCAGTTCCTGGGGAACGTGAACGTCTTCCACAGCCGGGTGCAGGGGGGCTATGCCGAAGTCGAGCGCAACGAGTCGAGCGAAAGGGCGACCGCCTTTGTTCGTCCGCACGACATCGACATCGGCCATCAGGCCGCGGAAAACGGCCTGCAGGCGACCGTGCTGCACGTCCATCCGATCGGTCCCGTCGTCCGTATCGAGTTGAAGCACGACAGCGAGATCATCGAAGTCGAGCTGTCGCGCGAGCGGCACGAGATCCTGCAACTGGCCGTCGGGCAGCCGGTCTGGTTCCGGCCCCGGCAGATGCGGGTATTCGGCGCCGACGCGCTGCCGCGGTCGACACCGGAAAAACAGGCATTTCTGTTCTAAGGTCGCGCTCGTTCGCTGGTTGTGTAATTCGATCGGCTTATAATTTAGTGAATAAACATTCTTTGGAAGAATAATAAACGCACCTAGACTCCCGCCATTACGAAACCCGATTCACCAGACCGGAGTCTTTCATGCGCAAATCCGCCATTCTTGCGGCGTTGACCGCGACGCTCACCCTCGGCAGCGCCTCTGCCCAGACGACGCTGCTCAACGTCTCCTACGACCCGACGCGCGAGCTGTACAAGGACTTCAACGCCGCCTTCAACAAGCACTGGCAAGGCAGGACCGGGCGGACGGTGACTGTCCGCCAGTCGCACGGCGGTTCCGGCAAGCAGGCGATGGCGGTGCGCGACGGGCTCGAGGCCGACATCGTCACGCTGGCGCTGGCCTACGACATCGACGCGCTGGTCGAACGCCAGCTGATCCCGGCCGACTGGCAGAAGCGTTTCCCGCACAACTCGTCTCCCTATGCGTCGACCATCGTCTTCCTGGTGCGCAAGGGCAATCCGAAAGACATCAGGGACTGGGGCGATCTGGCGAAACCGGGCGTGGGCGTCATCACACCCAATCCGAAAACCTCCGGTGGCGCGCGCTGGAACTACCTGGCCGCCTGGGGCTGGGCGCTCAGGCAGCCCGGCGGCAACGAGCAGAAGGCGAAGGATCTGGTCACGGCGATCTTCAAGAACGTGCCGGTGCTCGATTCCGGCGCCCGCGGATCGACGACGACCTTCATCGAACGCGGCCTCGGCGACGTGCTGATCGCCTGGGAGAACGAGGCGCAGCTGGCGGTCAACGAGATCGGCAAGGACAAGTTCGAGATCGTCGCGCCCAGCCTGTCGATCCTCGCCGAGCCGCCGGTGGCGCTGGTCGACAAGGTGGTCGACAAGCGCGGCACGCGGCTGACGGCGCAGGCCTACCTCGACTACCTGTACTCGGAGGAAGGTCAGAACATCGCCGCCAAGCATTACTACCGGCCGCGCGACCCCAAGGTGGCGGCAAGGTACGTCACGCAGTTCCCGAAGATCCGGCTGATCACCATCGACGACACCTTCGGCGGCTGGCAGAAGGCGCAGAAGGCGCACTTCGCCGACGGCGGCAGCTTCGACCAGATCTACCTGAAGAAATAGATATCCGCCATGCCCCGGTGTACTTGCCGCTGCCGGGAATCGCCGGTGGTCCGCGGCAGGAATCCGCCCGCGCTGCCGTTGTCGAACCGGGCGAGGGCCCACGGTTCGCCGAGCCCCGGGCGGACTGCGGAGGTGCCCACGGCAGCCGCGGAGTCGCCTACAATTCCCTTTCCTCAACCGGAGTCCTGACATGAAAATCGCCAACAACGTCACCGAATTGGTCGGCAACACGCCGCTGGTCAAGCTCAATCGCGTTACCGAAGGCTGCGGCGCCAACATCGTCGCCAAGCTCGAATTCTTCAACCCCGGCCACAGCGTCAAGGACCGCATCGCGGTGTCCATGCTCGACGCGGCGCAAGCCGCCGGCAAGATCGGCCCGGATACCGTCGTCCTCGAACCGACCTCCGGCAACACCGGCATCGGGCTGGCCATGGTCTGCGCCGCGCGCGGCATCCAGTGCGCCTTCACGATGCCGGAAACGATGAGCCGCGAAAGGAAGCTGCTGCTCAAGGCCTACGGCGCCGAGCTGATCCTGACCCCGGGGCCGGACGGCATGGGCGGCGCCATCGCCAGGGCCAAGGCGCTGGCCGAAGCCGATGCCCGGTATTTCATCCCGCAGCAGTTCGAAAATCCGGCCAATCCGGAAGTCCACCGTAGAACGACGGCCGAGGAGGTCTGGAAGGATACCGACGGCCAGGTCGACATCTTCGTTTCCGGTGTCGGCACCGGCGGCACGGTGACCGGCGTCGGCGAGGTGCTCAAGGCGCGCAAGCCAGGCGTCCAGATCGTCGCCGTCGAACCCGATGCTTCGCCGGTGCTTTCCGGCGGCGCCAAAGGCCAGCACCCGATCCAGGGTATCGGCGCCGGCTTCGTGCCGGCGGTGCTCAACACGGCCATCTACGACGAGGTGATCCGCGTCAAGAACGACGACGCCTTCGCCATCGCCCGCCGCATGGCGACCGAGGAGGGGCTGCTGGTCGGCATCTCCTCCGGCGCCGCGACCTGGGCCGCGCTCGAACTGGCCCGGCGCCCGGAGAACGCCGGCAAGTTGATCGTCGTCGTCATTCCGTCGTTCGGCGAGCGCTACCTGTCGACCGCGCTCTTCCAGCACCTCGAAGTTTGAGCATCTTCGACGCGGCGCCCGACCGGCGCGATTCCGACTCCATCAAATGGGGCAGGTACGCCGGCCGCGACATCCTGCCGCTGTGGGTGGCGGACATGGATTTCGCCGCGCCGCCGCCGGTGCTCACTGCGCTGCACCGGCGCATCGAACACGGCGTCTTCGGCTACGGCGGGTCGTGGCCGGCACTGACGGAGTCAGTGCTCGCTCACCTTGAGGGCGAGTACGGGTGGGCGATCGAAGCCGAATGGATCGTCTGGCTGCCGGGTCTGGTGACCGGGCTCAACGTCGCCTGCCGCGCGGTCGACGGCGAGGTGCTGACGGCGACGCCGGTCTATCCGCCCTTCCTGTCGGCGCCGCGGTTTTCCGGCCGCAAGCTCAACCGCGTCGAACTCGCCTGTATCGACGGTCGCTGGCAGTGGGACAAAATCGCCCTGCGGAACGCGTCGGCCGCGGCGACCCGGCTCTTCCTGCTCTGCCACCCGCACAACCCGGTCGGCCGCTGCTGGTCCAGCGAAGAACTCGCCGACCTCGCCGCCTTCGCCGCAGCGAACGACCTGATCGTCTGTTCCGACGAGATCCACTGCGGCCTGATCCTCGACGCCGACAAGCGCCACATCCCCTTCGCCAGCCTGTCGCCGGACGCGGCGAAGCGCAGCATCACGCTGATGGCGCCGTCGAAGACCTACAACATCCCCGGCCTCGGCTGCGCCTTCGCGGTGATACCCGACGCCGGCCTGCGCCGCCGCTTCCGGCGCGCCATGGACGGCATCGTGCCGCACGTCAATGTGCTCGGGCTGGCCGCCTGCGAAGCCGCCTACCGCGATTGCGCCGGCTGGCATCGCGAACTGCTCGCCTACCTCGCCGGCAACCGCGACCGGGTGGCTGCTGCGGTCGACGCCGAAAAAAGGGCGAAAATGAGCCACGTCGAGGCGACCTACCTGGCCTGGATCGACGTCCGCGAACTCGGCCTGACGCAACCGGCTGCCCACTTCGAGGCGCATGGCCTCGGCCTTTCCGGCGGCGCCGATTTCGGCGCGCCGGGCTGGCTGCGCCTCAATTTCGGCTGCGCCCGCGCGACGCTGGACGAGGCACTCGGGCGCTTCGCCGCCGCCTGCAGGGCGGCATGAGTTCGTACTCGCTGGCGATGTTCGCACTGCTGGCCGCCTTGGTTGCGCAGTCGTTCGCCACCGCTCTGGCGATCGAATGTTTCCTGCACAAGGAGCGCAGCCCGGCGGCACGACGTTCCTGGCTGTTGCTCGCAATCGCCTCGCTGATCTTCGCCCTTCAACATGGCTACGCCCTTGAACTGGCGGTGAGAACCGGGTTGCACGATCTGCGCCAGGCGGTGCTCGCGGCAAGCGCCACGCTGTTGCTGGCGCTTGCCGTCCATGGACTCAGGCGGCCGGCCTGAAGGCGCCGTTCTCGGTGACGATCCAGTCCAGTCGCTGGTCGTGCGGCGCGGGCTGGATGCTGGCGATGCGGTTGATCTCGAAGCCGACCCCGACCGCCAGCGGCCGCGGAACGAGCGCCGCCAGCGTGCGGTCGAAGTAGCCGCCGCCGTAGCCGAGGCGGTAGCCGGCGCCATCGAAGCCGTTGAGCGGCAGGAGGATCAGGTCGGGCGTCAGCCAGGCGCCGGCGGCCGGCGCCGGGATACCGTAGCGGTCGGCTGTGAGCGGCGTTTCCGGCGTCCATTCGCGAAAAAGCAGCGGCGCGTCCTCGGCGGCGACGACCGGCAGGGCGGCACGCGCGCCCTCGGCTGCCCATGCCGTGACGATGGCGCGGACGTCCGGCTCGTGCTTGATCGGCCAGCAGAAGGCGGCCACCGCCGGCCGCGGCAGGGCGGCCAGCGCGTGGCCGGCGATGCGCGCCGACAGCGCCGCGTGCCCGGCATCGTCCAGCGCGGCGCGGTGTTCGACCATCGCCCGCCGCAGTTCGCGCCGCCATGCCGTGGTATCCTCGGAAAGCTCTTCCATCCGGCAAATCTAGCATGAAGCTTCGCGCGTTTTTCCTGGCCTTCTTTCTTTCCTCGCCCCTTTTTGCGCAGGACAGCCGCGACAGCGCCTTCCTTGCCGCCCGCGACGCCTTCCGCGCCGGCGACCGCGCCAGGCTGGAGCGCAGCGCCGGGCAACTCGGCAACCACGAACTGGCGCCCTACGCCGAAAACTACCTGCTGCGCATGAACATGGAACAGGGCGACCCGGCGGCGCTGCGCGACTTCTTCGCGCGCAACGAGGGCGCTTTCGTCGCCGAAAAGCTGCGCGCCGACTGGATCCGCTGGCTCGGCAAGCGCGGCTACTGGCTGGAAATCGACGGCGAGTATCCGAGTCTGGTCGCGCCCGAGCCGGACGTCACCTGCTGGTTCCAGCAGGCGCGGCTGGCCGGCGGCGACAAGGGGGTGCTCGACGCGGCGCAGAAGCAGTGGCTGACCATGCTCGAGCCGCCGGAAGCCTGCCGCCCGGTGCTCGAAGCGCTGATCCGCGACAACCGCGTCACGGCCGACGACGTCTGGGCACGGGCCCGCCGCCAGTTCGAGGCCAACCGGACGGGTCCGGCCAGGCTCACGCTCGCCGCCCTGCCGGCCGGCCAGGCGCCCGATGCGAAAGCGCTCGACATGTTGATCGGCAGCCCGATGGGCTATCTGGCGAAACAGCCGGCCAACTGGCACGCCAGCCAGACCGGTCGCGAACTTGCCGCGCTGGCGATCCAGCGCATCGCGGCCAACGATCCCCGTGCGGCGGCGGCCGAACTCGAGAAGCTGCAGGGACGCCTGCACGAATCGGAGCGCCTGTGGGCGTGGAGTCAGGCCGGGCTGCAGGGCGCGAAGCGCCACTACGGCGAGGCGCTCGCCTGGTATGCGCAAGGCGGGCAGACACCGCTCTCCGACGAGGCTGCGCAATGGAAGGTCCGCGCCGCCCTGCGCGCCCACGACTGGAGCGCGGTTCTGGCGACGATCGGCGAAATGCCGCCGGCGCTTGCCGCGCAGCCGGAATGGATCTACTGGCTGGGCCGGGCCTACAAGGCCGGCGGACTGACCAGCGAGGCCGAGGCGCTGTTCGACAAGATCGCCGGGCAGGCCAACTTCTACGGCAACCTGGCCGACGAGGAACTCGGGCGCAAGATCGTGACCCCGCCGAAGGCCAGCGCGCTGTCCGCCGAAGAGCAGAAAGCGGCGCGCGACAATCCCGGAATTCGCCGGGCGATGGCCTTCTTCCGGCTGGAAATGCGCACCGAGGCGGTCAGGGAATGGAACTGGGCGCTGCGCGGCATGGATGACCGCGAGCTGCTGGCCGCCGCCGATCTGGCCAGGCGCAACCAGATCTGGGACCGCGCCATCAACACCGCCGACCGCACGAAGAGCGAGCACGACTACACGCTGCGCTTCCTCGCCCCCTACGGCGATCAGGTGCGCACGGCGGCACGGGATCAGGCGCTCGACGACGCCTGGGTCTACGGCCTGATGCGCCAGGAGAGCCGCTTCATCCCGGGCGCCAAGTCGAGTGTCGGCGCCTCCGGCCTGATGCAGCTGATGCCGGCGACCGCCAAGTGGGTCGCCAAGAAGATCGGCCTGCGGAACTACGACCATGGCCGGGTCAACGACACCGAAACGAACGTGCTGCTCGGCACCAGCTACATGCGTCTGGTCATGGAGAACCTCGACAACCACCCGGTGCTGACCTCGGCCGCCTACAACGCCGGCCCCGGCCGCGCCAGGAAATGGCGCGCCGACCGGCCGCTCGAGGGCGCGATCTATGCCGAAACCATTCCGTTCAACGAAACCCGCGACTACGTCAAGAAGGTGATGAGCAACTCGGTCTATTACTCGATGCAGTTCACCGGCCGCCCGGATTCGCTGAAGGCCCGCCTGGGGGTGGTCGGGCCGCGCACCGCCGATGCGCCCAAGGATGTGGACCTGCCCTGATACCCGGAATGCCGCGAGAGAAACGCGTGAATCGAAATGCCCTTCGCCGCTGACGACGAAACCCTGCAGGTACCGGACGATGCCTGGGAAATCCTGCGCGACTGCCGCGCCTGGTTCCTGAAACAGGCCGGCCAGCTGCTGCGCGAGGCCGACCCGGTTTCCGCAGAGGCGCTGGCCGCCTACATCAGGGCCATCGGCGGCTATTTCGACGAAAAGACCACCAGCGAGCGGCGCAGCTCCTTCGACCAGCTGGGCGATCTCACCGCCTCCAACATCTCGCTGGTCGGCGAGAGCGACCTCGAACTGGACATTCGCCTCGGCAGCTTTGCCGCCTTGCTGACCGAGACCAACGGCAAGGAACTGTGGCGCGTCTATCTGCGCTTCGTCACCCTGCTCGGACGTCCCGACCTGTCGCCGGCCGATACTCCCGTCGGGCCGAAGGCCTTCGCCCGCGGGCTGACCGCCCTGTCCGGCGTGGTCGATGAGGCTTCCGACAGGACGCTGGAGCGGATCGGGCGCCTGGAAGAGCACTTTTCCGAGTTTCTCCCGTCGCTCTACGCCGGTCTCAACGACTTTCTGATCGGTCGCCAGGTGTCGGCGGCCCAGCCGACCATCGTCACGGCGCCCGATCTGGCCAGCGCGGCGCCGGCCGGCGGGACGGCCGGCGGCATCGCGATCGACCCGGCGGTGGCGCTGCAGAGGAGCCTGCGCGGGCAGGCGCAGCGTGGCGGCGGCGATACGACGATGGGAGCGGGCATCGCCGCCTCGCTGCTCAGCCAGGCGATGTTCGGGCGCCTGCTGGCCCGCCTCGACGATCTCGAACGCGTCGGCCAGGGCGCTGACGGCGGGACGGAGGGCAAGGCGCCGTGCGCGCTCGACTCCACCCGTCTCGGGGTGCCGGCGGAGGCGCCCGAGGCGGCCGCCATCGATGCCCTGGCGATGATCTTCGAGGCCATTTTCGCCTCGCCCACGCTGCCCGATCCGATCCGGATGGCGCTTTCCAGCCTGCAGATCCCAACCTTGCGCGCGCTCATGCTCGACCGGGATTTCTTCGCGGCCGATGCCCATCCGGCGCGCCAGCTGCTCGACAAGATGGCGCGGGCCGCGGTTGGCCTGCCGCCCGATGTGTCGGCCCGGCATCCGTTATGCATCATCATCCAGCAGATCGCCTCGCGCGTGCGCGCCGAATTCGTCAATGACACGCAGGTACTGTCGCGCTACGTTGGCGAACTCGACAAGCTGATCGCCCGCCGCGACCACGCCGCCGCACAGGCGGCGGCCAGTTACCGGCCGTTGATTCAGCTCCTCGAACAGGGTGATCAGGCGGACATGGCGAGCCGCAAGGCGATCGACGCCTTCTGCCTGCGCAGTGACGTCCCGCCGGCGATTTCGCGCTTCCTGCGCGACCATTGGCAGCGACTGCTGCGCCAGATCTGGCTGGAAAGCGGTGAGGAGAGCGCCGAGTGGCGGGAAAACAAGGCGGTCGTCGATCAATTGCTGTGGAGCGTCCAGCCCAAGGTCGATATGGAAGCGCGCAAGCGGCTGGCGGGCGATCTGCCGCAGATGCTGCAAAGAATTTGCGCCGGCATGCTGCGGGTGTCGGTGCCGGAGGCGGCGCGCGCCGAGTTTCTCGACGCCTGCTTCGCGCTACAGACGGCGGCGATGCGCGGGGCTCCGCGGCAGGGTGTGGAACCCGTGGCGCCGGAGGCCCCGGCGATGGCGAGGACGGCGGCCGGCGTGGCGCCGGCGCTCAGCGAATTGCGCAGCGGCGTCCAGAGGCTGCGCATCTACGACCTGGCGGGCGCCGCCCGCGCCGCCGGCCGCTACCGCCCGTCGCCCCTCCATGCCGGCGACTGGCTGAGCTTCCGCTCTCCCGGCGAGCAGTCCATCTGCGGCCGCATTTGCCATGTCGCCAGGGGGACCGGCAAGATGCTGCTGGCCAATCCCGACTGGGAGTTTGCCGTCCTGCTGCATCCGGCGATCGCCGAAAGCCAGCTCAGGGACGGAGAAGCCGCCATCGATTCCCGCGGCTCGCTGTTCAACGCCGCCGCCGAGCAGGCGCTGCGCCGGCGATCCGGTTCAGCGGAAGCGCCCGGGTGCGATTCAAACTGATGTATTCAAGCGGCCTGCCGGAAGGGATTGTTCCAATAGTTGAGCCATTGGTGATTGGCGCGATGGAGGCGCAAGGCCAACAGGTATTTGGCGTTGTGGGTACGCCACCATGCGCCGGGACGTTTGAGTCGCTGTTGGACGAGGTAGCGATGGGCGCTCTCGATCTCGCCGGAACCGATGGGCAGATTCTGGCGTAGCGCTTCATCGTAGTGGAGTTGATCGAGCCGGCCGCTGAGGTAGCGATGACAGACGCGAACGGGCGCCTGGTTGTCCTCGGTTCGCGGATCCTCCTGATACGGCTTGAGGGCGTCCAGGACGGATTGGGGTTGCCCACGCTTCAAACGATCCTTTTGCGTTTCCATCCAGGCCTTGGCGTCCTGGTCGGTCGCCGCAACTGCCCGAGCGGCGGCGCCGAGGTAATCGCAGACATGGAAGAAGTCCAGGAGATAGCGTCCGTTCTGGCCAAACCGTTCTTCGACTTGATCGGCAATCCAGCACGCGCCGTCGCCGACGGCATGCAGTTGGCTATGGCGACCAAAGCCTGCCCGGCAGGCGGTGTCGAAGAGCATCCGTCCGGCTTGGGCCGC
>JAFLDQ010000007.1 GCA_017302355.1 Dechloromonas sp.
GATAATTGCGGATGGCTCACGATTCCACAAAACCGGCGGCAAGGGCGCGCAAGCTTTCGGCGCTGGCCGGCCTGTGGCCTTTCCTGCGGCCCTACCGGGCGCGCGTCGCCCTCGCCTTCATCCTCCTCTGCCTCGCTTCGGCAACGATCCTGCTGGTGCCGCTGGCGTTTCGCGACCTGATCGACTTCGGCTTCGGCGAGCGCGAGCGGCAAGGCGGGCGTCTGCTGGGCGACTTGAGCCTGAACGGGCACTTCGTCGCGCTGTTCGGGCTGGCGAGCATCTGGGCGCTGGCGGTGGCGGCGCGTTACTACACCGTTTCGTGGGTCGGGGAGCGGGTCACCGCCGATCTGCGCAACGCTGTCTATGCGCGGGTGCTGGCGCAGTCGCCGCAGTTCTTCGAGACGCTGCAGACGGGGGAAGTGCTGTCCCGGTTGACCGGCGACACGACGCTGATCCAGACCGTCGTCGGCAGTTCGATCTCGATGGGCCTGCGCAGCGTCTTCCAGTTCATCGGCGGCATGGTCATGCTGGCGGTCACCAGCTTCTACCTGTTCTCGCTGAACCTCGGACTGATGGCCCTGCTGATCCTGCCGATCGTCGCCATCGGCCGCAAGGTCAAGAAACTCTCGCGCGAATCGCAGGACCGGATCGCCGATGCGTCGGCGCTGGCGGGCGAAATCCTCAACGCCATGCCGACCGTGCAGGCCTATACGCAGGAGGAACAGGAGGCCGGCCGGTTCGCCGCGCGCACGGAACTGAGTTTCGCCACCGGGATCCGGCGCACCCGGGTGCGCGCGGCGCTCACGGCGCTGATCATCACCGCGGTGATGGGAACGATCATCTTCGTCCTCTGGATCGGTGCGCGCCAGGTCCATGCCGGCGCCCTGACCGGCGGCGAACTGGCCTCCTTCGTCCTGTATGCCGCCCTGGTCGCCGGCGCGGTCGGAACCATGGCCGAGGTCTGGGGCGACGTGATGCGCGCGGCCGGCGCGACCGAGCGCCTGCTCGACCTGCTGCATGCCCGATCCGCCATCCAGGAGACGGTACGGCCGCAGCCGCCGGTAGTCGCCGAACAGGCGGCGATCAGCTTCGCGCATGTCGTGTTCGCCTATCCGGCCCGCCCGCAAGTCCGCGCCCTTGACGACATCTGCCTCGACATCCCGCCCGGCGAGAGCGTGGCGCTGGTCGGGCCCTCCGGCGCCGGCAAGACCAGCCTGTTTCAGTTGCTGCTGCGTTATTACGATGTTTCCGGCGGCTGCATCCGGATCAACGGGCAGGACATCCGTCAGCTCAGCCTGCGCGACCTGCGCAAGGACATCGCCATCGTCCCGCAGGATCCGGTGATCTTTTCCGCGAACGCGCTGGAGAACATCCGCTACGGCCGGACTTCGGCGAGCGACCGTGAGGTCGTGCAGGCGGCGCGGGCGGCGCTCGCCGACGAATTCATCGAGCGCCTGCCCGAGGGCTACCGGACCTTTCTCGGGGAGCGCGGCACGCGGCTGTCGGGCGGCCAGCGCCAGCGCATCGCGATCGCCCGCGCCATCCTCAAGGGCGCCCGCCTCCTGCTGCTCGACGAAGCGACCAGCGCCCTCGACGCCGAGTCCGAGATCCTGGTGCAGCGGGGTCTCAGCGCCGCCATGACGGGGCGGACGACGCTGATCATCGCCCATCGCCTGGCCACGGTGCAGAAGGCCGGCCGGATCGTCGTCATGGACCACGGGCGCATCGTCGAGACCGGCACGCCGGAGGACCTGCGCCAGCTAGGTGGCCTGTACGCAAGGCTGGCGGCCCTGCAGCTCGATTTCTGAGCCGTGTCCAACGTGGCATGAGCCGATTGCCCGGTCAGGCCAGGGCTTGCGGAATCGCCTCGGCCAGGAAGTCGTAGACCGCCCGGATGCGCGCGCTCGAACGGATCTCACGGTGCACGGTGAGCCAGATCGGCAGCGACACGGGCAGGTCGGGGAGGACGCGCCGGACTCCGGGTTCCTTTCCCCCCAGCCAGATGCCGGTGAAACCGATCCCCAGTCCGGCGCGCAGCGCTTCCCAGAGCACGAGCTGGTCGTCGCTGCGGATGGCGAATCCCTCACGTCCGATCGACAGCCCCAGCTCCTGAAACCGGCGGATGATCAGATCGTCCTGGTCGAAACCGATCAGGTCGTGCTGCCGCAGGTCGGCCAGCGTTCGCGGAATGCCGCGCCGGCGCAGGTAATCCTCGTGCGCATAGGCGCCGATCGTCGAATCGGCAATGTGCCGGGTAATCAGCGAACCCTGGTCCGGTCGCACCATGCGGACGGCGATGTCGGCTTCGCGCCGCAGCAGGTTGCTGATCGCGTTGGACGCCACGACCTCGATCGCGATTCCCGGCTCCTCGGCCCGCAGCCTGGCGAGAATGGGCGGCAGGAGGTACACGGCCACCGTCTGGACGGCGGTGATGCGGACCGCGCCCGCCAACTGCTTGCTCTGGCCGGTAAGGATGCGGCCGATGGCGTCGGCGCTGTCCGCCATGGCGCGGGCCTGACCGGCGATGGAGAGCGCGACCTGGGTCGGCACGAGGCCGCGTCCCGTGCGCTCGAACAATGCCATGCCGAGCTGGCGTTCGAGTTCCGCGACATGCCGCCCGAGGGTGGGCTGGCTGCTGCCGAGGCGCCGGGCCGCAGCGAGCAGACTTCCTCGTTCGAGAACCGCCAGGAACGAGCGCATCAACGTCCAGTCGAAGCGGGCGCCGGCCTGCGAGCTATTCATTATCGAGATCGTGGTATGTCATTGCATGCAATTGTGTAGCATGGCGCGGTTCTGCACAATGGGGGCTCCTGCAACATCAGAAGGAGTACATCATGTATCCGAATCCTCTCATCAGCGCCGCTCCGCTCGTCCTGATCGTATTGGCGTGCGGCATCGCTTCCTTTCTGATCCTGGCGATTTCCGTCGTCCGCGATGCACTCGCCCGGCGCCCGGGCCATCCGGCGCCGGCAAGACCGGCGCCCGCTGCCGGGCAGGCGACCCCGGCGCAACGGGCGCAAGGTTCACGGCGGCAGCCGGGAGCCGGCCACCGCTGGTTCAAGCCGTGCGCCTCGTGAGCCCTGGCCGGATCGATGGCTTCCGTTCAGCCATGCCGCGCGGGGGCCATCGTCGAGCGTTGCGAGCGGGAAGGGGCGCCGCTCAGGAGCTGGCGCCCGGCGTCTGCCCATCCGACGGCCAGTGCTTGTGGCCGTAGCCGGTCAGCCCGACGACGGCCCGGACGAGTACGTAGCTGAGCCAGCGCACGGTTCGCAGGTACCAGGGGTGGGTGGTGAGTTCGCCGGCCAGCACTTCGCGCGCGCCGCTGGCGATGGCGTGGCCCACGCTGACATGCAGTTCGGCCGCAAATGCCGGGTTGCGCACGAACAGGTTTGCCTCCTTGGCCAGCAGCAGGCTGAACGGGTCGATGTTGGACGAGCCGACCGTCGCCCAGACGCGGTCGATGACGGCGACCTTGGCGTGCATGAAACTCTTCTCGTACTCGTAGATGCGCATCCCGGCCTTGAGCAAGGCCGCGTATAGCGTCTGCGTCGCGTAGCGGAGCAGCGGGTGATCGGTCTTGCCCTGGAGCAGGATGGTGATCCGCACCCCGCGCCTGGCCGCCGCATGCAGCGCCAGGCCGAAGCGCAGGCCCGGCAGGAAGTAGGCGTTGGCGATCAGGATTTCATCCCGCGCGCCGTTGATCGCCGTGATATAGGCCTGCAGGATGTCGTTGCGGTGGCGGATGTTGTCGCGGATGAGCAAGGCCGCTTCCTGCTCGCCGGTGATCTCGTACCCCGGGGTGACCGGAACGGCAGGGCGAAAGCGGCGCCGGAATTTCGCCCAGGAAACGATTTCCCACATGCGCCGGGCGGCGTGGTGAATCTGGCGCAACGCCGGTCCTTCGATGCGCACGGCGTAGTCATAGCGCGGTCGCATGTCTTCCGGCGCGTTGTCGTCGTCGACGATGTTGATGCCGCCGACGAAGGCGACGCGGGCATCGATGACGACCAGCTTGCGGTGCAGGCGGCGCAGGCGGTGGCGGCGCAGATGAAAGGGGCTGATCTCGGGCCGGTAGAAGATCGAGCGGACGCCGGCGGCGGTCAGTCGCGGCAGGAAGTCGGCGCGGAAATTGCGGGCGCCAAAGCCGTCGACCGTGACATTGACCTCGACACCGCGCGCGGCGGCGCCGGCGAGGGCGCCCGCGACTTGATGGCCGATTGTATCGTCGGCAAAGATGTAGCTTTCGAGGTAGATCTCGGCGCGTGCCGCCGCGATGTCGGACAGCAGAGCGGGAAAATACTCGGGGCCGGAATTGAGCAAAGTGATCCGGTTTCCGGCCAGGAACTCAGCGGGCATGCCTTGCCAGATGGGCCGACAACGCGGCGTGATCGGAAATGGCCGACCACGGTTGCCCGAAGTGAACCTCGGTGCGGCGCACCTTGAACCCGCGCACATAGATGCGATCGAGGCGGAACATCGGCAGGACGGCGGGGTAACTGCGCACCGGCGCGCCCTTCCGGTTGCTGAAGACTTCGGTCAGACCCAGCCGCTTTGCCAGTTGGCGGCCGGCCCGGTTGCTCCAGTCGTTGAAATCGCCGGCGATGATCAGCGGCTCATTGGTCCCGGAAACGGTTTCGAGATAATCGGCCAGCGCGGCGACCTGCAGGCGGCGCGAATAGCCGAACAGCGAGAGATGGACGCAGACGCAGTGCGCCCCCAGGCCACCCGGCAATTCGATCCGGCAGTGCAGCAGGCCACGCTTCTCGAACCGGAGATGGGTGACATCCTGGTTGTGCGCATGCAGGATGGGAAAGCGCGAGAGGATCGCGTTGCCGTGATGGCCGTGGTCGTAGATCATGTTGCTGCCATAGGCGGCGTCGTGCCACACCTCCTCGGCGAGGAATTCGTGCTGGGGCTCGGCCGGCCAGTCGTCGTGATTCTCGGCATGACCGAGATGCAGCCCCTGGACCTCCTGGAGGAAGACGATGTCCGGATTGAGGCAGCGCAGCCGCTCGCGCAACTCATGCACCATCATGCGCCGGTTGAACTGCGAGAAGCCCTTGTGGATATTGAAGGTCGTTATATGAAGTGACGACATGCTTGCATGTGTTTGTGAAGGCTCCTGTCCTCGCGTCGAATTCCGGCCACCTGTCTGGCCACGCGTCGGGCAGCCGCCGGGAAACCGATCCTTTTCATGCCAACAGTGTATACGCTAGCGACCCGACTCCAAAACGGGCCGCGCGGATCAACGCTTGCCCATCATCTCCACGGCCATTTCCGCCGAGCAGGATACCGGGGTGAACCGCTATTCCTTGCCTCCGCGCAACATTTGCCCGGGAATGAAGCGGCCAGGCCGGAGCGCTGATCGACCATGGGCGGTTGGCCGTGCCAGCAGATGCGACAGCATCAGGACGGCGACGGCGGCGAAGCCATGCGCCTGCCCGCGCTGCCAAGGCCTTGGCATTAGCGCCGGCGGTCCGGTCGATGTCGCGCATCGTCTGGCCGATCTTGTCGTAACGTCTTGCGCGGAACGCTTCGAGCGGATTCGGGAAGGCGCGGAGAGGTTCGCCCCGCAGTTCGCCGATTCCTTCCCCGCCGCCGCGATGGAGCACGAGACGGCCGACTTCCAACGTGTCGCGCGGACGGAATTTTCGGATTGACGATGGGCGGCAAGAGCGAAGATACTCGCGGCGGGAGGGGGTGAATCTTTTTGTCGTTACAACCACGCAGAGAGGAGACATCAATGATCTACGCTTTTCCTGGCGCCGCCGGCGCAACGATCGAGTACGGCAGCAGATACGACAACTTCATTGGCGGACGGTGGGTGCCGCCTGTCAAGGGGCAGTACTTCGACGTCGTAACGCCGATCACCGGCCAGCCTTACACCCAGGTCGCGCGGTCCACGGCCGAAGACATCGAGCTGGCGCTCGACGCGGCTCATGCCGCAGCCGACCGCTGGGGGCGAACTCCGGCAGCCGACCGCTCGAACGTTCTGCTCAAGATCGCCGACCGGATCGAGGCCAACCTCGAACGGCTCGCCTACGCCGAGACGGTCGACAACGGCAAGCCGATGCGCGAAACGCTGAACGCCGACATCCCGCTTTCAGCCGATCACTTCCGCTACTTCGCCGGCGCGCTGCGCGCCCAGGAAGGCGGTATCAGCGAGATCGACGAGATGACGGTGGCCTACCATTTCCACGAGCCGCTCGGGGTGGTCGGCCAGATCATTCCCTGGAACTTCCCGGTGCTGATGGCTGCCTGGAAACTCGCCCCGGCGCTCGCCGCGGGCAACGCGGTGGTGCTGAAGCCGGCAGAGTCGACGCCGGTGAGCATCCTGATCTTCATCGATCTGATCGCCGACCTGCTGCCGCCCGGAGTTCTGAACATCGTCAATGGCTATGGCCGCGAAGCAGGGCTGCCGCTGGCGACCAGCAAGCGGATCGCCAAGATTGCCTTCACGGGGTCGACGACGACCGGCCGGGTGATCGCCCAGGCCGCGGCCAACAACCTGATCCCGGCGACGCTCGAACTCGGCGGCAAGTCGCCGAACGTCTTCTTCGAGGATGTCATCGCGGCTGACGACGGTTTCCTCGACAAGGCGATCGAGGGTCTCGTGCTCTTCGCCTTCAACCAGGGGGAAGTGTGCACCTGCCCATCGCGGGCGCTGATCCACGAGACGATCTACGACCGTTTCATCGAGCGCTGCCTGCCGCGCATCGCGGCGATCAAACAGGGCAACCCGCTGGATACCGAGACGATGCTCGGCGCGCAGGCGTCGAAGGAGCAACTGACCAAGATCACGTCCTATCTCGACCTTGGACGTCAGGAAGGCGCCGAAGTCCTCATCGGCGGAGCCCAGGCAGCGCTTGGCGGCGAGCTTGCCGGCGGCTATTACGTGCAGCCGACCTTGTTCAAGGGGCATAACCGGATGCGCATCTTCCAGGAGGAGATCTTCGGCCCGGTGCTCGCGGTGACCACCTTCCGCGACGAGGCGGAGGCGCTCGCGATCGCCAACGACACGCTCTATGGACTCGGCGCCGGGGTGTGGACGCGCAACGGCAACCTCGCCTACCGCATGGGCCGCGGCATCAAGGCCGGCCGGGTGTGGACCAACTGCTACCACGCATACCCGGCGCACGCCGCGTTCGGCGGATACAAGGAGTCGGGCATCGGACGCGAGACGCACAAGGTGATGCTCGATCACTACCAGCAGACGAAGAATCTGCTGGTCAGCCATTCCGAGCAGAAGCTCGGCTTCTTCTGATCATCGCCGATCCCCCGGCAGACGATCTTTCGCCTGCCGGGGCACCCGGCGCCCCTTTTCCGGGAGTGAACCATGGTGCCACGAGTCATCGCCACGGATGCCGCGCTGGATCTCATCGATCTGCTCAGGAAGAAGCATGGTCCCGTGTTTTTCCATCAGTCCGGCGGTTGCTGCGACAACAGCGCGGCCAACTGCTACCTCCCCGGAGAGCTGACCATCGGTCCCGGTGACGTCTACCTCGGAGACATCGGCGGCTGCCCGTTCTACATCGGGAAGGCCCAGTACCAGTACTGGAAGCACACACAACTGATCATCGACGTGATCGACGGATTCGGCGGGACCTTCTCGCTCGAAGGCCCCGAAGGCAAGGCCTTCCACACCCGCTCCCGCGTGTTCAGCGACGAGGAACTGGCCGAGGTTTCGCAAGCAGTCGACGAATAGGCCGGGAGTCCGCCGGTTGGGGCTGGCCGACTCCCAACCCGGTGACGCCTGAAAAATTTGTCTGCTGAATGCAATAGGTCGTCACCCGCAGGGCCGCGGACTTGCTCATCCACGTTCAGGAAATCGCCAGCATGCGGTCGAGGGCCAGTCTCGCCAGCCGGGCCTCGTGTTGCGGAACCAGTATCCGGTTGACGACGTTGCCGGCGACCAGATTTTCCAGCGTCCACGCCAGATGCTGCGGGTCGATGCGCTGCATGGTCGAGCACATGCAGATGGTCGTCGCCATGAACTGGACGATCTTGTCCTGCGGCAGGACCTCGCTGGCCAGGCGGTCGACGAGGTTGAGTTCGGTGCCGACCAGCCAGCGCGTGCCCGCCGGCGCGTCCTTGATGGTCCTGACGATGTGCTCGGTCGAGCCGACGTAATCGGCGGCGGCGCAGACCTCGAAGTTGCACTCGGGGTGGGCGATGACCAGGCCGTCCGGATACTTGGCGCGAAAGGCGTCGATGTGCGATTTCTGGAACATCTGGTGCACCGAGCAGTGGCCCTTCCACAGCAGGATGCGGGCCTTCCCGATCTGGCCGGGGGTCAGGCCGCCGAGTTCGAGGTCGGGGTCCCAGACGACCATCTCGTCCAGTGGAATTCCCAGTCTGTGGCCGGTCCACCGCCCGAGATGCTGGTCGGGGAAGAAAAGGATCTTGGGCCGGTGCGCGAACGCCCATTCGGCGATGGTCCCAGCGTTGGACGATGTACACACGATGCCGCCATGTTCGCCGCAGAATGCCTTCAGATCGGCGGCTGAATTGATGTAGGTGACCGGCGTGACCGCGCTCTCGACGGCGAGGACTTCACCCAGCTCGCGCCAGCAGCGCTCGACCTTGGCCAGGTTGGCCATGTCGGCCATCGAGCAGCCGGCGGCAAGGTCGGGCAGGATGGCGATCTGCTCCGGAGCGGTCATGATGTCGGCCACCTCGGCCATGAAATGCACGCCGCAGAAGATGACATATTCCGAATCGGTCTGCGCGGCCAGCTTGGCCAGCTTCAGCGAATCGCCGGTCAGGTCGGCATGCTGGTAGATGTCGGCCCGCTGATAATGGTGGCAGAGGATGACGGCTCTCCTGCCGAGGCGGGCGCGGGCGGCGCTGATGCGCTCCTGGCAGTCCCCGTCGGGCAGGCTGTTGAAGGGCTTGAAGGCGATTGCGGTCGATTGCATACAGGTCTCGGAAAGATGATGCGGGGAAAGGACTACCCTTGGCGCCAGGGCAGTCCCGCATGACGCCAGCCGCCACAGGCGCCGCGATGGCCGTTGGCGTCCTTGTCGCCCTCGAACCCCTCGAGGATATTGTAGCAATCGCCATACCCGGTCTCGCTCGCCAGTCGCGCCGCGGCATCCGAGCGGCCGCCGCTGCGGCAGAGAAACAGGACCAGCGCTTCGCGATCGACCTGGCGCATCAGTTCGGTGGCGAAATTGGGGTTCCGCCCACCGCCCGGGTAGAGGTTCCACTCGATCTCGACAGCGCCGGGAACGCGGCCCACCCAGTCCCATTCGGCGCGGGTGCGCACGTCGACCAGCCGGGCGCCGGGCGCCAGGCGCAAGAGGTCGAAGGCTTCCTGCGGCGTCAGCGCGCCTTCGTAAGGCAGGCCCATGGCCTTGGCCCGCTGTTGCGCGAGGGTGAGGATCTCCGATAGCTTGCCCATAATCCGCAACCGTTGGAATTCGAGGCCGATAGTATAGGGCACGGCGAATCGCTCTCGATCAACTCCGTCACAGGCAGCCATCCCCGGTAATGGCCGGTCGCGGCCCTGCGGCGGTGCGGCGCGACCGGCGTCCGTGCGGACGCCAACCTGGCTTCCGCGAGGGACAGCGCTTCGCCGAGTCGGTCGGCCACCGGGAGGCATCGCCGGCCTCCCGGCGCGCCGGGGCGGCAGCGCCATGGACCGCACCACCCCGGTGCGGCCGATCATCCGCCTGCACGGAGTTGGTGCGTCAAATCTCCGGCTGATTGGCGTACCACCCTGTGGCAAAATGACGTGCTTCGCAAACAGGTGTTGGCACGGTTTCTGCTAAAGAGGCTGCGTTGGCTTTTTTATTGTCGCCGGCCTCGCCGGCTTCTTGATGAGTTAGGAGATTGACGATTATGGCAACCCCGCAAGACGTGATGAAGATGGTCAAGGAAAACGACGCCAAGTTCGTCGATTTTCGTTTCACCGATACCCGTGGCAAGGAACAGCACGTCACCGTGCCGGTTTCCGCCTTCAACGAAGACAAGTTCGAGAATGGCCACGCCTTTGACGGCTCGTCCATCGCCGGCTGGAAGGGCATCCAGGCTTCCGACATGCAACTGATGCCCGACGCCGGCACCGCCTACATCGACCCCTTCTTCGACGAAACCACCGTCGTCCTCACCTGTGACGTCGTCGATCCGGCCGACGGCCGCGGCTATGACCGCGACCCGCGCTCGATCGCCAAGCGCGCCGAAGCCTACCTGAAGTCCTCCGGTCTCGGCGACGCCGCCTATTTCGGTCCGGAACCCGAATTCTTCATCTTCGACTCGGTCGAATGGAGCGTCGACATGTCCGGCTGCGCGCTGAAGATCTACTCTTCCGAGGCCGCCTGGACCTCCGGCGAGAAGACCGAAGGAGGCGGCGGTTCCGGCCACCGCCCGACGGTCAAGGGCGGCTACTTCCCGGTTCCTCCGGTCGACAGCCTGCACGACATCCGTTCCGCGATGGTCCTGGCGCTCGAAACCCTCGGCGTGCCGGTCGAAGTGCACCACCACGAGGTCGCCACCGCCGGCCAGTGCGAGATCGGCACCCTGTTCAGCACGCTGGTCAAGCGCGCCGACTGGACGCAGATCCTCAAGTACGTGGTGCACAACGTCGCCCACCAGTACGGCAAGACCGCCACCTTCATGCCGAAGCCCATCGTCGGCGACAATGGCTCGGGCATGCACGTTCACCAGTCGATCTGGAAGGATGGCAAGAACCTGTTCGCCGGTGACGGCTACGCCGGCCTGTCCGAGTTCGCGCTCTTCTACATCGGCGGCATCATCCGCCATGCCAAGGCGCTGAACGCGATCACCAACCCCGGCACCAACTCGTACAAGCGCCTGGTTCCGCACTATGAGGCGCCGGTCAAGCTGGCGTACTCGGCCAAAAACCGTTCCGCCTCGATCCGCATTCCGCACGTGGCCTCGTCCAAGGGCCGCCGGATCGAGACCCGCTTCCCGGATCCGATCGCCAACCCCTACCTGTGCTTCTCCGCGCTGATGATGGCCGGTCTCGATGGCGTCCAGAACAAGATCCACCCCGGCGACCCGGCCGACAAGAACCTCTACGACCTGCCGCCTGAGGAGGATGCAAAGATCCCGACCGTCTGCGCCAGCCTCGAGGAAGCTCTGGCCGCGCTGGACAAGGACCGCGAGTTCCTGACCCGCGGCGGCGTCTTCTCCAACGACTGGATCGATGCCTACCTCGCCCTGAAGATGGACGAGGTCAACAAGGTCCGCATGACGACTCACCCGGTGGAGTTCGACCTGTACTATTCCTGCTGATCCCGCAAAGGGCGGCAACAGAGGGCGGGGTTCTCCCGCCCTTTTTTTGTCCACCGGTTGCCATGCAGAGGCGTTAAGTCCGGTAAACTGGGCCGGTTACGAGGAAGGATGACGATGACACGCAGTACGCTTGCTACGCTTCTTCTTGCGCTTGCCCTGCCGGCATCGGCGCAGACGATATACCGCTGCACGGATGCCAATGGCGGCACGCTGATCTCGAATTCGCGCGTGGACAAGAGCTGCAAGGCGGTCACGCTGCCGCCCGACTCATCGCTGCCGGCGCCCCGGGCCAAGCCCTCCGGCGCTGCCGCCAATCCTTCGCCGGCGGGATTCCCCAGGGTTCAGGAGGACGCGCAGAAGGCCCGCGACACCGATCGCAAGCGCATCCTCGAACAGGAACTGGCGGGCGAACAGCGCAGTCTGGATCAGGCGCAACGCGAACTGTCCGAACAGGAATCGCTGCGCGGCAGGGATGGCTCGGCTTCGGCGGTCGACCGCGTACAGCCCTATCGCGACCGCGTTGCGCAGCACGAGCGCAACATCGTCGCCATCCAGAAGGAACTCTCCGGCCTGCGCTGATCAGACGGCGCCGGGCCTGACCTTGTACCAGGCCGAGTACAGCGCCGGGAGGAAGAGCAGGGTCAGCGCGGTGGCGACGATCAGCCCGCCCATGATCGCCACCGCCATCGGACCGAAGAAGTCGTTGCGCGAGAGCGGCACCATGGCCAGCACCGCCGCCGCCGCGGTCAGCACGATCGGCCGGAAGCGGCGTACCGTCGATTCGATGATCGCCTCGCCGCGGGGCTTGCCCGCCGCCATGTCCTGTTCGATCTGGTCGACCAGGATCACCGAATTGCGCATGATCATGCCGAACAGCGCGATCGTTCCCAGCAGGGCCATGAATCCGAACGGCTTGTTGAAGAGCAGCAGGAAAAGCGCGATGCCGATGATCCCGAGCGGCGCCGTCAGGACCACCATGACGACCCGCGATACGCTCCGCAACTGGATCATCAGCACCGTGATGACCAGCATGACGAAGACCGGAATGCCTGCCATCACCGAGTTCGAGCCCTTCGCCGACTCCTCGACTGCGCCGCCGGTGGCGATGGCGTAGCCGGCCGGCAGGCTGGCGATGATCTCGTCGATCCGTGGTTGCAGCTGGGTGACTATGGTCGCCGGCTGGGTCGTGCCGTAGAGGTTGGCGCGGACGGTGATCGTCGGCAGGCGGTCGCGGCGCCAGATCAGGCCCGGCTCGAACGAGTGCTTGAGACGGGCGACCTGGCTGAGCGGAACGCTCTTGCCGCTACGCGTCGGCACCGCAAGGTCGGGCAGGGCGGACAGGTGGCTGCGCTCCTGACGGTCGCCCCGCAGGACGACGTCGATGGTCTTCTCTCCCTCGCGGTAGGTGGTGACGGTGAGTCCGTTGAGCGACATGTTGAGCAGCGCGGCGACATCCTGGCCGGAGGCGCCGAGCAGGCGCGCCTTGTCCTGATCGATTTCAACCTGGACGACCTTGGAAAGCTCGCTCCAGTCGAGATTCACGTTCGACAGTTCCGGGTTGCCGCGCAGTATGGTTGCGACATCGCCGGCGATCCGGCGCAGGGTATCCGGATCCTCGCCGGAGACGCGGTACTGAAGCGCGTAGCCGACCGGAGGACCGTTTTCGATGCGGGCGACGTTGCCGCGCACTCCCCAGGCTTCATTTTCGAACAAATCGATCAGTCGACCGCGCAAGGCCTCGCGCGCCTCGTGGCCGCGGGTCATGATGACCAGCTGGCTGACATTGGTGGCGGGCAGTTGCTGATCGAGCGAAAGGAAGTAGCGTGGCGAACCCGAGCCGACGTACGCGATGAAATGATCGTGCTGGCCGAAGCGGGCCTTGTCTTCGTCCAGCCAGTCCTCGAGTTTCCTCGTCGCGGCGTCGATGGCGGCGAGCGAGGAGCCTTCGGGCAGGCGCAGTTCGACATTGAGTTCGAGACGGGTAGAGTTCGGGAAGAACTGCTTCTGCACCTTGCCCATGCCGGCGATGGCCAGCCCGAACAGCAGCAGCGTGATGCCGATGACCAGCCAGCGCCGCCGGACGCAGAACGTGACCGTCCAGCGGAAACGGTCGTAGAACGGCGTGCCGTAGACATCGCGGTCTTCGCCAAGCGTCAGCCCGTCGCGCCCCAGTCTATCCAGGCGCCGCACCAAGGCTGGCCAGCGGCGGGCGAGCAGGCCGGGCTTCTTCGGCGCCCGCGGGTCGGGGAGCAGCTTGTACCCCAGCCAGGGTATCGCGACGACCGCGGCAACCCAGGAAATGAGCAGGGCGATCGCGTTGACCTGGAAGAAGGCGAAGGCGTATTCGCTGGTCGATGACTTGGCGATGGCGATCGGGATGAAGCCGGCGACGGTGACCAGGGTGCCCGACAGCATCGGTCCGGCGGTGCTGGTGTAGGCGAACGACGCGGCGCGGGTGCGTTCCCAGCCCTGCTCCATCTTCACCCACATCATCTCGACGGAGATGATCGCATCGTCCACCAGGAGGCCGAGCGCCAGCACCAGCGCGCCGAGCGAGACCTTGTGCAGGCCGACGTCCAACAGGTCCATCGCCAGGAAGGTCGCTGCGAGGACCAGCGGAATCGAAATGGCGACGACCATGCCGGTGCGCATGCCGAGGCTGATGAAGGTGACGAGCAGAACGACGGCGACCGCCTCGGCGAGGGCCCGCACGAAGGTCTTGATCGAGTTGCGGACGGCGTTGGGAGCGCTGAGCACCTCGCTGATTTCGACGCCCAGCGGCAGGCCGTCGCGTATCGTTGCGACCTTGGCTTCCAGGGCGTGGCCGAGATCGATGATGTCGGCGCCGCGCGCCAGCGACACGCCGATGGCCAGCGCCTTCTTGCCGCCGAAGCGGACTTCGGTGGTCGGCGGGTCGCTGGTGCCGCGCCGCACGCTGGCGATGTCGCCAAGGCGGAAGCTGCGGCCGCCGCTGCGAATCAGCGTGCCGGACACGGCCTGGACCGTGTCGAAGGCGCCGCTTGGCCGGATCTGTATGCGCTCGTCGTCGAGCTCGAAGAAGCCGGCGGCGTTGACCGAATTCTGCTGGCTGAGCGCCTGGATGATGGTCGATTGGTCGATGCCCAGGGTCGCCAGCTTGGCGTTGGCGAGTTCGACGAAAATCTTTTCATCCTGGATGCCGAAGATCTCCACCTTGCCGGCGCCGGGGATGCGCAGGAGCTTGTCGCGAATGCGCTCGGCGATGTCCTTGAGCTGGGGGTAGTCGAGGCCTTCTGCGGTCAACGCGTAGATGTTGCCGAAAACGTCGCCGTATTCGTCATTGAAGAACGGACCCTGGATGCCGGCGGGCAGGGTGTGCCGGATGTCGCCGACCTTCTTGCGCACCTGGTAGAAGAGGTCCGGGACGAGGCTGCCCGGCACGCCGTACCTGGCGAAGAACATGACCGTCGACTCGCCGGGCCGGGAGAAGCTCTGGATGCGGTCGATGTACGGCATCTCCTGCAGCTTCTTCTCGATCTTGTCGGTCAGCTGCTGTTCGACCTGGAGCGCCGTGGCGCCCGGCCACAGGGTGCGGATCACCATGACCCGGAAGGTGAAGGGCGGGTCCTCGGCCTGGCTCAGCCGGCCATAGGAGACGGCTCCCAGCAGCGCAATGGCGAGCAGCAGGAAGCCCACCAGGACCCGGTTATGCAGCGTCCAGTCGGACAGGTTGAAGCGCCCGGCCACAACTCACCGCTGCCGCGCGGGCGGCACGGCAGGCTGGGTGTGCACCGCCTGGCCGTCGACCAGGCGGCGCTGCCCGGTCAGGATGACCATCTCGCCGGCCTTCAGCCCGCTGGCGATGACCGCGCCATCCTCGCGGAAGGACGCCACCTCGACCGGCCGCTGCGTCGCCCTGCCGTCGTTGACGACCCAGACCTGCGGTCCCTTGCCGTGATCGACAAGGGCCGTCAGCGGGACGACGATGGCCGCGCCCGACGCGGATCCAAGAATGACGCGGGCCGTCATCCCGAGTTGTGCCGTCGGCGCCGGGTCGGCAATGCGGATGCGGGCGGCGTAGGTACGGGTGGCCGGGTCCGCGGCGGCGGCCAGTTCGCGGACCTCGCCTTTCATCGCCAGGTCGGGCTGGGCCCAGAGATTGACCGCGATCTGCCGTGCCGCCTTGAATTCGTCGAGGCGGCCTTCCGGGATCGCGATCGCGACCTCCAGTTCCTCCGGGCGCGCCAGGCGAAGGACCGGCTGGCCGGCGCTGACCACTTGGCCGGCGTCGGCCAGCACCACGGTGATCACGCCGTCATGATCGGCCGCGAGCGTGCCGTAACTGGCCTGGTTGCCGCTGATCTGGCTCTGGGCGCGCGCCTGCTCCAGGCGCGCGCGGGCGCCGCGGAAGGCGTTCTCCCTGGCGTCGAAAGCGGCCTGGCTGACGAAGCGCCGCGCCAGAAGGTCGGCGTAGCGGGCGCGCTCGCTGCTGGCGGTGGTGAATTCGCTTTCCGCGGCCGCCACCTGCGCCAGCGCGGCCTGCCTGGCCAGCTGCAGGTCGGCGGGATCGAGCCGGGCAAGCGTCTGGCCGGCCTTCACGGCCATGCCGGCATCGACCAGGCGGGAGGTGATCTTGCCGCCGACGCGGAAGGACAGGTCGGCCTCGTTCCGCGCCCGGATCTCGCCGGTATAGACGGCATACCCGGCGTCGTGGGCGCCCGCGGGCTGAACCAGAACCCTGGCGACCGCCGGCGCGGGCGGTTCCGCGCTGTTGCAGCCCGCCAGGGCGATGGCCAGGCAGAGGGCGGCGGCGGGTGGCAGGGCTTTGCGGAAACGCATCTGGAAGACGGCGGGCGGAATTCCGCAATCATAATGAACATTGGGTCAGCGACGCAACGGCTGCGACGCCGCGCCGCCCGAATCGCTACAATGCCGGACATGAATGACACACCCCGATCCTATTGCGGACTCGACCTCCTCGCCTCGACCGTGCTCCTGCTCGACGACGAGCTGGCCGTCCGCTATGTCAATCCGGCCGGCGAGAACCTCCTTGCCGTCAGCCTGCGCACGGTGGCCGGCAAGCCGTTGGCGGCGGTATGCACCTGTCCGGCAACGCTGCAGGCGGCGTTTGACAGCGCACTGGACAACAGCTGGGGTTACACGGGACAGAATATCGAACTGAAGCGCGGCGACGGCGAGCTGCTCCACGTCAACTGCACGGTGACCGCGCTACGTCAGGATATGTCGGAGGAGGTGCGACTGCTGGTGGAACTGCAGCCGATCGAGCACCATCTGGCGGCGACCCGCGAAGAGCATCTCATCGAACAGCAGAAGGCGACCCGCGAACTGATCCGCAATCTGGCGCACGAGATCAAGAACCCGCTGGGCGGCATCCGCGGCGCCGCGCAGTTGCTCGAACACGAGCTGAACAACCCGTCGCTGAAGGAATACACCCAGGTCATCATCAAGGAGGCCGACCGCCTGCAGAACCTGATGAAGCGCCTGCTGACCTCACATCGGACGATGCTGCCGACCACGGTGAATATCCACGAGATCCTCGAGCGCGTGCGCAGCCTGCTCACCTCCGAGTTCCCGGGCTCGCTGGCGATGCGCCGCGACTACGACACCAGCCTGCCGGAACTGACCGGCGACCGTGAGCAGCTGATCCAGGCGTTTCTCAATGTCGCGCGCAATGCCGCGCAGGCGATGCGCGGCGAGGGCGAGATCGTGTTGCGCACGCGGGTGTTGCGCCAGGTCACGCTGGCCAAGAAGCGCTACCGTCTCGCCCTCGAGATCAAGGTCATCGACAATGGACCGGGGATTCCCGAAGCGGTTCGCGAGAGCATGTTCTATCCGCTGGTTTCCGGGCGGGAAGGCGGCAGCGGGCTGGGCCTGACGATCGCCCAGAACTTCGTCCAGCATCATCACGGCACCATCGACTGCTCGAGCCGGCCAGGCGAGACGGTGTTCACCATCCGCCTGCCGGTGGAGCCGGCCTGATTATTGCTTGCTTTATTTCACGGTTAACCATCCGATGAGCGACAAAATCATGAAACCCGTCTGGATCGTCGATGACGATCGCTCGATCCGCTGGGTCCTCGAGAAGACCCTGACCCGCGAGGGTATTTCGTTCCACAGTTTCGCTTCGGCGAGCGAGGCCATTTCCCGGATCGAACAGGGCGCGGAGTCGCCGCAGGTCCTGCTGTCCGACATCCGCATGCCCGGCCAGTCCGGGCTCGACTTGCTGCAGGTTGTCAGGAACCGCTTCCCGGCGGTCCCGGTCATCATCATGACCGCCTATTCCGATCTGGAAAGCGCGGTTGCCGCATTCCAGGGCGGCGCCTTCGAGTACCTCCCCAAACCCTTCGATGTCGATCAGGCGGTCGAGCTGATCCAGCGAGCGATCGACGAATCGATGCACCAGGCTGGTGCATCCGACGAAGTGTCGCTGGCGCCGGAGATCCTCGGGCAGGCTCCGGCGATGCAGGAGGTCTTCCGGGCCATCGGCCGTCTCGCCATGTCGCACGCCACCGTGCTGATCACCGGCGATTCGGGCAGCGGCAAGGAACTGGTCGCGCGGGCGCTGCACCGCCACAGTCCGCGCGCCGACAAGTCCTTCGTCGCGATCAACACGGCGGCGATCCCCAGGGATCTCCTCGAGTCCGAACTCTTCGGTCACGAGCGCGGGTCATTCACGGGAGCGCAGACGCAGCGGCGCGGACGTTTCGAGCAGGCCGAGGGCGGCACGCTCTTCCTCGACGAGATCGGCGACATGCCGCCGGAGCTGCAGACCCGGCTGCTGCGGGTCCTTTCCGACGGTCATTACTACCGGGTGGGCGGCCATTCGCCGATCAAGGCCAATGTTCGCGTCATCGCCGCGACGCACCAGAACCTGGAGACGCGGGTCAAGGAAGGTCTCTTCCGCGAGGATCTCTTCCACCGTCTCAACGTCATCCGCATCCGCCTGCCGGCGCTGCGCGAGCGGCGCGAGGACATTCCGCTGCTGACCCGTCATTTCATGCAGAAGAGCGCGCGCGAACTGGGCGTCGAGGCCAAGCGCCTGTCGGATTCCGCGATGACCTACCTGGGCGGACGCGATTTCCCGGGCAACGTCCGGCAACTGGAAAACCTGTGCCACTGGCTGACCGTCATGGCCCCCGGTCAACTGGTCGAAATCGGCGACCTGCCGGCCGAACTGCGCGAAGCGCAGGCGATGACGCTGGCGACCGACTGGGAAAGCGGGCTTGCGGGCGAAGTCGATCGCCTGCTCGCAAGCGGTGTCGACAACGTCCATGGCCGCCTCGCCCATTCCTTCGAACGCATCCTGATTTCCCGCGCGCTGGCCCGGACCGGCGGGCGTCGGATCGAGGCGGCGCTGGCGCTCGGCATCGGGCGCAACACGATCACGCGCAAGATTGCCGAACTGGGCATCGACGGCGGCAAGGAGACCGCGGCGGAGTAGAATCCGCCCCATGCCGCTGATCGATCCCGTCCTCCTGGAATCCCTGTCCGACGCGACAACCAGGCATTTCACCATCGTTTCCCTGGATGCCTGCGACTCGACCAGCAGCGAATTGCTGCGCCGCGCCGACCGGGGAGCGCCGGCCGGAACGGTGGTCGTCGCCGATCGCCAGAGCGCCGGACGCGGACGCCGGGGGCGCGCCTGGCTGTCGACGCCCGAGGCCAGCCTGACCTTTTCGCTGCTCTGGCGCTTCAGCGGCCCGCCGGGGCAACTGACCGGCCTGTCGCTGGCCGTCGGCGTGGCGCTGGCGCGCGGGCTGGAGAACCTCGGCGCCAGCGGTATCCGGCTCAAGTGGCCGAACGACGTGCTGCTCGAACGCGACGGCGATTTCGCCAAGCTGGCGGGCATCCTCATCGAGCTGGCGAGCGACCGGCGCGGCGCGCAGGCGATCATCGGCGTCGGTCTCAACCTGCTGCCGCCGGCGCTGGATCTGCCGCAACCGGCCGCCGGGCTGGCGCAGGCGCTGGTTCATGTGCCCGACCGCCATGCCGTGCTGGCGAGCATCCTGAATGCGCTGGCCGGGGTGCTCGAATCTTTCGCGGTCGACGGCTTCGCCGGGCTGAAAATGGAATGGCGGCAGCGCCATGCCTGGCAGGGGCGGGCGGTGCAGGTCCTCGGCGACGGCGCCGAGCCGCTCGCCGGCATCTGTTTTGGCGCCGACGACGATGGCGCGCTGCTGCTGCAAACTGCGAGCGGCGTGCAGCGCATTTCTTCCGGCGACCTCAGCCTGCGCCGCGCATGATCCTGTGCATCGACAGCGGCAACAGCCGCATCAAGTGGGCGCTGCATGCCGACGGCGCGTGGCGGGAGTCGGTTGCGGTCGACCATGCCGAAACGGCCAAAATCGCCGACCTGCCGCGCCGCCTGCCGATGCCGGCGCGCGTGATGCTGGCGAACGTCGCGGGCGAAGCCGCGGAAGCCGCCATCCGCCAGGCGCTGGCGCCCTGGCTGCCGGTACTGCGCGCGGTGGAATCGACTGCGGCGGCGGGCGGTGTCGTGAATCTCTATGCCGACCCGGCCCGCCTCGGTGTCGACCGCTGGTGCGCGCTGATCGGCGCGCGCGGCCTGACGTCGGCGCCCTGCATCGTGGTGATGGCCGGCACGGCGACGACGATCGACACGCTGGACGGCGACGGCCGCTTTCTCGGCGGCTTCATCCTGCCCGGACTCGACCTGATGCGCCGCTCGCTGGCGCGGGATACGGCGGCGCTGCCGCTGGCCGCCGGAACGTATCGCGTTTGGCCGCGATGCACCGACGACGCGATCACCGCCGGCGGCATCGAGGCCCAGGCCGGCGCCATCGAACGCGCCGTCGCCCGGCTGGGCAACGGCGCGACCTGCCTGCTTTCCGGCGGGGCGGCCGCCGTCATCGGCGAGCATCTCGGCATTGCGCACCGGCGCGTCGACAATCTCGTCCTCGAAGGCCTGCTGCGGCTCGCCGGGGATCTGCCGGCTGCGCATGCCAGCGGCAAAACAAACAGTTGAAGCCGGCCCGCTTAGCGGCGACAATGGCCGCCAATTCGACTCCTTCACGGAGGCCTCATGTTCGATACAGTCATCAACAGCCTGCCCGCTTTCGCCAGCTTCTTCGTGACCGCCGTCATTCTGATGCTGGCGTTTCTCGCCATCTACGTACGGATCACGCCGTACAGCGAGCTGGAGTTGATCCGCGCCGGCAATGAGGCCGCGGCGATCAGCCTGGGCGGCGCGGTGATCGGTTTCGCGTTGCCGATTGCGGTCTCCGTCGCCGTCAGCCACAACCTGTACGCGATGATCGGCTGGGGCGTCGTCGCCTCGGTCGTGCAATTGCTCGCCTTCATCGCCGCGCGGCTGGCGCTGCCGCGGCTCAACGAAAGCATTCCCCAGGGCAAGCTGGCCTCGGGGATATTCCTCGCATCGCTGGCGATCGGCGTCGGCATCCTCAACGCCGGCTGCATCGCCTGATCTTCCAAGGAGACAACCATGGCCCTGATGGACTTCATCAAGAAACAATTCATCGACATCCTGCAATGGACGGAGTCCGGCGACGGCACGCTGGCCTGGCGCTTTCCCATGGCGGAAATGGAAATCCAGAACGGCGCCAGCCTGACCGTGCGCGATTCGCAGCTGGCGCTGTTCGTCAACGAAGGGACGGTGGCCGACGTCTTCGCGCCCGGCATGTACAAGCTGACGACGCAGACCCTGCCGGTCCTGACCTACCTGAAGAACTGGGACAAGCTGTTCGAATCGCCGTTCAAGTCCGACCTCTACTTCTTCTCGACGCGCACCCAGCTCGACCAGAAGTGGGGCACGCCGAACCCGATCACCATCCGCGACAAGGAATTCGGCATCATCCGCATGCGCGCCTTCGGCATCTATTCCTACCACCTGTCGGACGCCAAGGCCTTCTACCAGAAGATATCCGGCACGCGCGACGCCTACACGCGCGAGGAGCTCGAAGGCCAGCTGCGCAACACCATGGTTGCCGGGATGACCGACCTCTTCGGCGAATCCGGCGTGCCTTTCATCGACATGGCGGCCAACCAGGACGAGTTCGGCAAGGCGATGTTTGACAAGATGGCGCCGACTTTCGCCGATTTCGGCCTGACGCTCGATTCGCTCGTGGTGCAGAATGTCTCGCTGCCGGAGGAACTGCAGAAGATCCTCGATCAGAAGATTGGCATGAACATGATCGGCGACATGGGCCGCTTCACCCAGTACCAGGTCGCCAATGCCATTCCCGAGGCGGCGAGGAACGAGGGCGGCATGGCCGGCATGGGCGTCGGTCTCGGCGCCGGCGTCGGTTTCGGGCAGGTCATGGGGCAGGCAATGGCGTCGGCCATGCAGCCGGCGGCGGGTGGTGCGCCGGCCGCCACGTCAACGCCCGCTGCCGCGGCGCCGGTTTCCGCCGATGAGGTCGTCGCGACGCTGGAAAAACTGCACGGGCTGGTCGAAAAAGGCATCCTCAGCCAGGACGAATTCGACGCCAAGAAAGCGGAATTGCTCAAGAAACTGAGTTGACCGCAACCACGTGGCGCTGACCGCCTCCTGTCCTTCCTGCGGCGCGCCGGTTGTCTTCAAGTCGGCGTCGTCGATCTTCGCCGTCTGCGAATATTGCCAGAGCACGCTGGTCCGCCATGACACGGCGCTCGAAGACATCGGCAAGATGGCGGCGCTGGCCGAGGACCGCTCGCCGCTGCAGCTGGGGGCCGAAGGCAGCTACCAGGGCGTGCATTTCGCGCTGATCGGGCGCATCCAGATCAAGTACAGCCAGGGCTACTGGAACGAGTGGCACCTGCTGTTCGACGACATGCGCACCGGCTGGCTGTCGGAGGCGAGCGGCGAGTATGTGCTCACCTTCATGCAGCAGGTCATGGAACCGCTGCCGAAATTCGAGGAACTGAAGATCGGCCAGCGCTTCGTGCTGGCCAGCCGGCCGTGGACGGTCAGCAACATCGAGAACGCCGAATGCGTGGCCGGGCAGGGCGAACTGCCGTTCAAGGTCGGCGCCGGTTACCCGGTTGCCGCGGTCGACCTCAGAAATGGGGCCAATTTCGCGACCCTCGATTACTCCGAGACGCCGCCGCTGCTCTTCGTCGGCGAGGCCGTCGCCTTCGCCTCGCTGAAGATGAGCAACCTGCGCGAGGGAATGCCGATCCCGACGCACACCGTCGCGGCACAGGTCTTCCGCTGCCCCGGTTGCGGCGCGCCGATGCAGGCGCGTTCCAGGGAAATTCTGGCGGTTGGCTGCGTGAGTTGCGGGGCGGTGGTCGATACCGCCGACCGCAACCACCAGGTGCTGTCGGCGGCCCTCGGCATGCGTGACGAGCAATACGCGCCGCGAGTTCCGCTCGGCAGCAAGGGGGTGCTCGAAGGCAAGCCGGTCGAGGTCATCGGCTTTCTCGTCAAGGAGTCGCGGGTCGAGGGCGTCGCCTACCACTGGCGCGAATATCTGCTGGCCGGAGAAAACGGCGCCTACCGCTGGCTGACCGAATACAACGGCCACTGGAACATCGCCGACCCGCTGTCCAATCGGCCGGCCGGCAGCGGCGCGATGGAACTGGCCGACATCAACTTTTCCGGACAGCGTTTCCGGCACTATTCCACCGCGCAGTCCGCCGAGGTGATCCAGGTTGCCGGCGAATTCACCTGGCGTGTGCGCCGCGGCGAGACCAGCCGCGTGTCCGACTACGTCGCGCCGCCGTTGCTGCTGTCGCGCGAATCGACCGACAACGACCTGAATTGGTCGCTCGGAACGTATGTCGCGCCCGAGGTGATCGGCGCCGCCTTCAAGCTGCCGGGACGGATGGTCGCGCCGGTCGGCGTCTTCGCCAACCAGCCCAACCCGTGGGCTGAAACGCACCGGCGGGTTTGCAGCCTGTTCTGGAAGATGGCCATCGCGGCGATCGTCCTGCAGAGCTTCTTTGCGTTCATCGGGAGCGGCAAGACGCTGCTGCGCCAGGCGGTCACCTTCTCGCCGCAAATGGCCGAGGAATCGGTCGTCACCAACGAATTCGAGGTGCGCGACCGACCGCGCAAGCTGACTGTGCGCAATTCGACCTCGCTCGACAACAACTGGATCGGCCTCGACCTGATGCTGGTCAACAAGGCGACCGGCCAGGCCTGGCCGGCGGCGCGGGAAGTGGCCTACTACCACGGCAACGACGGTGGCGAGAGCTGGTCGGAAGGGAACAATTCCGACGAAGTCGTCTTTCTCGACATCCCGCCGGGCACCTACTACCTGACGATCGACCCAGACATCGCCCCGGAGAAGCCGGTGCCGGTGCGCGATGTCATCGAAGTGTCGAGCGGCGGGGCGGGCTGGTCGAATTTCGTGATGGTGCTGCTGTTCCTGGTCTTCTTCCCGGTCTTCACCCGCCTGCGCTTCGCCGCCTTCGAGGCCAGGCGCTGGGCCGAGAGCGATCACGCGCCGGCAAGCAGCGATTCGTCGGACGGGGACGACTGATGTTCAGGAACTTCACCCTCACTGCCGGCATTCTCGCGCTGCTGCTGTTCGGCTACGCCCAGCAGCAGGGCTGGAACCTGTTCGACAACGTCGCCAATCCCGGCAAGGGCGGCTCCGGCAGCAGTCGCATCTATCACAAGTAGGCCGGCGTCAGTCGCCGCCGCACCCGCCGCCACCGCCGCCGTCGCCGTCGGAACCGCCGGAATCGCCCGAACAGCCGCCGCCGCAGCCGATGTCGCTGGCGCAGAAGCCGGTTCCCGCTGCGCCATCGCGGCCGGTGGCCAAGCAATCGAGCTGGTAGATGAAGCCGCCGGCAATCAGGAGGGCGGCATCCATCGCGAACAGCCGCGGCAGGCGCTGCGGCTTGCGCGGATCAATTCCCTCGCGCGCGCAGGCCAGCCGCCAGGTGCGCTTGATGCCGTCCGACGCCTGGGTCGGCGAACGCATCGCCTCGGCCGGCGTATGGTGTAGGAAGCGGCCGAAGGCGCCGCGGCAAAATCGGGCGTATTGCCTGGTGAACAGGATGAACTCGTGCCAGGCGTCGTCGACCACCTGCGACGGCATCGCCACCATGCGCCGGCCGGCCCGGCGACAGAGTTGAAAATAGTCGCGCAGGCCGGCGAAGACCTCGGCGCGCTGATCCGGAGTTAGCTCGGGGCGGCGCGCCGCGAGGCGCTGGTCGAGAATCCCGGCGAACGGATACTGGTCGATGAACGCTGCCCGTCGCCGCGCCGACCACTGCCGCCAGATCAGCCAGACCAGCGCGACCGCCGCCAGCGCGATGACCAGCTTGATCATCCGCCCACGTCGAAGCAGAGATACTTGATCTCGAGATAATCCTCGATCCCGTGCTTCGACCCTTCGCGCCCGATGCCCGACTGCTTGATGCCGCCGAAGGGCGCCACCTCGTTCGAGATCAGCCCGGTATTGACGCCGACCATGCCATATTCGAGGGCTTCGCCGACGCGCCAGCAGCGGGCGATGTCGCGCGAATAGAAATAGGCGGCGAGGCCGAACTCGGTGGCGTTGGCGAGCGCGACCGCCTCGGCCTCGGTCGTGAAGCGAAAGAGCGGCGCCACCGGCCCGAAGGTTTCCTCGCGGGCGACCTGCATCCCGGGCGTTACGTCGGCGAGCACCGTCGGCTGGAAGAAATTGCCGCCGCGCGCATGACGGGCGCCGCCGCACAGCACGCGGGCGCCCTTGGCCAGCGCGTCGGCGACGTGCGCCTCGACCTTGGCCAGCGCCGCGTCGTCGATTAGCGGTCCCTGCGCCACGCCCTCCTCGACGCCGGCCCCGACCTTCAGTTCGCCGACGCGCGCCGCCAGCTTGCGGGCGAATTCTTCATAGACCCCGGACTGCACCAGGATGCGGTTGGCGCACACGCAGGTCTGGCCGGTGTTGCGATATTTGGCGATCAGCGCGCCGTCGACCGCGGCATCGACATCGGCATCGTCGAAGACGATGAAGGGGGCATTGCCGCCGAGTTCCAGCGACAGCTTCTTGATCGTCGGCGCGCATTGCGCCATCAGCAGCCGGCCGACCTCGGTCGAGCCGGTGAACGACAGCTTGCGCACGACGGGGCTGGCGGTCAGCTCGCCGCCGATCGCCACCGCGTCGCCGGTCAGCACGTTGAAGACGCCGGCCGGGAAGCCGGCCTCCTCGGCCAGCGCGGCCAGCGCCAGCGCGGTCAGCGGCGTCTGCTCGGCCGGCTTGACGACGACCGTGCAGCCGGCCGCCAATGCCGGGGCGACCTTGCGCGTGATCATCGCGAGCGGGAAGTTCCATGGCGTGATCGCCGCGCAGACGCCGATTGCCTGCTTGATGACGACGAGGCGCTTGTCGGCCGCCGTCGCCGGAATCGTCTCGCCATAGGTGCGCTTGCCTTCCTCGGCGAACCACTCGACGAACGATGCGCCATAGGCCACTTCGCCCCTGGCTTCGGCCAGCGGCTTGCCGCCCTCGGCGGTGATCAGTCGCGCCAGATCCTCGGCGTTCCGGTTGATCAGCGCGAACCAGCGTTGCAGTACCTGCGAACGCTGCTTGGCGGTCTGTCCGCGCCACGCGGGCAGCGCTGCATCGGCGGCGGCGATGGCGCGCTGTGTCTCCGCGGCGCCGCAGTCCGCCACCTCGGCCAGCGGCGAGCCGTCCGCCGGGTCGCGCACCGCGATGCCGGCGCCGCCATCGGCAGCGATCCATTTTCCGCCCAAAAAGGCGGTCGACCGCAACAAAGACTGGTTTTGCAGGTGCATGGTCTTGAAAAATCCTGTAAAAACGGTAAGTTATGAATCGTTTGCAGAAAGTGTCTCAAGAGATGCGGCTTTCCGCCCTGTTCGCCTTCACGCTGATCGTGTCATTGCTCACCGCCTGTGGCGGCCCGGCGTCGCGTCCGGTCGCATTTGGCCGAACTATAACGCAACCCCTGCCCGTCAGCGAGAAGGGCAACGAGGTCGCCCTCTACGCCATGGGGCTGATCGACACCGGATACCGTTTCGGCGGCAGGAACCCCGAAGCCGGGCTCGATTGCAGCGGAATGGTCAGCTTCATCTATGGCCAGGCAGCCGGCCTCAAGGTCCAGGGCAGCGCGGCCGACATCGCCCGCAGCAGCCGGCCGATCGAGCCCGAGTTGCTGCGGCCCGGGGATCTCGTCTTCTTCAACACCCGCAACCAGCCGTTCTCCCATGTCGGCATCTATCTCGGCGATTCGCGGTTCGTTCATGCACCGGCGACCAGCGGGCGCGTGCGCATCGACCGCCTGAGCGATCGCTACTACGCGCAGCGTTTCGAGGCGGCGCGAACCTTCTTCGAGTGACACCGGCGCCGTAGCCGCTTCGATGGATTGGACGCGGACCGGCGCAGACTGTAAAATCCCCGCTCCCGCGCGCCCGTAGCTCAGTTGGATAGAGTACTGCCCTCCGAAGGCAGGGGTCGGACGTTCGAATCGTCTCGGGCGCGCCAGATACCCACGAAACCGGGCACTTCAGTCGAAGTGCCTTTTTTGTGCAAACGGATCGGCCGGACTGGCATGGCCGTCCCGGCTCGCCGCACGCCGGTTCAGCGGTTCGGAACCTGGCGGGACGCCTCTGGCTGCATCCGGGGTGGTTTCAAGTCCGAAGTGCAACGAGTTGCTGTAAGTTCGCGCGATATTTGGCACTGATTTGCGAAACTATTGGCACAGCGGACACCACCTTCAGCCGCGTTATTTTTTCGGCTACCCTACTCGAAACTTGGTCAGTTAACGGGGTGTTGTTCGGGGGCGGCTTTACCCGCCTCGGCGACGACGGTGATGCCGGCGCCGGTGGCGTCCTGATTTTCCGATGGTTGTGAAATAAGTGTTTTGGCGCGCCATCTCAATTCGCCGCCATGACCACCCAGTTCGTCCCGTCGCTCACCAGCACCGCCCACTTGCCCGCCGTGGCGGCGAGGATCGCCGTGCCGGCGGTGGCGGAATCGATCGGCACGACGTTCGCCGAGGCGGAAACCACGGTATAGGCGGCGATGGTCTTGATCCGCACTTGCCGGCCGACCCACGACGAGGCAGCCGGCAGCGTCACGGTGATCGAAGCGGCGCCATTGCAGATCACGGCGTTTTCATTCGCCCCGAGCGTGAACGCAGTGGTTTTCGTCACCGGCGCCACCGTGCCGCTGCCGGCGCCGGTCATGCGCCCGATCTCGCGGGCGTCGGTATAGCTCGTCACCGTCGCCGTGCCGGTGACGGCCGAGTACAGGCGCCAGTAATCCGCGCTGTTCCAGTTGGTCGTTGCCGTTGATACCGATACCGCGCCGGTTTCCTTGTTCGCGACGATGTAGTTCGTCGTCGACACGGTCAGCGTCAGCGTGCCGTTGGCGATCTGATCCATCCCCCCGGTTGCTTTGCTGACATTGCCGCCGTAATAGCCCCAGATCAGGCCGGAGCAGGTGGAGGCGCGGCGTCCGTAGAGTGACGCCGGCCCGATGGCGTCGAACAGCGCATTGGCCTTGAGGTCCTGCGAGCCCTGGCCCTGGATGATGGTATCGAGATGGGTGGTGGAATTTGGCATGGGCTACCTCATGAAATCGCCATTGGCATCGCCGGTCTGGCAAAAGTGGTTTTGTGCCGCACGGCGCCGATAGTGACCCGGAAATCGCGTAGGTAGGCCCTTTCCGTTCCGCCAGAACCCGGAATGACTGCGTTGAACAGGGTAAGATTGCTCCCCTGCAGGTTCCAGACGCCCGCGGTTACTGCGGTCGCTTCCAGGGCGCCGTCGATGAACAGGCGCAGCGTGGTCCCTTCGCGGCTATATTCGACGTGCTTCCAGCCGGCGCCGCGCACGTTGGACAGCGAAGCCAACGCCACGCCGCCGCTGATCCCTGTGCAGGGAATGAAATAAATTTTTCCAGTTCCGCCCCAGGCGGTTCCGGCGCCGTCGCATGTGACATAGATGCCCAGAGGATTGGAGCTATTAAATGACGATGTGGAGACAAGATACGGGGCGAGGTTGGCCGGCGAATTCTGGACATTGCAGAAGAAATCAATCGTGAAATCCTGCGTGCCGAAGGCGATGACTGACTGCGGCGCCTGAACGTAAGCTGTGGTCCATGTCGATGCCGAAAACACCGATCCGATCGAGCCGCCCCACGGATCGGCCACGGCCGTCGAGGTGGCGCAGGTAACCACCGTCAGCGCGTTGCCCTTGGCGTCGACGATGCCGTCCTCGACGCCGCCGCGCAGGGCGAAGGTGACGAGGCTCCACAACGGGTCTTGCTGCATGTAGCGATCGATGCTCGCCTGGCCGGGCGCGCCGCGCCCGACGACCGACGACAACTGGTAGACGCGCACACCGAAGCGCGAACGGGCGCCGCCGAAATCGGTGGTCTGCTGCGCCGCCGTGTATCCCGCCGATGGGGTGGTCAGGCCGGCGATCGTCCGTTTCAATGTGGTGAACGCCGGGTCATAAATCTCGACCTCATAGGATTCTCCGGTCTCGCCGAGCGGCGTCGCGATACCGGCAAATGGTTCGACGGCTAACCGGGAGCGGCGGGTCCAGCCCACCGTCGCGTTGTTCGACGCATCGAAGAAACCGACAATGTCACAAGGCGCCAACGTCTCCAGATTGACGCCGGAATACGTCAGCGCGGTATCGCTGGCGCTGTCCAGCGGCGCGCCCCGCGTCACTGCCCGCCACAGGCGGGAGACATTGATACTGGAGACATCCATGCCGACGAAGCGCAGACGGTCCGGGTCGAGGCGCACGATCTGGTCGGTCGCGCCGTGCGTCGTCATGTGGCGCTCGGTGCCGAAGCGGCCGCGCAGCAGGTCCCGCAGGGTATAGGCGCCGTTGCTTTCGGTGGTGACTGTCTGCGCGGCGATGATTTCCCAGCGCCCGTGCGCGCCGTAAGCGAAGTGATTGGCGCCGTCGAGCATCTGGTCGAGCGATACCGTGGACAGGCTGCCGGCCAGCAGGCGGACGTTGATCCGGGTCGCCGCATCGACGACGTGGGTAACGCCGGCGCCGGCCGCCGCCGTGGCGTAGCCGATGACGGCGGCGGGCGCGGAAAACCCGTCGACCGCCTTGTAACTCTCGCCGCTGTCGTCCGAGCGCAGCAGCGTCGCTCCCGGCCAGGAATCGTAAATCCCGGTCGCGGCGGTCAGCAGCCCCGGCCTGTCCATCAGCGTGCTGGACAGGCACGGCACGTCGAGCAGCGCCAGCATCGTCGGCCCCCGGAAGGTCAGCACCTGGCCGGTGACGGCGCCATTCTCACCAACCGCCGCAGGCGTGTAGATCGGCGAGTGGTTGTATTTGGCCGAACATTCGAGCCGGCCGTCCGGCAGATACTCGACGCGTTCCAGGAGGACGACATGCGCCGCATCCGCAATGTCGATTGTGATGATGTCCGCCGATTCGAGATGCCCGAACGACGGAGGCAGGGCGAACGACAGGTCGGAGCGCTCCAGCCAATACAGGTAAAGCAGCGTCTGCTCGATGCCGGCGGCCTCGTCGGCGGTCAGCACGACTGGCAATTCGATCCGCCGGATATTGACCGCGTCGGTGTTCAGGCGCTCGGCGCCCGGCCCGGCGCCGGTGTCGTATTCGCGGGTCCAGTCGATGAATGTCGTCTCGACCCGGCGCGGGAGTTGCGAATCCATCTCGCGGGAAACCGACAGGCGGATCACGTCTTTGTCCGAGGGAGCGGCTGCGCCAAGATCGTCTGCGGTGACGGTAGCGACGGACGATCCGCCGCGCGGCACGAAGCGCAACTGATAGCCGTGCTGGATGGCATCGAACGGCCAGCACGCCTGCAGCGGTTCGAGCGCCGCGCGGATCGCTGCGGTCGCCGTGATGCGGTAGCCGCGAACCGGCTGCGTCAGCGCCGTGGCATCAATATCGGACGCTTCCAGCAGGCCGGATTCCAGGCACAGGGACTCGACAATTTCGGAGAGCGGCGCCGTTTCCGGCACGACGACCGGCGTCGCGTCGAGCACATAAAATCCGCCCGCAGAGTGGGTGATGGCGCAGAGCGCGCCCTGCGCCGCCGGGCAGATTGTATGGGCGCTCCAGCTGCCGACGCTGGCGTCGGTGAAGGTGTGCAAAAGGATCAGCGCGCCGTTCGCAGCGATGCGATAGACCCTGAAGTCGATCTGTTGCCCGGCGACGAACAGGAACCAGTAGAGCGACCCCTCGTTGACCGCCGAAGCGCCGGAGGTGCCGGGAAAATAGGGAAACGCAATGTTCGTCGTGTTATATGGAAGAGTCGGCGCCGCGTGCGTCCATAGCAGCGAGAGGTCGTAGCCGTCGTACTTTTCCAGCACGCTGACGCCGCCCTTGTACTGGTGCAGGTAGAGGTTGCCGTCGGCGCCGACGCAGGCGCCCTGCAATTCCCACGTCGGAGTGAACTTGCCGGCGAACTGCGCGGCGCCGACCATGAGATAGCCACAGGCGCCAGGCCCTGTCGTGTTGTAATAGACGGGGTGTCCGCCGGCGGTCGTCCCGACGTAGAAGCACTCGCCGGGGTCGCCGGTCGCGCCGGGCGCGATTCCCGGCGCCGTTTCCCGCGCGATCAGGCGGCCGTCGAGCGACACCGCGTAACGCGTGCGCTCCTTGTCGAAGCGCATGACGCCGCCGGCGATCGTTGGATTGTACGGGCCGGCGGTCGAAACGTTATAGTCGCCGTACTCGGCCCCGAAGCTCGGAAACAGCCCGTTCGGAATCAGCGTCTGAACCGAGAACTGCGATGTGCTCATCGTCTCGACGACCTCGACCTTGATCTGCGCGCCCATCAGCGAGTTGCCGAAATCCTCAAGCTGGAAGTCCTCGAAGATGATGTAGGCCAGGCCGCGATAGGCTGGCGTATTGGCGACGCCGAGCGCCGCCTGCATGCGCGGGTCGGGCATCTGGTCCGCGCTGCCGTTGTAGAAGCGGATGGCGCCGTTGCCCATCGCTTCCGGCGCAGCCCCCTTGTCTCCCATGCCGCCGAATATGCTGTTGGCCAAGGTCGCTTCCAGGCCCGCATCGCCGGAGTCGAAAAGCAGTTTCCCGGAGCACCAGATGCGGCGGATGCCGTCGACGGGGCCGAGGCACAGCCCGAGCGCGAAGGTCGCGCTGTAGCTGTAGGTCGTCGTCTCCTGCCCGCCGCCGCCCTTGCCGCCCGCCTCCTCGGTTTTCTTGGTCTCCTTCAGCGCGTTGTTCTCGACCCAGAAGATGTTGCCGAAGGTGGCGACCGAACCCTTGATGACCGGAATCTGCGCACCATAAGTTGAGGTTTGCACCGACAGGTCATTGAGGCGCGGGCCCTCGATCTTCGGCCCCTTGGGCGGATCGATGGCGCCGCCGATCATGCCGCCGATGGCCATGCCGAGCATCGGGTAGCCGACAAACCAGCCGATGACGCCGCCGACGACGTAGCCTAACGCTTGTCCGACACTGCTCATGCCGTGACCTCGACGAACTCATAGACGCGCACGACCTTTGCGCGCCAGTCGGCGGTGAATCCGTGCTCGCAGACCTTTCCAGAGGCCTCCCAGGCGTGGATGATCGTCTCGCCGGCGCACAGCGCAACGTGTTGCGGATAAGTCCGGAACCGCATCAGCAGCAGGTCGCCGGCCTGCGGCGCCCGGAAGACGCGGCGCAACCCCGGCTGGGAATCGAGCATCTGCTCCAGCATCCCGCCCTTCGGGCGCCGCCCGTAAGCCGCCATGTCGAGGTGCGGGATGCCGGCAGCGGCGGCGACATGCACCAGCAGGCCGGCGCAGTCCATCCCGCTCCCGGCCGCGCGCCCCTGATGGCGGAAGGGCGTATCGATGGCGGCGCGCGCGGCGTTCACGAGGTCGGCGCGCGTCATCGGTTGCCCGCCACCTGCTGATAGACGGACGCCGTCGGGATGTTCGTGAAACCGAAGAAGTTGATGACGTTGTTCCACGTCTGGCAGTCCGCCAGACGCTTGCGGCAGCCGGGGACCATGACATAAGCGTCGCCGGACTGCGGCGGGTAGAACCACGGGTCGAACACCTCGACGGCGCCGCCGGCCGTGAATGCCTTGACCTCGCGCGCCTTCTGGCCGGCATTGGCGCCGGAGGTAAACAGGATCGTGCCGCCGGTGAAATAACCCGTCGCCTCGCCGCGTCCGGAATCGACGACGACCGCGCCGCTGGTGATCGAAGTCAAGGCGCCCGCGACATCGAGCGCGCCCAGGTCGATGCCGCAGCCGGCGTCGCCGAAGGTGCGCGAACAAGCGGCTGTGTAGGTTTTCCCGACCGACTGCGACAGGGTGTCGATCAGGCTCATCATTTCGGCCCGGTATTTGCCGTCCTGCAGCGTCGTCTTGCCGAAAAACCCGGAGCCGACCGGCTCGTGATCTTCGACCGGCGCCAGCCAGTTGACCTTGAACACGTAGATGCGGGCGTTGTCGAGGACGCCGGAGGCGATCTGCTCGCGTGTCAGGCCGCCGGCGCCGACGAAACCCTCGACATCGATGGCATTTCCGGCCATCGTCGTATCCGCCGAATAGGCGGTCTGCTCGATCACGGAAGCCGACTCATAAATCGTCGCGTTGGACATGACCAGATCCTCCGGCCAGGTCGTAAACCGCAGCACGGCGCCGTTGACGCAGGCGATGCGCAGGCACCATGCTGCGGTGGCGTAGGGGACGACGGCAACCTTCATGGGGCGATGATCTCCTGCAGGATGACGCCGTCGGCGCTGCGGTGATTCGGGTAGTCCTGGCCGATGACCAGCGCCGACCCGAAGCGGACCATGAAGTCGAACTGGTAACCTGCGGTGACGCTCTCGCCGCTCTGCGGCCTGGTGTGGACGGCGCCGCCAGAGGTGTAGGTCCCGAATCCGGTCGAGTTGATGGCGACGGTGATCGTCGTGCTGTCGCTGGTGACGATCAGCGCGCGCAGGCCGTTGATCTGGGTCATGCCGACGACGCCGGAGACCTGCACGCTCTGGCCGGTTACCAGGCCATGACCGGCGCCGACGGTGATCTGCGCCTGCGCCGCCTTGGTGATCGCGGTAATCGATTTCGTGATGTCGGCGGCGAAGGTCACGCGGCCGGTCGTCGTGTCGACGCTCCAGTCCGCGCTACGGATCGCGGTGGCGCCGATGCCTGCCAGCACCGTTCCAGCGACCGGCTTGTAGACCGTCCGGTACGGCCAGCCGGTGGCGCCGGCCGATTTGTCGAGTCCGTAGTATTTCCGCAACTGGTAAACGCCGGCGGAGACCAGCCCCATCGGCTGGTCGAACGCGGACGGCGTTCCCGTCGGGCCGTTGCTCGACCATTCGTCGAAGCAGCGGGCGCGGAATCCGGCGAACTGGCCGTGCGCGCGGTGCCAGACGGCGAGCAACTGCGCCGCCGTCTCGGCGCGGTCGAGCAGATATGACACGTCGAATTTGCGCAGCGGGAAGGGGTGCAGCAAGCTGCGGTATTCCTGGCCGCCGGCCGTCTTGACGATGTTGACCGCGTAATCGTCCTGCCACGACGACCCGTAGCGAACCAGATCGCAGAAGCGCTCCTCCAGGAAATCGGCCATCAGCGATACCTCCCGGCTCCGCCCATGAACCCGAGCGCCGTGCGCGCGCCGGATGCGGCGCTGCGGCGGATTTCCGCCGGATCGCCGGTCGAGGAATTGACATTGATGACGATCGGCCGGCCGCCGTCGCCGCCATGGCGCGAGCGCTGCTGCTCGCGCGTCAGCACCCGCTCGCCGCGCTGCAGGATCGCCGGCACCTCGTCGTTACGCAGGCCGGGCCAGCCGCCGGAATGGTAACGCCCGGCCCCGGCGAACAGCGCCGCGGGCGCCAGCCGGTTGAACGTCTGCCCGCCGGGCTCGACCATCCCGCCGGCGTGCCACGACGGCACCACGTAGGAACTCCAGTCGATTGCTCCGGCCGATGAACCGCCGCCGGAAAACAGCGAGCCGATCCACGACGACCCGCCGCCGCCGCTCCCCGAAAACCCCTTGGCCAGCGAACCGATCCAGCCGCCCAGATCGCCGGTCTTCGCGAAGTCGCCCAGCAACAGCTTGAGCAGTTGCGCGCTGCCCGCCTCGGAAATCATCCGCCGCACCGCCTCGCCGAATTGTTGCGCCATCGTCTTCGTCCCCTTGGCGAAAGGATCGAACAGGAAGTCGGCGAAGGCCGACTGCATGTTCTGCGCCGCTTTCTTGCCGAATTCGTCAAGCTCGCCGACATCGCCCTTGATCTTGGCCAGCGCCTCGTCGTATTCCTCCGGAGTGACCTTGCCCTCCGCCTTGCCGCGGTCGAGGCGGGCGACGTCTGCCTCGCGTTTTTTCGCCTCGGCGCTCTTGGTCCCGGCCGTCAGGCGCTTCAATTCGACCTCGTCGAGCGCGCCGGCCAGCTCGCGCCGCAGCGCGATCTCGTCGTCGAGATAGGCCAGCTGCTCGGGATAAGCGCCGCCCACTTCGGCCATGGCCCGCGCCTCTTCCAGGCGCGCCACCGTCACCGCGGCGATCTGCGTCTCGGTCAGGCCGTAGAGGTCGGCGGCCTCGCGCGTCGCGGCGATCTTGTCGTGCAGCGCCTGGCGCTCGCGCCGGTTCGCTTCCTCCTGCCGCTCGACCCCGGCGGCGAACTCGCGCTGCGCCGCAGTCTGCTTCTCGACCGCGACCAGGTCGTCGAGGCGCCCGGCGATCAGCGCGCGCTGGCTCGCCGTCACCTTCAAGAGGCCGTGATCCATTTCATAGAGCACCTGCTGGCGCTGTTTCTCGGCCGCCGTCTGCTTGTCCGTGCCCTCGGCGTCGAGGCGCTTCAGGGCCAGGTCCTTGTCGAGCCGCTCGAGCATCTGCGCGCCGGCATCGGCGAGCTTCCCGCCGCCCCCCGCGCCTTTCCGGCCCCCGCCCGCGGCCTTGCCGAAACTTCCGACGATGCGCGACTCTACGTCCGGAGTGAAGAATTCGCCGAGGTTTTCCCTGGCCTCGCGCAGCGCCTTGGCCATCTTCTCGCTTGGCGTGGCGTATTTTTCGATGGTCTCGCCATAGGCTTTCGCCCGCTTCCTCGACGCCGCCAGCGCGGCCTCGTCGGCCGCCTTCTGCTGGACGGCGCCGCGCCCTTCGTTGCCGTAGTTTTCGGGCAGCGGCGTGGCGGTCAGCAGGGCGAGCTCGCCGCGAGCCTGTCTGAGCCTCGCGATATATTCCGCCAGATCGCCAAGCTGACCGCGGATATAGATGTTGTTCGGCGCCTTCTCGACGCGCCTGGCGAGATCATCGTATTCCGCCTGCGCGCTCTTGAGCTTGCCCTCGACCGACGCCAGTTGCTCGCCGACCGGGCGCAGGTTGTCCGGGAGCAGGCTGAGGTTGGTCGACAGGTGGAGCGCGCCGCCCGAAAGCAGATTGAGCGCCCCGTTGACCGTCTCGGCCACCGACGCCACGGCGCCGAGCGCGCCGCGTCCGATCAGGACGCCGGCCGCATTGGCCAGATGCTCCAGGCCGCCCGCGCCGCGCTGCGCCGACTGCGTCATGCTTTCGGCCATGGCGTCGGCGGTCGCCGTCAGGGCGTTCATGTCGTTGGCGAGCGCCCTGGAGATCCCGGAATCGCCAGCAGCCTGCTTGAGTCGACCCCACGAATTCGCCATGCGGTTGACCGCCGCGTCGAGGCGCTCCGCCGCCTTTTCCGGCGCGTCGCCCAGCATCTCGGTGATCGCTTGTGCGAACTTCGGCAGGAAATCCTCGGCGACGATCTTGCCGCTTTCCAGCAGCCTGGAGAATTCCTCGGTGGTCACCCCCAGCGCCCGGGCGCCGGCCTGCAGCGCGATCGGCATGCGCTCGCCCATCTGGCCACGGAACTCTTCGGCGCTGACGACGCCCTTGGCCATCATCTGCTGGATCGCCAGCAAGGCGCCCGACGACTGATCGGCGCTCAGCCCCATCACCGCGCCGGCCTTGGCGACCGCCTCGAAAACGTCGCGCGCCTTCTGGCCCTCCAGAGCCGTGCCGCGCGCGGCGGCGGCGAACCCGCCATAAGCCTGGGCGGTGCTCTTGAATTCCAGGCCCAGCCGGTTGGACAGATCGGTCAGATAGGCGAACTCTTTACCGGCATCGCCGGTGCTGAAGGAAAGCTGGGTGCGCAGCCGCTCCGCGCTTGCGCTGGCCTCGAGTAGCGATCGGCCGACGCCAACGATCTGGCTCATGAAGAGCGGCGCGATCGTCAGGGCCGCCCCCAGATGGCCCATCATGGCCATCTTGCCGCTCAGCTGCTCGACGCCAGCGGCGGCCCGCGCGGCGCTCGCGTCGATGCGGTTCAGCCCGGCATTGCCCTCGCCGGACGCCTTGGCCAGCGCGGGGCCGATCCTTTCGCTGGCGGCCGCGATCCGCCCCAGGTCGGCCGCGGCTTTTTCGGAACCATTGGTCGAAATCCGGATACTCAGTTCGGTGGCCATCGCGCTACAATCCCCTCATGGATTCGCTGTCTTTACTGCTCATCGTCGCCGCCCTCTTCCTGCCGCTGCTCGTCGGCTACGGCCGCTGCCTGGACCACTGGCGGATGACGCAAATCTGGCTCTGGCTGCTGCTGCCCGTGGCCGGCTGGTTTATCGCCCTGGCCATCGCGCTGCGGCGCGAATGACGCGCCGCCTCAGCCATCCCGCTCCCGCCGATCGCGCCAGATGACGAGCGTCTCGCCTTCCAGGATGCGCAACGCGGCGAAGACCTCGCCGCGTTGTTTCCTGCGGATGCCGAACAGCCCGAGGACCGCCGGCAGCACCGCGTAATCCAGCCCGCTGGGGCCGTCCAGGCCGATGCGCCACTGCGTCTGTACGGCGAACCAGACGCGCACCGCCGGCAGGTTGTCTTCCAGCACATCGAGGTCGACATCCAGATCCTCATCGGTCAGCCCCATCGATTTGAGGCCGTCATCATCGCCGCCCTCGGCCAGGCAGCGGGCGACGGCGATCAGTTTTTTCGGCGCGCCTCCAGCAACTCGGCGCGGAAGGCCTCGAACAATTCGCCGGCGGCGGCCGGGTAGTTGTCGAGCAGCGTGGCCAGCGCTTCCGGGCTGTACGGCGTATCGACACCGGACCAGCCGGCGACGATCGCGGCGAGCGCCTCGGCGTCGGTCTTGCCCTCGATGCTGGCGAAGAAATCGCGCAGCGCGCTCTTCGCCAGGTGGCGGAACTCGACGGCGATGGCGGCCGGCGCGGCGCCCGGCACGCTGAGGGCGACCTCGGCGGTGAAGGTGGTTTTCGGAACGATCTTGAACATGGCCTGACTCCTGCAACTGGCCTGAAGGGGATCGGGGCGGGCGGCGCGTCAGGCCGGCGCGCGGGCGGGGGGAGAGGGACCCGGCCCGCCCCGAAACGATTAGCTGGCGTAGCGCGTCGATTCCGCGTTCATGGTCAGCGTGATGGTCGAGGTCAGCACCTCGTTTTTCTGGATGTTGGGCTCCTTCATCAGCCCCCAGTAGGCGTTGCCGACGATCTTCGATCCGTTCGGCGGCTGGATCAGCACGGCGGTCGGCACGACGGCGTCGGACGCGGCGGCGACCGTGGCGTACCAGGCCAGCGTCGGGTCGTCGAAGACTTCCAGGGTCATCGTGCGCGCCGACTTGATGGTCGGAATCTTGATCTCGACGTCGTCATCCAGGCTGGTGGCGTCGGCGAACTGCTGGTCGCCGCCGGAGGCGGAGACGTTCTTGATCTGCGACAACTGGTCCCAGGCGGTGATGCGGCGGACGCTGCCGGCGCCGGTGCCGGCCGGAAACTTCGTGGTGCTCGTGGTGTTGATGCCTTCCAGCGTCACGTCGTTGGAGGCGACCGTCTTGGCGCGGACGATCTTGCCGTTGAGCAGACCCCAGCCGGAGGTCAGCTCGAGGTAGTCGCCGACGACGACGCCGTGCCCGCCGGCCAGCGTGGCGACGGCTTCGGCGGCGTTGGTCAGGGCGGACATCGCCGACGAGGCGGTATAGGTCTTGGCGATCGAGAACTTGATGCGGGTGGCGAGGGTCTTGGACATGGCTTACTCCTTGGCGGTGGATTTCCGGGTTTTCTGGGGGTCGACCGCGACCGGCTCGGCCTGGCCGGCGGCAATCAGTTGATTCGCGGTGACGTCGTCGGGGTCGATTTCGGCGCCGGCCGGGAGCGGCTCGGAGCGCAGGGTGATCGGTTCAAGCAGGCGAATGCGCATGAGGGCTCCTTACGCGACCAGGGAAACTTCGAATTCGTCCAGCCACCACACCTGCCCCTGGACGAACTTGACCAGGCTGCCGCGCAGCCAGCGCGGCGGGGTCTGTGCGCCGGACGGCGTGAGGGTGGCGAGGGCGGCCTCGACGGCGGTCCTGGCCGCGTGCAGCGCGTCCTGGGCGGCAGCGCCGCGCGGATCGTTGCGGTTGGCGACGACGGCGAGCACGCCGAACCGGACCCGGCGGCCGAAACCGCCGTCGCAGTCTTCCGTCTCCTCGTCGATCTGCTCGCCGAGCGGCACGACGAAGGCCGCCGGATCGAGCACCGGCGCATCCTCGACGGCCGCCAGATCGGCGGCGCCGCCGGTCTGGCGGAAGGGGGTGTGCGCATCGAGGTGAGCGACGACCGGCTGCAGGTTCACGTCAGTAGCCGGACAGGGTGTCGGCGTTAAAAACCCGCCCGGGGGCGCGGTAGTTAACGTGGTTGCCGCCATCCGCCGGAGCCAGCGGCGCGGCGCCGTCGATGGTCAGCGCGCCGGCGGCGATGGCCTTGAGGTCGCGCACGGCGTCCTCGTAGCGCTGGCGCACCTGCTCGGTGGCGCGGTCGTCATAGAGCCGATAGCGGGCGATGTCGCAGGCCACGCGCTCGAGCACCGCCGGCACGCTGGCCAGCGGCAGGGCGTAACGCCCGCCCAGCCAGGCATCGATCTCGGCGTCGGCATCGGCCAGCGCGCGGGCGACGACGGCGACATCGATGACGGCGCCACTGGCACGGTCGCTGAGTTGCGCCATCTCGACGCTGCCATAGCGGGTTTCGAGGTTGGCCTGGGTGGCGTAGCTCATAGCGGAGAGGGTCCCCGCGCAGCGGGGATCGTAGCGGCCATGAGCTGCGCCATGCCGCCGACGACCGGGCGCGTCAGCGGGGCAGGACGGTTACGGAAGGCGGCGTAGCTCATAGCGGAGAGGGGCCCCGCGCAGCGGGGATCGCAGCGGCCATGATCTGCGCCATGCCGCCGACAGCACGGACGGCGGAATCCGGGAAAACGCCTCGGAAGGCGGCGCGCGCCATCGTCACGCCGCCTCTGGGTTCCTGGCGGCGCCGCTCGCCACCAGGGCGGCAGCCGACACGGCGTCCGCGATGAAGGTCTCGCCCGGCTCGACATCGATGCCGTCGTGCCGGATCGGCTCGATGGCCTCGATCTGCACACCGCCCTCCTGGGGCGGCAGCGCCGGGGTTTTCTTCGCGCCGGCCATTACGCCACCGCGGCCGAGATCAGGTAGCCGGCGAGGTCGGCGGCGATGACCGGCTGCACGGCGTCGGCGACGTCGTAGAGCCAGGTGCGGGTGTCGCCGTCGTAGCGCGCCGGGCTGACCATCGGGTAGCCGCCCAACTGGTAGGTGTAGCCGAACGACGGGCGGCCCATCTCGGCCTGGCTGCCGAGCTCGGTGTAGGCGACGACGACGTACTTGCCCCAGACATCGGAGAAGGCGCCGGCATCGCTGGCCGAGACGGCGTCGCCGACCAGCACCTTCTGCACGCCGAAGAGGCTGGCGAGCAGATCGACGGTGGCCACGTCGCGGCCGGTGTACTTGATGCGGTCGAGGATCTTCGGGTGCGCCTTGAGCTTGGCCAGCACCGCGGCGCCCATGACGACGACGTTGGGGCGCTTGCCGACCTTGCCGCGGATGGCCTCCTTGGCGACTTCGATGTCGTTGACCGGGTCCGAGACGTTGTTGGTGTAGTCGCTCCACTGGCTGGTGCCGGAGAGCGTGGCCTTGTTGCCCGAGGCGTAGTTGCCGGCGGTCGTCGCCAGCGAAGCCTGCGCGACTTCGAGGCGCAGCGCCAGCGCGTCCTGGACGGTGCGCACGGCGGCCGAGGCGAGGTTGACGCCGGGAACGGCCTGCGCCTCCTCCATCACCTCGACCGGCACCGAGGCGGCCAGCGCGTGGTCGACGAGGGCGTAGCTGGCGCTCGAATAGCCGAGGCTGATGCGCTTGATCGCCGAGCCCGGCGCGCGCGCCGTGTCGTAGGCCATGAATGATTCCTTGCCGAAGGCGAGGATCTTGCCGGCGCGGGCGGCGACCGGCACGTGCGGGAACAGGGCGTTGCCGATCAGTTCCGAGTTCTGGTAGCCCTGGGCGACGGTCGACAGGATGGGATCGACGACGCGCGCCTGGGAAGTGGTCATCTGGGTCATGGGGCGGCCTCCTTAGGCGACGTTGGGGATGAGCAGGACTTCGATCCTGGCGCCGGCCGCTCCGGCCGCCTGCAGCGCGAGGCCGACCTTGGCGCCGGAAGTCGCCCAGGTGATGGCCTTGCCGTCGGCGTCGGCCTTGAGGGTGTCGCCGGCGGAAACGGCGGCGCCGGCCTCGACGATGGCGGTGCCCAGCACATCGACGGCGATCTTGTCGCCGGAGGCGCCGGCGGTGCGGGCGACGCCGAGCGTATTGGCGCCGGCGCCGGCCTGGGCGCCGGCCGGGGTGACGAAGCGGTTGACCGCGACGTTGCCCGAGAGGGTGGCGGTCAGGGTCAGGATGGGGCGGTCTTGCTGGCTCATGGTGCCTCCTCAGTGAGCGGCGACGGCGCGGACGGCCGTCAGGTAGTCGGTCTGGTGCTCGGCCTGCCAGGCGAGCGCCTTGCGGTGGGTGGCCAGGGCCTCGGCATCGACGCCGTAGCCTTGCGGCGCGGCGAACTCGACGCGGGCCTCGCCGGTGGCGGCGGCGCGGCGGCCGGTGGCGGTTTCGGAGAATTCGACCCGCTTCGGCAGGCCGGCGAGGAAGGCCTTGAAGGCGTCGAGCAGCGGGGCCCTGGCGTCGCCCTCGCCGAACTCGACCGGGGTCTCCTGTGCGGCCAGGGTGTCGAGCAGCGCGACGGCGACGGCCTGCTGCGCCGGCACCATCTGGCCGGCGGACACCAGCCCTTCGGCAAAGGCGGCGTGGCCGGCGTGGATCTGCGCCGTCTTCTGCGCCAGCAGCGCGGCGTCGGAGGCGGCGAGGCGCTCCTTGAGCTGGGCGTTCTCGGCCTCCAGCGCGGCCTTTTCGTCAGGGGTCACGGGCGACGTCTCCTTGGGGTGGGGTTCGGAAAATTCGAGCTCGACGGTTACGGCGTCGTCGCCCTCGGCAAAAGCGGGGGCGCGCAGGCCCTTGACGGCCGGCGGCTGGGCGCCGAGAAAGCCGACGTGACGCAGGTAATAGACGCCGGGCGCCGGGTTGTGCGGCGAGGCGGGCGGGTAAAACGAAGCGGAAATCTTCTTGAAGCGGCCGGCGGCCACCATGTCGGCGAAGGCCGGATCGACCTGGTCGGGCTCGGCTTCCAGCCCGCCGCCGGCGAAACTCAGGGACTTGACCCAGCCGTAGGCCGGGCCATCGGTGGCCGGGTGGCCGACGACGATGGGCGCTTCCGACAGCGCCGGGTCATACGCCGCGGCGGACGCGGCGAGATCGGCCTCGGAGAATTCCAGCGCAGCGCCGCTCATCGCGGTATGCCGGCCGGGCCTGAAGATGTGGAGGGGTTTGGTATTCGCCATGCCGCCGATTGTGATCGGCGGGGGGCGGGGCGGTCAGGGGGACGGGGTTCGACACCCCGGCAGGATCAGATCAGCGATTGCTGGCGAGCGGCTTCGCGGTGCTCGATGACCCGCTGCACGATGCGCTCGGCGCTGATCCGGCCGGCGGCGCCGGTCTGGACGATGCGCAGCTCGACCTTGAGCACGTCGCCCTTGCCGAAGCGCTCCCCCTGATTGACGCGGGCCAGAAAGGCTTCGTCCTCGATGGCCGCGGCGAACGACGAGGCGGCGGCGGCGGCGGGTTCGTTTTTTTATCTTGCCCCATTTCCGGTCGATCTCCAATCCATGACGTTGACGCCCGGCGGATTGTGCGCGCGCGTTAAATTCCTTGCAAATTGGCCGTCGACCGTGGCAGACTGGCGGCAGGTGCTCAACACACCTCATCATGCGGTTCCGCTCCCGTCAGCCCAGCGGATTTTTTACGGCCATTGCTTTTCGATGGCCGGGCAGTGCGCAGTCATGCAACAGCCTTCGGGTAAAAGCTGCGAGCGGTCATGATGCCGTGTTGAAGTGCCCGGCCGCCCCGCGTGGGGCGGTCCGTCAACGAATCATCATGGAGGCCATCATGGCACACACAACGCAATCCCTCGTCCATCAGGCCGGCGACCGGCTGTTCGTCACCTCGGTCGACATCTCCAACCGCTTCGGCAGGCGGCACGACGATGTACTGAAGGCGATCCGCAACCTCGACTGCTCGCCGGAATTCTCACTCCGCAATTTTGCGGAGTCAGAGTACACCACCGAACGCGGCAAGACCTACCCGCTGTACGAGATCACCCGCGACGGTTTCGTCTTCCTGTGCATGGGGTTCACCGGCCACCAGGCGGCGCTGTGGAAGGAGCGCTACATCGCCGCCTTCAACGCCCTGGAGCAGGCGCTGCGGCAGCCGGCCGTCGCCGCGCCCGCCCCTTGCCCCGTCCTGCCCGGCCTGAAGATGACCCGGCACAAGGAGCGCCTGGCGCTGGAGATGTTCGTCGCCGGCCACAATATCGCCGACATCGGCAAGGCGCTGGGCATCTCGCGCAGCACGGCGAGCCTGGTGCTCTACGGCAAGTACCAGTTCTCGCTCGGCGCCGGGGCGCCGGAGTGCGGCGACGAACTGATCGAAGCGGTGGCCGCCCGCCACCTGGCGGTCGAGCAGGCGCGCCTGGCGGCGATGCAGGAGCGCATCGCCCAGCGTTACCTCAACAACGCCCATAACGCCCGCCTGGCGCTCGCCCTCGGGCAGGTCGGCGCGCAGATGCAGTCGGCGCCGGCCAAGGCGCTGGCGGCGCCGGCAGGGGGTGCGGCATGAGCCGCAGCGACGGCCCGGTCAGCCTCGATGACCTGGCCATGCTGGTCGAACGCTGCCGCCTGCTGGCCTTTACCTGGTCGCTCGTCATGAGCGGCTCCGGCCTGCCCGACGGGCCGAAGAAGGAGGCGATCCTGTACGAACTCAACAGCCTGATCGAGGAGAGCGCCGCCCAGGCCGGCCGCCTGGTGGAGCAGCTTTAGCCGCCGCGCCCCGGCCCACCGACCCCGCCGCGGCGGGGTTTTTTATCGCCCGGCGAGGTAGTCGTTGAGGGCGTCGAGGATCAACGCCTTTTCCGCCGGGTAGAGGTCGCCGCCGGCGGTGACGGGCAGGAAGGGGCGGGCCGGGATCGTCACCTTGCGCCCGCGCCCGGCCTTGCCGCCGAACTGGTGGATGGCGGCATAGGCCATGCTGTTGCCGACGGTGACCGCGTTGGCGCTGGCCTGGACGTGGAACTGGCGGCGCAGGCTGCCGGTTTCGCCGATCAGCGGCTTCTTGCCCATCGCCAGCCCCTGGCCTTTTTTATTGATACCCCGCTTGCCGAAACCGCCGCGCCCGGCGATGAAGGCTTCGATGGTCGCCCGCGCGTTCGGCTGCCAGCGCCGGCCGGCCGGATCGGTGGAGGTCTCGAAGCGCTGTTTGGCGCGCTCCATGATGTCCTCGCCGATGGCGTGCAGGAAGGGGCGCAGGTTGCCGGCCCTGGCGGCCAGCGCATCGAGCGCGGCGCGGACTTCGCTGTCGGCGACGGTGATGGCAAAGGCGGTCATGGCGTTTCCTGTTTTAACATGGCGGTTTTGCGGAACGATCGATCATGAGCGAATGGGGCGTGGAGGGCTTGATCGACCAGGCCATCGACGGGCAGCGCAAGGGGGCGGCGCGGGATCGGTTCAGAGCAATCGACCCGGCCGAACTCGCCGCCATGAAGTTTGCCGGATGGCTAGCGGCGGCAAGCGCACTGACAGGCGTCATTCTGGGTGCTTACCTGACGAGCCGCCTGGCTCCGGCTGCCAGCGCGTGAAGCTCCCCAGCACCCGTGCCGCATCCGCCTCCAGCGCCCGCGCCAGTTCGGGCGGCAGATTGAGTTTCCTGGCGTCGACGAGATCGCGCAGGGCGGCGCGGGTATTGGCCCCCGGCGCATAGCCGAAGCCGCGCGCGATGCCGGGCGGGTCGCCGCCTTCGGGGTAGTCGTCCCAGCCTTTCGGCGGCTCGGTCAGGCCGGCGGCCTCGGCCTGGGCGTAATCGCGGCGGCCGACGGGAACGACGCGGCAGTGGCAGCCCCAGCCGTTGGGCGGAAAGTGGGTTTTCCAGAAATCGTGGTCGTGCGCCAGGGTCAGGCCGTTCCAGGCGACGTGCTGTTGGCGCGGGTTGGCGACGTTGTCGGCGTGCTTGTAACGCCAGTAGGGGCGCAGCTGGAGGAGTTCCGGGTCGGTCAGCTGGCGGTAGCGGCCGGCGGCGTAGCTGGTGGCCAGGTTGGTCTGGTAAATCACCCTGGTGCGCCAGGCGAAGCCGGCCGGGCTGCCCTCGCCCGTCCAGCCCTGCCAGCCGTGCTTGCCGACGATGGCGGCGAATTCCTTGCGGAACTCGCCGAGCGACCGGCCCTCGGCGATGCTCTTGTCGACGGCGCCGCGCAGATCGGCGAGCAGATCGGCCTTCATCGCGCCGGCGACGATGAAGGCGCGGTCATGCGCGGCGCGCAGGATGTCGTCCCAGTGCTCGGTCGGCAGGTTGAGCTTCTGGCGGAAGAACTCGACCTGCTCCCGGAACGGAGTGTTGAAGCTGAAGGCCAGAGGATCCGGATCGCTCACGGCGCGCGCCATAACAACGATTTCATGCGATACAATCCCATGCACTCACCCCACGGAGAACGATGATGCCGAACGGAAGACCCGCCGCGAGTCCTGGCGAAAAATCGCGGACCTCTCCAACCAGCGCCAAGCTGGCCATTGCCGCGTACTGCTACCACAACTGCCACAACGAGCAGGAGCGTAATTCGCACACCACAAAGCTGGCCATTCGCGACTGCCCGTCGACCGACTGTTTTTTGTGGCAGCACCGGGGTTGGCAGGGCGTCACCGGGGGAAATGTGGCAAAGCGCCATGATCCCAATCCATAAAATCAAAATTTTTCCTTGAGTATCCGGCGTTAAGTACCGTTAAATAAAGGCTATCTTTTTCCGGGAACACCAAGGTAGCCACCCGGCTTTTTTAACGCGTCCTGGCGCGATTGTGTGCGTTTCGCGGAAAACGTAAAAAACCTCAGCCCATGATGCGGTCAAGGTTGAGGTAAGAATCCTTCGAAGGCGCAGGGCCCACATTGTAAGCCTCGTCGGCAAGAACAACGTGCAAGGAGTTTCTGTCGGCATCCGAGTAAACGGCGACCGAAGAAATTCCGAGCTCGCGACACGAACGAATGACGCGAAGGGCGATTTCGCCACGATTGGCGATCAGAACTTTTTTAAACATTGGTTTTTCAGCCATTTTCAAATGCTCCAGCTAATCAATTTGCGATTAAAGAGGAATGTTGCCGTGTTTTTTCGGTGGATTTGTGTCGCGCTTATTCTTCAACATCTCAAGGGAGTCGATGATGCGACGGCGGGTCATCGCAGGTTCGATCACTTCATCAATGTAGCCAAGTTCTGCAGCAACGTAAGGGTTCGCAAATTTTTCTTCGTAATCGGCAACCAGGCGTGCTTTTTCCGCGACTGGGTCTTTTGCTTTTTTCATCGCTTCGCGGAAAATGATATTCACCGCGCCATCGGCGCCCATGACTGCAATTTCGGCTGTTGGGTACGCGAGGTTAATGTCACCTCGAAGATGTTTCGAGCTCATCACGCAGTATGCGCCGCCGTAGTTTTTTCGAGTGATGACCGTTACTTTGGGAACTGTTGCCTCTGCGTAGGCGTAAAGAAGCTTTGCGCCGTGAGTGATAATGCCGTTCCATTCTTGGTCTGTGCCGGGAAGGAAGCCAGGAACATCGACGAAAGTGACGATAGGAATATTGAACGCATCACAGAAACGAATAAAGCGTGCTGCTTTGCGGGAAGCCTCGAT
>JAFLDQ010000070.1 GCA_017302355.1 Dechloromonas sp.
GACCGAGCAGATCATCGAACCGGAGTCGCCCTGGCGCATCAACCGCACGCTCGCCTTCTCGCATCTGCGCCGCCTCCTGCCGCGCGTGCTCGCCGGCCGCCTGCGCCTGACCACCCGCATCGTCGCCCAACTCTTCTCCGAAATCGCCCTGAACCTTCAAAGATTCATCCCCAATCGCAGCCGACCTCGACCTGTTCAACCCAAACCACACAAGTCTCATGCCTACAAATTCACACCATGACATGGTGCTAAGTCACGAGGATTGGGTCGATAGGGGCCAGAAGCACTTAATTGATGAAGACCAGGCAACTGCTTCTCTGCCCCTTTACTTGGCGCATCAGGCGGCTTGCGCGAGCCGGAAATGAAGCTCGACGTTGTCGAAGGGGAACCTGGATCATGTCGCCGTCTGTTCGCTCGACCATTTCGAGGTCGATGAGGCGGGCGATGTCGGTATGGACGTTGGAGTAGTTGCGGGCAGCGGGTCCAGGCGCTTCTTGCATTTTCATGCTTCTTGGGCCGTCGACCGCAACAGCCGCCACTTGCGGTACCTCGGGCCTTGCCCGCGTGGCGGGATTTCGGATAGCCTTGGCGGCCTGTCCGTGATGAACGGTTTCCAGTTACTGAGGGCCAATCCATGTTGCTTCGCCTGTTTGCATCGACCCGTCATATCGTTCTCGTCCCGATCGTCGGCACCTTCGTCGCCTCGGTGGGGCTGATGCTTTACGAGGCGGTTGCACTGATCACGATGCTGGTCGACATCGTTCATGGTGGCGCGGTATTGCCCAAGGACGTGAAAAGCCTCGCGGTGGGGTTGATCGAGGCGGTCGACATCTTCCTGATCGGCATCGCCATGTACATGATCAGCGTCGGTCTGTTCACGCTGTTCGTGGACGACCGCTTGCCCTTGCCGCGCTGGCTGGTGGTTCAGGATTTCGAGGACGTCAAGGCCAACCTGGTCAGCGTCGTCATCGCGGTGCTTGCCGTATTGTTTCTGCGCGAGGCGGTGGCATGGAGCGGCGACGGCGACATTCTCGGCTTTGGTTCGGCGCTGGCCCTGGTGATTGCCGCGCTCAGCCTCTACCTTGGCTTGAAGAAGATCAAGAAGGAATAGGCGGCGCGGTTTGAAAAGGGGCCGTTCGGTTGTAGCCGGCCGCTGGGCAATCCACGACGGGAGACGAACGCCCGGATGCGCGCCCTGGAAGTAGCCGAATACAACCCGGACTGGGATCGCCATGGCATGACTGCGAAGCTGATCTGCAACCTGATCGCGGACATCGTGCCGCGGCCTGGATGCGCCGGGCGTGTGAACTCCCGAACATGAACCACGATCCCCATTCGGTCCTCGGCCTCGCGCCGGATGCCGGGCCCGCCGAACTGAAGCGCGCCTACCGCCGGCTGGCCATGCGCTGGCACCCCGACCGCAATGGCGATCCGTCGGCGCCCGAGCGTTTCCGGCAGATCCGCGCGGCCTATGAACAGCTGGTCGCGGTCGACGGCGACGGAGAGGCGGAAATCCCGGCGCCCGACGATCCGCCCGCGGCCGCCCACAGACTGGCGGCGGATATCCGCCTGAACCTCGACGTCAGTCTCGAACAGGCGGCCTTCGGCTGCCGGCGCACGGTCGAAGTGACGCGCGGCAGGCCGTGCGGAACCTGCGACGGCAGCGGCGAGAGCGGGATCACCCGGACGCGGTTTTGCGCGGCGTGTCACGGCAGCGGCCGGGTGCGCGACGCCAAGCGCGTGCTGGCGACCTGCGGCGAATGCGCCGGGCGCGGCTTCTTCAGCGAACGGATCTGTCCGGATTGCGCCGGCAGCGGGCGCGAGCTTGGGCGGGTCAGCCTCAGGATCAGCGTGCCGGCGGGCATGCTGCCGGGCGACGACCTGCGCCTCGCCGGCCAGGGCGAGCCGGCGACCGGCGAACTGGCGGCCGGCGACCTCTATCTGACCATCGTCATTCGCAGCCATCCGCTCTTCCGGTTGCGCGGGCGCGATCTCCAGTTTGCCATGCCGGTCAGCGCGCTGGCCCTCATCGCCGGCGACGAAATCCGCCTGCCGACGTTGAACAAGGCCGTTCCGCTGACCCTCGGCCCCGGAGCGCCCGCGGCGCGCGAAGTGCGGCTACCCGGCAAGGGCTATCCCGGGCGCGGCCGGCATCCGGCCGGCGATCTGATCGTGCGTCTCGAGCCGGTCTTCCCGGCCACGCTCACCGCCCGCCAGCGTAAATTGCTGCTCAAGGCCAATGCCGCGTTGCTGGATGGCGGCGCCGACGCGCTGCCCGAGGTCGCCGCCTGGAACCGCGAGCATGCCGGCAGCCGGCCGGAAGGCTAGAGCAGCGGACTCATCATCTGTACCGCGTTTTCGAGCAGACGCCGCCCGCGCGGGCGGGCGCGCCACGCCGCGAGTTCCAGGCGATGCGAGCGGGCTTCGTAATCGCGCTGCAGGGCCCGCGTCGTCGCCGAGAATTCGTGATCGTAGGCGATCAGCGAAACCTCGAAATTCAGCTCGAAGCTGCGGAAATCGAGGTTGACCGTGCCGAAGACGGTGAATTCATCGTCGACGACCATGCTCTTGGTGTGCAGCAGTCCGTCGCGGAACTGCAGGATGGTCACCCCGACTTCGAGGAGATCCTCGTGGTAGGCTTCGCTGGCGTAGCGCACCAGACGCGAGTCGATCTTTTCGGGAACGATCAGGACGACCCGGATGCCGCGCAGCGCGGCCGAGCGCAGGGCGGTCAGCAGCGCCTCGCCGGGAACGAAATAGGGCGTCGTCAGGACGATTTCGCGGCGGGCGGCGTAGATCGCCGTCAGCAGCAAGGCGTCGATGCGCACCCGCGAGGTCTGCGGTCCGGAGGGGAAGATCTGGACGTGGCCCGGTCCGGCGGGCGGCAGGTCGGGAGGCGGCAGCGGCGCGAAATCGCCGCCGGTCTGCAGCGAGGTCAGCGAGAGCGAGACTGCTTCCAGCACCCAGGCGGCCGGTCCTTCGATCCGCGCCATGGCGTCCACCCACTCGCCGACCCCGGCATCCTGCTTGAAGAAGCGCGGATCGGCGATGTTCATGCTGCCCAGGTAGGCAATCCGGCGGTCGATGACGGCGATCTTGCGGTGGTCGCGCAGGTCGAAGCGGACGAAAAGCGCGCGCAGCGGGTTGACCGGCAGCATCTCGACGACGTTGACCCCGGCCTCGCGCAGACGATGGAAGTCTTCGCTCTTGAAGAACGGCCGGCTGCCGAGCGAATCCATCAGCGTCGAGCAGGCGACGCCGCGCCGTGCGGCGCGCACGAGCGCCGCGATCAGGTCATCGACGAAGCCGCCGGCGCTCCAGATGTAGAACTCCATGTGGACCGAGGAAAGCGCCGCGTCGATGTCGGCGATCATGGCGCGCATGATCGATTCGCTGTCGGCGAGCAGTTGCAGGCGGTGGCCGCTCATCAGCGGCAGCCCGACCGCGGTCTGCGCCAGGCGGCTGACGCTTTCGCCGCCGCTGGAGAGCCGCGACGGCGAGGCGACGCTGGCGGCCGGAATGCGTTCCGCCCAGTTGAGCACCTGCGGGCGCAGCGCCAGCGCCCGCTGCATCCAGACCCGGCCGAGACGCCGCTCGCCGATCAGCAGATACATCAGGGCGCCGATACCCGGGAGCAGGATGACCAGCAACAGCCAGGCGACCGCCGTCCCGTGCGCCGAGCGCCGCGAAAAGATCCGCAGCGATACCGCCACGACCAGGATGGCGTCGAGAACGGGGAGGAAATTCAGCAGCATGGTTCCAGTATCAACCGCCGGATCGACCCCGGTCAACGGCGCCCCGCTCCTCGCGATGCGACTTCCGGCGGATGCGGATGTCGCCGGAAATCGAAGCGTTCCGGCACGTCGACCGCAGCGATCGGCGCGACCGCCAGACCTTGCCAGAAAACCCGCCCGGACCCGCCGTTCATCAGTTCGAGAAAGGCGCTTTCGCCGGCCGGGCAGCCCGCCGCGTCGTGACACCGGGCAAGAAAGCCGGCCAGATCGCGGTCATCGAGGAGGCCGATGCCGAGTTCGGTTTCGAGCAGAATGCTGCCGTCTTCATCGAGATGAAGCGACCGCAGCGCGCCACTCGCCGCCCCGGTCTGGCTGACGAAGCCGCCGCCTTCGTGCCGGAATACCCACGGCGTGCAGGCCAGGCTGACGAAAACCCGTTGCGGGCCGTTCCGCACGAACCAGCAGCCGGAGTCATCGCAACCGTACTGGCGGTTGATGAAGGCGATCAGGCCGCCGTGCGTGATGCGTTCGCCCTGCAGCCGCCATTCACCGCGCCGGTCGAGCGACAGCCAGCCGTAACAGGCCGGGACGTCGGGCCATCTGACGATCGCCGGGAACTCGACCGCCATCAGTCGCGGAGAGCGCGCAAAAGCGGCTGCGGCGGCACGGCGCGGCGTTGCCCGGTGCTCGCTTCCTCGCCTGCCGGGAAGGCATGTCCCGTCGCTGTGCGCCGGGCGCCTTGCGCCGCACTCGCCTCGCTCACTTTTCCACGCTCTCCGACGCGTAGGCTTCCAGCGGCGGGCAGGCGCAGTTGAGGTGGCGGTCGCCGTAGACGTCGTCGATGCGGTTGACGCTCGGCCAGAACTTGTTGCTTCGCACCCAGGGCAGCGGGAAGACCGCCTGTTCGCGGCTGTACGGGTGACTCCAGCCGGCATCGACGACATCCGCCTGGGTATGCGGGGCGTTCTTCAGCGGGTTGTCGGCGGCCGGCCAGACGCCGTTCTCGACCTGGCGGATTTCCTCGCGGATGGCGATCAGCGCGTCGATGAAACGGTCCAGTTCGGCTTTCGACTCCGATTCCGTCGGCTCGACCATGATCGTTCCGGCGACCGGGAAGGACACCGTCGGCGCGTGGAAACCGTAGTCCATCAGGCGCTTGGCGATGTCGATTTCGGCGATGCCCGCGTTTCCTCCGGTTGCGGCCTTGAGCGGGCGGATGTCGAGAATGCACTCGTGGGCGACGCGCCCGTTCTTCCCGACATAGAGCACCGGGTAGTGCGCCTGCAGCCGGGTGGCGACGTAGTTGGCGTTGAGGATGGCGACTTGCGTGGCCTTCCTGACGCCGGCGCCGCCGAGCATGGCGAGGTACATCCAGGAGATGGTCAGGATCGAGGCCGAGCCGAAGGGCGCGGCGGCAACCGCCCCCTGGCCGCTGTGCGGACCGTCGATGGGGGCGACGATGTGGTTGGCCATGAACGGCGCCAGATGAGCCTTGAGGCCGATCGGGCCGACGCCCGGTCCGCCGCCGCCGTGCGGAATGGCGAAGGTCTTGTGCAGGTTCATGTGGCTGACGTCGGCGCCGATGAAACCGGGCGAGGTCAGGCCGACCTGGGCGTTGAGGTTGGCGCCGTCCATGTACACCTGGCCGCCGTGGCGGTGCACGATGGCGCAGAGGTCGCGCACGGCTTCCTCGAACACGCCGTGGGTCGACGGATAGGTGAGCATCAGGCAGGCCAGCCTGGGCGCATGCAATTTCGCCTTGTTTTCGAGGTCGACCGCATCGACGTTGCCATGCTCGTCGCAATCGACGGCGACGACCTGCATGTTGCACATCTGGGCGGTGGCCGGATTGGTGCCGTGCGCCGATTTCGGGATCAGGCAGACATCGCGGTGGTCTTCGTCACGACTGGCATGATAGCGGGCGATCGCCACCAGACCGGCGTATTCGCCCTGCGCCCCGGAGTTCGGCTGCAGGCAGACGGCGTCGAAGCCGGTGACGGTCTTCAGCCATTCGCCCAGACCGCGGATCATCTCGTGGTAGCCCTGCACCTGGTCGCGCGGGGCGAACGGGTGGATGCGCCCGAATTCCGGCCAGGTGACCGGGATCATCTCGCTGGTGGCGTTGAGCTTCATCGTGCACGAGCCGAGCGAGATCATCGAGTGGTCGAGCGCCAGATCCCTGTTCTGCAGCGACTTCAGGTAGCGCAGCATCTCGTGCTCGGTGTGGTGGGTGTTGAACACCGGGTGTTGCAGGATGGCGTCGCCGCGGAACAGGGCGGCCGGCAGCGCCGGGTCGGCGGCGGCGACCTGGGCGTCGATCGCGGCGACGTCGAGGGTGACCCGGGCGATCAGCCTGAAGAGGACGGCGACGTCGTGGCGCGTGGTGGTTTCGTCGAAGGAGATGCCGAGCACGCCGGCGGCGACGCGGCGCAGGTTGTAGCCGGCTGCCAGCGCTTCCCGATAGACCGCTTCGGCACGGGCGCCGAGGTCGAAGTGGATGGTGTCGAAGTACTGTCGGGTCAGCACGCGGATACCGGCGCGCTTGAGCCCTTCGGCGAGGATCGCGGTCAGGCGATGGATGCGGCCGGCGATCAGGCGCAACCCTTGGGCGCCGTGATAGACGGCGTACAAGCCGGCCATGTTGGCGAGCAGCACCTGCGAGGTGCAGATGTTGGAATTGGCCTTCTCGCGGCGGATGTGCTGTTCGCGCGTCTGCAGCGTCATGCGGTAGGCGGTCTTGCCGCGCGCGTCCTTCGAGACGCCGATGATGCGGCCCGGCATCGAGCGGACGAAGGCCTCGCGCGTGGCGAAAAAGGCGGCGTGCGGGCCGCCGAAGCCCATCGGGACGCCGAAACGCTGGCTCGAGCCGAGGGCGATGTCGGCGCCCATCGCGCCCGGCGACTTCAGCAGGACCAGCGCCATCAGGTCGCTGGCGACGGCGACGGTCGCGCCCCTGGCCTTGAGGCCGGCGATGACCTCGGTCAGGTCGCGGACCTCGCCGCTGTCGTCCGGGTACTGGAGCAGGGCGCCGAAGAAATCCTGGTCCTTCCGGCTGTCGACCGCGGCAACCACCAGCTCGAAGCCGAAGTAGGCGGCGCGCGTCCGGACGACGTCGATGGTCTGCGGGAAACAGGCGGCATCGACGAGGAAACGGTTGGACTTCGATCTGGACACCCGGCGCGCCATGGCCATCGCTTCGGCGGCGGCGGTCGCCTCGTCGAGCAGCGAGGCGTTGGCGATCTCCAGGCCGGTCAGATCGACGGCCATCTGCTGGAAATTCATCAGCGCCTCCAGGCGGCCCTGGGCGATTTCGGCCTGGTAGGGCGTGTAGGCGGTGTACCAGCCGGGATTCTCCATGACGTTGCGCAGGATGACCGTTGGCGTCAGCGTGTCGTAATAGCCCATGCCGATGCACGACTTGTTGATCGCGTTCCTGCCGGCGATGGCCTTGAGGTCGGCGAGCGCCTGGTGTTCGCGACGCGGGGCGGGCAGCGGCAGATCGGCGGGCAGGCGGATGGCGGCGGGAACGGTCTGGTCGATCAGGTCGTCGAGACTGGCGGCGCCGATGGCGGCCAGCATGGCGGAGATCTCGGTGGCGCAGGGGCCGATGTGACGGCCGATGAACTCGTCGTGCTGTTCAAGGGCTGAAAGGGGAAGATTCAACGGCATGGGAATCCTTGAAAACGGTTGTTTGCAGCGATTTCCTGACTCCCTCCCTTTCAAGGGGAGGGCCGGGGTGGGGATGGGTCATGGCGCAAGCCGGGAACCCCTCCCTCTCCCAACCTCCCCTTGAAGGGGGAGGGGCAGATATTTTTGGCGTTCAGGCCGCGTCGGCGACGGCCTGGTAGCCGGCGGCGTCGAGCATCTGGTCGAGGTCGGCGGCGTTGTCGGGGATCATCCGGAACAGCCAGGCGGCATAGGCGTCCTGATTGACGGTTTCCGGCGCGTCGGCGGCGGCCTGGTTGACCTCGGTGACGGTGCCGGCGATCGGCGCGTATACATCCGCGGTGGCCTTCACCGACTCGACGACGGCGATTTCCGTCCCGGCGTCGTAATGGACGCCGGCTTCCGGCAGCTCGACGAAGACGAGGTCGCCCAGCGCTTCCTGGGCGTGGTCGGTGATGCCGACGGTGACCGAGCCGTCGGCGTTGAGCAGCATCCATTCGTGCGAGGCGGCGTACTTGAGGTTGGCGGGGACGTTGGACATGGTTATCTCCAGTGGGCAGAAATCAATCGGTAGTGGCGGGCTTTGCATTACGTGCCGTATCGACGACGGCATCTAGTATCTGGGTGACTTCCGGGGGTATCGCGGCAAGCGGGATCGCATCTGCCAGGCCATGATAATCTCGCTTGAAGACGCGCTGGGGGGTATTCATCCGCTCGTAATACAGCTTGAAGAGTGGGTCGAGAAAATCGTCGGTGACCTTGATCTCGTCCCCCCACGGATCGGGCTTGCCCGTCAATGCTAGGGCGTTGACAAGTTCTTTGATGCATTGATTGAGTGTTGCCAGCCGATGCTCTCGCTCGGCGATATCCAACAAGTCGTCACCATTCAAATCCTGGACGACAAATGCTTGTAGGCTTTCGGGCGTCACCAGGTAATTCTCGATCTCGCGGCGCGACCACATTCTTTCCAGCAGTTGGGAACCGGTGTGTAGTTCCCTCTCCAGCCGATCGAACAAGGCAAAACCTACCAGATCGGGCTTGGCCTCGCGCAATCCCTGGAAATGCTCGCGCGCCTCCTGTGGCTTGTTCGATCCGAGGTAAATGACCGGCACGGCATCGTGGAGTACCGTGTTTGCCGGGTGATTCAGTCGTTCCGCCAGCCGCCGGAGAATGGCGAGATCGGTAGATCCTTCCAAGTACAGCATCCAGCCCATCTGCTCGGCCAGGTAATAGTCTGCCATGCGTATGCTTTCCAGGGCTTTCTTCACTTGACCACGGGCTCGGGTATCTATCCGGTGCGGTTTGCCGACAAAGGCAATGACAACGTCCCGTTCGGCCGCTTCCTGCAGGACCACTTCCGAGTGGCTGGCGGCGACGACTTGGGAATTGCTGCTTTCGGCGATGTCGGTGAGCAGATTGTAAACATCGCGCTGGCGCAGGATTTCCAGGTGAGCGTCCGGCTCATCGAGCAGGAGTATGGCGCCGGGATTGGCCAGGAGGAATGAAAGCAGCAGCAAGACCTGCTGACAGCCGCGTCCGGCAGATGAGATATCGAGTGCGATGCCGTTCGCTTCCTTGTAGGTCAGGCTCAACTCCGAACGTTCCGGAATGTAGACCGGATCCTGCAGTTCGATATGGAATAAATGGCGGATATGCCGACACAGGTTCTTCCAGGCAGCATCCTCCTCGCGGTCGAAAAGCTGCCAGCACAGGTTGCGCAATACTTGGGCGGTTTGCCCCTCACCGATCAGAACGCTTATTTCGCCGCGTTCCTTGCGGTGTTCACGTGCTGCCAAGCCGGACATCGGCGGCAGGAAGACAATCGGGTGTTGACCGACGCCGGCCGGAATGCCGCCATTTTCCCCATCCTTGACCCGACAGTAAAAGGATTCCTCATTGGCATAATAGAACTCCAGCGTACAGCGCCAGGGGCGGTCGAGATGGAGGCCTTCGGCCTCCAGCGTGATCAGCACCTTGTCGGTCTTGGGTTTTCCATCGCTGCGGTCGAGTTCGTGAGTATGGAGGTCATTCCAGAGGAGCTTGGCGCTGGGGGTCGGAATAGCGTACAAGTCGCGGCGATTGATTGTCACCCCGGTCCGCTTGGTCCGCGAACTGCCTTCCCGCTTCTCCGTCCAGCGCCGCCGACCGATGTCCCACAGCGCCAGCGCCTGCAAGGCGGTTGTCTTGCCGGAATTGTTTGGCCCGATCAGGACCGACACCGGTCCCAGCTCGATTTCGGCGCTGTGAAGTCGCTTGAAACCTTCAATCCTGAAGCGGGTAATCATGACTATCCTTGCAAGGTTTGGCCGCTCGGCAACTCGCCTGCGGCAATCGGCAAATCGGCATGGATCAGTTTGCCATCGGCGATGGCTTCCATCTGGGCAAGAATCAGGTCGCGGGTGAGGAATTTGCCGTGTGCCTTCTGGTCATGCAGGGCGACGATGGGGAAAGTGGACAGAATGTAGTCGGCTTCTGCGGTCGACAGCCCGTAGAGGTGAAAAAAAAGCGCATCGAGGCGGGCCATGCGCTGTTTGCGGTCGGCGGCGCTCCAGAGGTAAGGCGGCTTGACCGCACCCTGTTCGTCGACGTAGCCGAGGTCACGGGCGAAGGGGGCGAGGTCGTGGGCGGTGTACGAGAGCGCCAGCACTTCGTTGCGGATGAAATCGGCAATCCTGACGCCGCCGATCTCGGCTTCGTAGGCGGCGGGGGCGATGACGGGGATCTGTTCGAGAATGTACCAGTTGAGATGCTGCCCTTGGACCTTCTGACGGGCCAGAAAATCGAAAGCGAAGCTGTTCAGGTTGGCCAGGATCAATACCGCGATTTTGGCATCATCAATTGCCAACAAGGGGAGTGTATTACCGAAGGCGGCGGCGGGCACAATGGCTGCAATCATTGTTCGAACATTGGTGGGGGCTGTAACATCCTTAAGCCCCAGCGCCCATTCACCGGCATGAACCTTGTCAACTTCTTCCTTTGCGACCCAGTATTGCGGCGCCGGATAGCGGTCGGACTGTTCCTTCAAGGCATCCTGAATGCATTCCTGCTGCGCGGCGCGGTGCAGGTTGTCCTTGTTGACCACGACATCGGCGGCGCGATGGTCGTACATCTGCACCATCTTGCCCTCGTAGAGCGGCAGGCAGTTCTCGCCACGTGCTCTTAGAAAGAGGTGCGAGTCGTTGGTCATGTCGAACATGCGAACGTAACGCACCGGCCAGGCGCGCTTTTCGCTGCCGCCGGAGCGGTCAACCAGCACCGGATGGCGGCGGTAGATGGCCAGCGTCAATTCGGCGTCGCGCTGGCTGCGAAAGACGGGAGCGGCGCCGGTGTTGGGGTTGAGGAGCAGGAAATCGGCGCCGGAAAGGTGCAAGACACGTTGCGGCTCAGCCAGTTCGGCCACGTCATGCAGGTAGAAAGCGGAGCGCGTCTGCGGAAAGCGCCGACCGTCGTTGCCGAAGACCAGGGTGCAAAACTTGAAGCTGGCATGAACATCGGGGAAGAAGACCTTGCGGTTCTCAAAGTCATAGAGCGCGGCGAGCCGGCTACCCCGGCCCTCAACCGCTTCGCTCAGCGTACGGAAGAACGGCGCCGCGCCCTTGTCGGCGGCGATGCCGGAGGGACAGAGCAGGCCGACGATGCCGTTATCCATCGCCAGCGCGGCGGCGCGCTCGACGAACAGGCTGTAGAGGTTGGTGTCGCCGCCGGAGAGCAGCGGAAAATCTCCGCATTCGCGCAGCACGCGGGCGCCGGCTTCGGCGGCTTCCTGCGCCGCCTGGTAGTCGCGCCAGAGGCGGGTCTTGCGCCTGGCTTCCTGTTCGATCAGCGCCTTGCGGTCGGCGGCGCGCGCTTGCAGGGCAATGGCCGGTTTGCGCTCGGCAAACCATTCGACTTGCTGCAACTTGATGCGATCCCAGGGCGGATTGCCGATCAGCGCGTCGAAGCCGCCCTGACCGTTCTGCCAGACGGTGGGGAAGGCCGTCTGCCAATGAAAGAAACGCTCGCGGCGGGCCAGCATGAAAATGCGGTTCAGGAGCGCGTTGACCGCAAGCAGTGTTTCATCGCTTTCGTCCTCGCCGCCTACGCGACCGCTTTCGGCGACCAGACTGAGGTTGTACCGGCCCGAGAAGAGTTCGGCGAGCCCCGCCTGGATGGCCTCGTCCTTGAGCTTTGCCGGCTTGGCCGTCGGCCAGCCGGGAACGATCCAGCGCAAGCCTCGCCAGAAGTCGAGCAGAGCATGGATGGGACGCAGGCAGGAGTGCGCCTCGTCGGCCAGGCGCTTCGACTCGTGGGCTTCGGCAATACTGGTGTCGGTCAGTTCGGCGACCGATTCCAGGCTTTGCGCGGCGATGGTCAGGCGCGTCATTTCGCCTTCCTGGAACAGGGTGCCGAGCTTGGCCAGCCCGGAGCGCACGGCGGCGATCGATTCGCCGTGCAGGGAATCGCCGCATTGCAGGTGATGGTCGAGAAACGAAAGTGGCGCGCCGACCGTGAAGGTGTGCAGCCAAAGGCCGACCTTGGCCAGCTCGACGGCCATCGGGTTCTTGTCTACGCCGAAGACGACGCGCTTGAGGATCATCCGCCGGATGATGTGGCGGTCGTCGAGTTGCCGGCGGTCGATGGCCCAGCCATGTTCGTCGGCGGCGTTGAGTATGCGCCGGCGAATGTCGGCGATACGAATGACCATGGGCGATGACCATGGGCGACCTTGTTCTTCGAGGTGAGCGGCGAAGGCGCAGGCATTGACCGCATTGGCCGCGCCCTGCGCCGCTTCAAGCGCCCGGTCGGCTAGCCAGTCGACCAGCGCGACGAGGAAATGACCGCTGCCCATCGCCGGATCGCAAATCTTGAGCGACAGAAACCGACTCGCCGGATCGGCGGCGTCAAGGCGGTCCCATTCGTAGGGCTTGAGTTCCGTCTTCTTGTGGTACTTGTTGAGCAGGGTGTCGAAAGCGGCTTGCCTTTCGGTCAGCAGGCGGCCGACTGCTTCGTCGAGAATGACGCGGACCAGCGCGTCGTGGGTGTAATAGCTGCCGCTACCCTTGCGCGCGAAACTGGCCTTGTTCACCCGCAACTCGCCTTCTTCATGTTCCAGGCGGTATTCGAGCAGGCGTTCATAGACGCTGCCCAAATGGATGACCGACAGGTCGCGGTAGTTGATGCGCGCCTTGAGCAGGCCTTCGGTGCGCCGCGAGAGGGCGTCGATGATTGGCGCGAGCCGCGCATCGGGCAGCTTGACGCGGGCCAGAATGGCCGAACGCCCGTGATCGAACAGGCCGCCGTTGTAGGCGGGCATGCCAAGCGTGTCATCGCCTTCGGCGACGAGGGTGAACAGGTTGCCGAGCTGGCTCCAATAATTGTGGATGCGGCTGGCCAGGGCTTTGCCCTTGTCTATGGCTTCGGCAATCTGGTCGCGTAGCCTGGTCAGCGAGTAATCGGCGTAGCGCGGGTCGTTGACCGGGAGCAGCCGCCGATCTTCGGCGTAGAACAGGAAGAGCAGACGGTAAAGCAGGACCAGCGCGGCTTCACGCAAATCGTCCAGATAGGCGGAAGCGTACTCGCCGCGACGGTCTTTCTCCGCCTGTCGGTCTTCGGCGGCAATGGCGGCGCAGAGAGCCGGGAATATTTCGCTAAAGACGCGCTGGCCCAGGTGTGCGGAAACGGTTTCTTCGTAGCGCCGCGCTTCGGCCAGGGCAATGGCATGGAAGGTTCGTCGTTCGCTGTCCCAGGGCTGCGGCAGGAAGGCGTTGCGCCCGAAAAAGAGAAGAAACAGCCTGAGGCCGTGCCGTGTCTCAAAATCGTCGAGTTCGGCCGGGATGCCGCCGACGCCGAGCAAGGCCGCGAGATTGATCTCGAAGAAATCTTCGGCGCGGGAGCGGGCATCTTGCCAGTAGAGCCGCCATACCGCGCCATTGGTCAGGATGCCCCACTTGACCGCCCGGTCGCTCATGACGTCGGCGCGCGACAGGTAGCGCAGCATCTGCGTGGAGGGGGTGCCGAAATCGAAGCGCTTGCGGGCCTTCGCGCCGGCGGCCTCTTCCCGCCTGTCAAGCGGGCGCAGCCAGCGCTTGGCTTCAAGCAGGGCTATCCCGTGCCTGGAGCGCTGATCGTCGGTTACGGCAAGGGCGCGTTTCTTTGCTTCCTGATTGGGGAAGAGCAGGAAATCCGGAACATCCTCTCGTCCGCTTTCCGAGAGGTTGACTTGGGAAATCCAGCCGTCCCGCCAGCCCAACCTGTCGATGACAGGCGCGACCAGTTCATCCTCGGTTTGTGCTTCGTTCAGAGTGCTGTCCGTGTTGAAACCGGAGAAATGGCTTTGCAGATCGGCGATGAAGGTGTCGATCTCACTTTCCGCCAAGGCTTGCCAAGCCTCGGTTTCGGCGATGCCGCGCAGCAGGAAGTCGGAAGAAAACAGTTGGCCTTGCATGAGGTCAGCTTTCTTCCGGGATAAAGGGGTTGAGCAGGGGGATGCCGCAGCCGTCGAAATCGCGAACGTTGCGGGTGACCAGGGTGAGGCCGTGGGCCTGTGCGGTGCCGGCGATCAGCATGTCGGCCTGCTCGCGCACGAGGCCCCGACGTTTGAAGCTTCCGCGAAGATTGCCGGCACGGGTCGCGATGTCGGAAGTGACCGGGTAGCAGGTCTCGCCGGCAAAGAATGCTCTCATGAAGGCTTCGATCCTCCGCGACGGGTTGGCCGCCAGTCCGTTGCAGATTTCCTCGATGGTCACAACGCTGATCCCGTGCGTCGTGACTTGGCCCGCCCAGGCGAGCACGTCGGCATTCGGGTGAACGCGGGCAAGCTCGCTGACGATGTTGGTGTCGAGCAGGAAATTCACGGCCGGCCGGACTCTGGCGAATCGGCGAGCAAGCCTTCTTCCTCCAGCATTTGCGCGAAAGCATTGGGGCGCGTGGTGCGCGGCGGGATGTCGAGGCCATCGCGACCCTCCTCCTGCAGGATGCGGCGCAGTTCCGCGAACGACTCGGCGAGCGTTTTGCGCGGTTGCACATCGTTCGCGGCTTTCCACGCCCGATACGCCGCCAGTTCGTCCGCAGCAATCACCGCCGCCACCGGCCGGTTGCGGTTATAGATCACTTGTGGCTCGCGGGCGGCTTCACGGATGATTTCCGAGAGACGCTGCTTGGCTTGGGCGACGTTCCAGTTCATGGCAGGCCCTTTTTGTGTCTATTTAATATGCCCATTATAGACATATAAAATGGTTCTAAAGCTTCAGACCAAGCTCTTGCCGTTGCGGGCGAATACGGGTTTGACGGCCCTAGCCTTGAGCAGTTTGCCACGGATGTCGACGTCGACTTCGTCGCCGATGGCGACCCCCATCGGCAGGCGGGCGAGGGCGATGGATTGCTGCAATGTTGGTGAGAAACTGCCTGAAGTTATCTCTCCAATTCCCTGTTTCGTAATGACTGTCTGGTGTCCGCGCAGCACGCCTTTGGTGAGCAGGATGAGGCCGAGGAACTGCTTTTGCTGGCCTGCCGCGGTCAACGCCGATTTCCCGACGAAATCGCGGTCGCCGTGCATGGCGACGGTCCAGGCAAGGCCGGCGTCGAGCGGCGAGACGGTTTCATCCATGTCCTGGCCGTAGAGGTTCATGCCGGCTTCGAGGCGCAGCGTGTCACGGGCGCCAAGACCGCAGGGAGCGACGCCGGCGTCCTTGAGCTTCTGCCAAATCACTTGAGCTTCCGTCGCTGGAAGCATGATTTCAAAGCCGTCTTCTCCGGTGTAGCCGGTGCTGGCGATGAAGTACCGGTCGACTTCGGCGGCGAAAAAAGACTTCAGGCTTTCGGTCGCGGCCCTGACCTGCGGCAGCACCCGCCAGACCTTCGCACGTGCGTTGGGGCCCTGCACGGCGATGATGGCGAGCGCGTCGTCGCCTTCGCGGCGCGGGGTGATCGTCACGTCCAACTGCCATTCGACCGCTTTGGCCCGCATCCACGCCAGGTCCTTCTCGGCGGTGCCGGCGTTGATGACGATGCGGAAGCGCGTTTCGCCCAGGAAGTAGATGATCAGGTCGTCGATGACGCCGCCGGCGTCGTTGAGCATGGCGGAGTAGAGCGCCTTGCCGGAAGCCTGCAACTTGGCGACATCGTTGGCGACGAGACGGGAGAGGAAAGCGCGGCAGTCGGGACCGGCGACATCGGCCGGGCACATGTGCGAGACATCGAACATGCCGCAGTCCCTGCGCACGGCATGGTGCTCCTCGATCTGCGAGCCGTAATTGACGGGCATGTCCCAGCCACCGAAATCGACCATCCGGGCGCCGAGCGCGCGGTGGGCGGCATTGAGCACTGTTTTCCTCAGCATATCAATCCTTTGCGTACGTTAGTTAACGTCGATTCTGGAAACGAAAAAGGGGGTGAAACGAAAGAACGGTTTCTTGCGCTTCACCCCTCTGTCCTCGATACCTGAGAGATTTGCCCCATCGGTGGATGTCGACCGCGACGGTCTTCACCACTCTCCAGAGTTGCAGCAGCCAGGCTACTGATTCCGCGGTCCTTTTGCCTGAGCGTTTTCGGGTGGATTTGCGCCTTCGGCGGCAGCTCGCGCTGCGCTCTCCCACGGAACGCAGGCACTATATCGGGATGCCGGCATCCGGGCAACCCGCGGCTCCGTACAAGACGACCGCGCCTGGAGGTGTCGCCAGCATCGGAAGGAATCCGGTTGCCGGTGCGCCGACCCCGATTTTTCTGTACACGAATTTGGGGTAAAACCGTGTCAAGAGAAAGGGACTTGAAATGCCGAATGAGTGGAAGGTGGAAGGGGTTGCGCCGGGCTTGCCGGAAGGAGCGCGTAGCGCGACTGGAGGCGAGCCCGGTGCGGCCGCCGAGGTGAAGCGGTGGTCGGCGGGACGGAAGAAGGGAGTTGTGCTGCGCCTGCTGCGCGGCGAGCCGGTCGATGCCGTCTCGCGCGAGGTGTCGGTGCCGATATACAAGCTCGAACGCTGGCGCGACCGGGCGCTTGCCGGCATCGACGCCGGCCTCAAGGAACGCG
>JAFLDQ010000071.1 GCA_017302355.1 Dechloromonas sp.
CGCGACGGGCGCGACGGCCTCGCGGGGCCCACGTCCCAGTCCTGCGCGCGCGCGGTGGCGGGCGCCAGCAGCAGGGCGGTGAGCAGCGCGAGGCGCGGTCGCATCCGAGGATGATAGCGCGGCGATCAGTCCGGGTCGCAGGCGCCGTCGCAGGGCTGGGTGATGGCGCCGTCGCGGAAGAGCGCGCGGAGCTGGCCGTACGCGGCGCGGGTGGACACCGCGTCGGAGTGCGTGCCGTTGTCCATCGACGGGATGGTGTTGGTGTCCGGCGGCGTGTACGCGCGGAGCAGCGCGGGCAGGGCGATCTGCGAGAGCGCGGCGCTGGCGTCGGAGGGCGCGGTGGTGGCGGTGAGCCCGAAGACCGTCTCGACCGCGGGCGTGAGCTGCTGCGCGCCGAACGCGCGGGCGAGGATGCGCGTGGAGAAGTTCGGCACCTGGCAGTCGCCGATGGCCTCCTGGAGGATGATCCGCCGCCCGCGCGGCGCGTCCGAGAGGGTGTCGCGGAACGCGAGGGTCGCGAGGTTCGCGCCGTCGGTGTGGTCGAAGCGCCCCTGGAGCAGGGCGATGAACTGCGCCTGCAACAAGGGGTCGGGATAACGGACATCGACGAAGGTCTTGATCGGTCCGTACACCGTGGAGCGCGGGAGGAGGTTGGACCACGAGCCCCCGGGCACGCTCACCACCGCGCGGGAGATGTGCCGAGAGACCGAGAACAGCGATGAGCCCTGGATCCCCCCGAGGCTCACGCCGTAGTAGTACACGCGCGACGGGTCGACGAGGTCGCCGGCGCCGGGGCGCACCTGGGGGTGTCGGCTGAGCGCGCCCACCGCGAGCTCCGTGAGCGCGAGGTTGTTCACCAGGGACTGAAGCAGCCGGTCGGTGACCAGGGTGACCCGGTTGATGTTCGGGACCACCTGCGCGATGAGGGTCTGGAGGTCCCCGCCGGAGAGGCCGATCCAGTCGGTGGCGATGACCACGGAGCCGAGCTCCTGCGCGAGCGGCTGGATGTGGTCGCGGCCGATGTTGCCGGTGAGGTAGTCCTCGCCGCGGCCGAAGACCCCGTGGCCGAAGACGGTGAGGGGGATCGGCGCCGTCGCCGCGCGCGCGGCGGCGGGGACGATCATCGTGAAGGGGTACGACGGCGGCGCGGGCTGCGCCGCGGCGCTCCCGTCTGCATTGAAGACAAGGGAGTTCTCTTCGGTGAGGTAGTTGGGCGGGGTGAAGGTCCCGAAGACGATGCGCGCGACGTTGGCGTTGGGCGCCTCGATCACGCGGGCGATGGTGAAGGGGATCCCGTCGGCCGTCGCCGCGCGGCGGAAGACCTCCGCGCGCATCCCGAGGATCGGCCCGAGCACGTGCTGCCGGCTCGCGGTGGTCCACTCCAGCGCGAGCTGGATGTCATTGCGGGCGAAGCCGTTGCGACCGAGCATCGCGAAGGCCTCCTCGTAGCGCGGGCGCGCGGCCTCGACGCGCGGGTCCGTCGAGGGGGTGTTGTCGCGCAGCGCGACGAAGCCGCGAGAGCTCGGGAGCGGCGCCCCCGTCGCGGTGCGCGCGGTGTTGCGCACCGCGAGCACGTAGCGGGTGCTGAAGCGCAGTGGCTCCAACGGGCGGATGATCAGCGCGGCGCGGGCGACGTCGCGGGCGTTGGCGTCCATCTCGGAGAGGAAGGGCACGCGGCGCCCGGTGCCCAGCTCGAAGAGCGCGATGGGGGACGCGGGGTCGACGGAGCGCTCGGGGTGTCGAATGTCCGCGAGGTCCTCCGCGCGCAGCGCGACGCCGAGGTCGCCGCCATCGCGAACAGCTACATCGTGTTCAACGGGCAGCAGAACCAGCGCCGGTGGGACAGCACGTTCATCGGCGAAGAGTTTCTGCACAACAACAACGAGAGCATGCTCGCCCGCGAGGACCTGCAGTCGGGCACGCGCGAGTTCTTCTTCTTCATCAACGACCGGCTCTGGAAGCGCTTTCAAGCGCGGCGCGTGCCCCCCGGCGGGCTCGACTTCGCGACCTTCGCGGCCTCGCTCGAGGGGCTCTTCGGCCCGGGGTTGCACCGGCCGCGCGAGGGCGCGGGGGCCGTCTCGGGGCAGGAGGTGGTGCTCTGGCAGTCGGGCCGCACGCGCCTTCGCGTGTTCGATCAGAGCCAGTTTCACAGCGTGTTCTGCCTGGTCTACGAGGAGAAGGTGCTCGCGGATCACATGGCCGAGGTGCGCCGCGAGCGCGCCGAGCGCGAGGCCGCCGCGCGCCGACAGACGCAGGACACGAACCAGGGCGCGCCCGTCGAAGACCGCAACGAAGACGTGGTCGATCGCATCACGGGCCAGTCGCGGGCGACGCCGAGCGCGCGGGCCACACGCACGCGTGCATTCATCACATCGGTCCGGACCAGGAGGGGTTCCTCCGCTTCTGGGAGAAGGAGCTGCGGCCGCGCATCGGCGCGGAAGCACCGCGTCGGATCGTCGCCGTCACCGGGCGGCGCCGTGCGGCGTCAGCCACGGCTGTGCGTCCGCGCAAGAACGCTCGTCCGCGGCGCTCGTGAGCGACGCACCGGAACCGGGTGCAAGAAGAACTTGCACGGCCGGTAGCCGATTTCGGTAGCGCCTACAGCGGTGAGCCGTGGATGCCGCGACAATAGGAGACTTCGGTCGCGGCACGCTGCTTGCCTTCTGGGCACTTCGGTTCGGCTCCGTGCTCGGATGCGAGCGCGCAGCGATCGCGTCTCCGTCGTCGCTGCGCACAGCGACGGCACCGGAAACGTGGCCGACAAGAGAAACGTTGGCAGTCCCCTCGTGGCGTAGCGGCGGCGATCGTCGTGCGCGTCGTGAACGGCGGCCGGCCGGCGACGCTGACGCTCCCGACGCCGGACGGCCCGCTGACGCTCGAGGCCCTGTGCCCCGGCACGCGCGAGTTCCTGCGCGCCGCGGCCCTCGGTGCCGCGGCCTGCGGGCTGGGCGGAGCGGGCCACGCCGCAACCGGCGAGCGCATGCGCTTCGAGTCGGTCATTCCCGGCCCCTTCTCGCTGACTGACGAAAAACCCACGTCCTACGCCGCGGTCACCGAATACGGCAACTTCTACGAGTTCGGGCCCGACAAGGACAGCCCGGCCCGCAACGCCTACCGCCTGCGCACCCGGCCGTGGACGGTCAGCGTCGAGGGCGAGGTCCGGGCTCCCAGGACCTTCGCCATCGACGACATCCTGAAGTGGGCGCCGCTCGAGGAGCGCGTCTACCGGATGCGCTGCGTCGAAGGCTGGAGCGCCGTCATTCCCTGGGCCGGCTTTCCGCTCAACGAGCTGATCCGGCGCTGCAACATCACCGGCAATGCGAAATTCGTCGAATTCTGGTCGCTGGCCGACCCGGAGCAGATGCCCTACGTCCGCCTCCCCTTCCTCGACTGGCCCTATATCGAGGCGCTCCGGGTCGACGAGGCGATGCATCCGCTGGCCCTGCTCGGCCTAGGCATGTACGGCGAGCACATGCCCAGGCAGAACGGCGCCCCATTGCGCGTCGTCGTTCCGTGGAAATATGGCTTCAAGGGCGCCAAGTCGGTCGTCAAGGTGCGCTTCGTCGAGAAGCAGCCGCCCACCGTATGGACCAAGGCGGCCCCCGGCGAATACGGCTTCTATTCCAACGTCAACCCGGACGTGCCGCACAAGCGCTGGAGCCAGAGCCACGAACGCCGCCTCGGCGAATTCTTCAAGCGCAAGACCCTGCCGTTCAACGGCTACGCCGACCAGGTCGCCGGGCTCTACGCCGGCATGGATCTGCGCAGGAATTTCTGAACGATGGTCACACAGGAAACCCCGCCGCCGCTCGCTCGCATCAAGCTCGCCCTCTTCCTGCTGGCGCTGCTGCCGCTCGGACGCCTGCCGTGGGCCGCGTGGACCGGCGATTTCGGCCCCAACCCGGTCGAATTCGTCCAGCGCTGGACCGGCGCCTGGACCTTCAATTTCCTGTTGCTGACGCTGTGCATCACGCCGCTGCGCGTGTGGACGCAATGGCACTGGCTGCTCCGTCTGCGGCGCATGCTCGGGCTGTTCACCTTCTTCTACGCGACGCTGCACTTCCTGTCCTTCATCGGCTTCGACCATTCCTTCGCGGTCGACGCCATTGCCCGGGACGTTTTCAAGCGCCCCTTCGTCACCGTCGGCTTCGCCGCCTTCGTGCTGCTGATCCCGCTCGCCGCGACCTCGAACCAGTGGGCGATCCGCAAGCTGGGCGGGCGCAAGTGGCAGGAACTGCATCGCAGCGTCTACCTGATCGGCATTCTCGCCTGTGTGCACTATTTCTGGCTGGTAAAGGCGACGGCGCTGCTCTGGCCGCTGGCCTACTCCGTCGCGCTCGCCCTGCTGCTCGGCTGGCGCGTGCGCGAGCGGCGGCGCAAGGCGATTCCCGTTCCCCGCTTCGAAAACGCCAAACCGCTCAAGTTCTTCAGGCAGAAGCCGGAATAGCCGCTATTTCCCGCGCCGTGTCTCGAAGCGGACGATGGCGCGGCCATCGGCGGCCTGCTTCGGCGGCGCCTTCCAGGCATGGCCCTGGATGACCTCGAAGGTCGCCGGCAGCTTGCCGTCGCGGCGCAGGCCATCGTAGGCGGCGCGCGCCCGCGCCCACGACTGGCGCCCGGTCAGGCCATGCCGGCGCGCCTTCATCGCGCAGCCCGACCCGGCGGCGCGCAGGTCGCCGAGCATGTCGTCGAAGCGGTCGTAGGTCAGCGTCAGCACTTCCATGTCCATCACCGGGTCGGCGAAGCCGCAGCCGACCAGCATGTCGCCGAGGTCGTGCATGTCGATGAAACGCTGGGTGTGCGGGTAGCCGTCGGCGAAGGCCGAACGCAGTTCCTTCAGGGTATCCGGCCCCAGCGTCGAGAACATGATCAGCCCGCCGACTTCGAGGACGCGGTGCGCCTCGGCCAGCGCCGGCAGCGGGTCGTCGAGCCAGTGCAGCAGCAGGTTGGACCAGACGATTGCGGTCGACGCCGATTTGAGGGGCAATTTCACCGCATCGCCCGCCAGTCGCCGCGCTTCGTTCGCGCGCCCGATTCCCAGCCAGCGCTGCCAGCCGGCGCGCGCCTGCGGGCCGGCCCGCAGCATGGCGGGAGAAATATCGACGCCGACCAGTTGCGCCTGCGGGTAGCGCGCCGCCAGGCCGGCGAAGCTGCCGCCGCGACTGCACCCGAGATCGACGATGCGCGCCGGCTGGATGTTGACGTAGTCCAGCCGCTCCTGCATGCGGCGGTCGACCTCGCGGACCAGGAAATCGGCCTGATCGTAATTCGCCGCCGCCCGCGAAAAACGCCGGCCGACCTGTCGGCGGTCGACGAACGCCTGACTCATTCCATTTCCAGATCAATTGTGACGCGAAGACGAGCCGCCGACAGTGCAAACAGCACGGCAAGGCGAAGTCGACAAAGTCACGGTTGGTCTGGAAATGGAATCAAACCGCCGTCACGCCCAGGCGGGCGAACAGTTGGTCGTCACGGTCGACGTCGGGGTTGCCCGTGGTCAGCAGGCGCTCGCCGTAGAACATCGAGTTGGCGCCGGCGAGGAAGCACAGCGCCTGCAGTTCGTCGCTCATCTCCTGACGCCCCGCCGACAGGCGCACCCACGACGACGGCATGGTGATCCGGGCGGCGGCGATGGTGCGCACGAACTCGAACGGGTCGAGGCGCGGATTGCCGGCCAGCGGCGTTCCGGGAATCGGCACCAGGTTGTTGATCGGCACCGATTCCGGCGGCCGCGGCAGGTTCGCCAACTGGACGATCAGCCCGGCGCGGTTCTTGCGCGACTCGCCCATGCCGATGATGCCGCCCGAGCAGACGTTGATTCCGGCTTCGCGCACCTGCTCGAGCGTGTCGAGACGATCGTCCTGGGTGTGCGTCTTGATGACCTGCCCGTAGAATTCCTTGTCGGTGTCGAGATTGTGGTTGTAATAGTCGAGCCCGGCTTCCTTGAGCTTCCCGGCCTGGCCTTCCTTCAGCATGCCAAGCGTGACGCAGGTCTGCATGCCGAGCGCCTTGACTTCGCGCACCATGTCGAGCACGCGGTCGAGGTCGTTGTCCTTCGGCCCCTTCCACGCGGCGCCCATGCAGAAACGCGAGGCGCCCTTGTCCTTCGCCGCCTTGGCCGCCGAAACGACTTCATCCAGCGGCAGCAGGCGCTCGCGCCCGGTTTCGGTCTCGTAGCGCGCCGATTGCGAGCAGTAGCCGCAATCCTCGGAACAACCGCCGGTCTTGACCGAGAGCAGCGTCGAGCGTTGAATGGCGTTGGGATCGAAATGCTCGCGGTGCACGCCCTGGGCGCGCCACAGCAGATCCATCAGCGGCATTTCATAAAGGGCGAGCACTTCGTCGACCGTCCACCGGCGGGCGGGGAGCGACTGGGTGGCGGGAGAAACGGCGGCGAGCGAGCTGGCGTGCATGGGAGGCCTTGCTTGAAAAAGATCGGGAGAAACCGGTGGCGGCGTTGTTGAATTGTCGGGGACACCTGTAAGGGTGTCAATTTTACCCCAGCCCTGGCGCGCCGCCCTGCGCCGCGTTGCCGCGCGCCTGCTGCCGGGCAGTTGCCTGCTTTGCGCCGCCGACAGCGCCGCCGGCCTGTTGTGCCCGGCGTGCGCCGCCGACCTGCCGCGGCTCCCGCCTGCGCTGTGCCCGCAGTGCGGCGACGGGACGACGCTCGGCGAGCGTTGCGGCGCCTGCCTCAAGGACCCGCCGGCCTTCGCGCGGACGCTGGCGCTCTTTCGCTACGAATTCCCGGTCGACCGCCTGATCCAGGCCCTCAAGTACGGCCACCAGCTGCCGCTGGCCGCCTGGTTCGGGGCCGGTCTCGCGCACAAGCTGAACGCCAGCGAGCACGACCTCGTCCTGCCGCTGCCGCTGCACCCGTCGCGCCTGCGGACGCGCGGCTTCAACCAGTCGCTGGAAATCGCCCGCCCCGTCGCCCGGGCGCTTGGCCTCGCGCTCGACGCCGCCCTGCTGTCGCGCACCCGCGCGACGCCGCCGCAGGCCGAACTGCCGCTCAAGGAGCGCGCCGGCAACGTGCGCGGCGCCTTCGCCTGTGGCGGCGACCTCGCCGGCCGGCGCGTGCTGCTGGTCGACGACGTGATGACCACCGGCTCCACGCTGCGCGAGGCGGCCCGCATACTGAAACTCCACGGCGCCGCGCAGGTCACCGTCGCCGTCGCCGCCCGAGCGCTGCGCAAATAGGTTGATTCGGCCCAACACCGGCAACCAGAAGTCTAACGTTGGACACGGGAGATCAGGCACCCCTTCCTTGACAACATCCCTATTTGGGATATTATTCGGCCATGCGAATCATTTCACACGCCAGAATTGTTCAGGCGCAAGCGGCGCACCCGGAATGCAGCGGCGCGCTCGATCAGTGGTATCGGCTGACGAAACGAGTGCGATGGCGGAATTTTGCTGAGGTGAAGGCATGCTTTGCGGCGACGGACAAGGTCGGCGATAAATACATATTCGATATCGGCGGCAACAAGCTGCGCTTGATCGCCGCGATTCACTTCAACACCGGCAACCTGTTTGTCCGGGCAGTGCTGACGCATCGCGAATACGACAAAGGAGACTGGAAATGAACGCCCGACTGGATGCCGCTCTGGCCCACTGGAGTTTTGTCGCGCCCTTGTTGACGCCCGCCGCGAACGAAGCCGACTACCATGCGCTGGTTGAATCGCTCGATGCCATCCTTGATGCCGGCGGCGCCGACGAAGCGCACCCGCTCGCCGGGCTGGCGGCGATGGTCGGCGAACTGGTGGCCGCCTGGGAGCGGACGCACGTACCCATGCCAGCGGCGATGAGCGCGGCCGAGGTGCTGAGGTTTTTCATGGCGGGCCATGGTTTGCGCCAGTCCGATCTGCCGGAAATCGGCAACCAGTCCAAGGTTTCCGAAATCTTGTCCGGCAAGCGCGCCATCAATCTGCGCCAGGCAAAGGCGCTGTCCGAACGCTTCGCCGTACCGCTGGAAACGTTTGTGGATTGAATCGCCCTCTCCGGCCCGCCATGATCGCCGTCGTCCTCCACCAGCCCGAGATTCCGCCGAACACCGGCAACATCATCCGCCTGTGCGCCAACACCGGCGCCGAGCTCCATCTCGTCGAGCCGCTCGGCTTCGATTTCAGCGACAAGGCGCTGCGCCGCGCCGGCCTCGACTATCACGAATTCGCCCGCGTCATCCGCCACGCCGGCTGGAGCCCCTGCCGCGCCGCCCTCGGCCAGCGCCGGCGGTGGGCGATGACGACGCGCGGCAGCGCCAGCCTCTTCGCCAGCGAACTGGGCAGCGACGACGCCTTCGTCTTCGGCTCGGAAACCGCCGGCCTCCCCGCCTCCATCCTCGACCGGTTCCCCCCGGCGCAGCGCCTGCGCCTGCCGATGCGCCCCGGCCAGCGCAGCCTCAACCTGGCCAACGCCGTCGCCGTCACCGTCACCGTCTACGAGGCCTGGCGCCGCGGCGGATTCGCCGGCGCCGCCTGACCGGCGCCCGCCGCGCCGGGAATTGTTGCATCAGCGCAACAGGAATGCCCCAAACCTCGCGCACAGGCAAAACATCCGTTGCCCCCCCGCCCGCTCTTTGCCAGAATCGGTCCAACTTCTCGAATCGAGAGGTAAAGCTTAATCGACTCGCAAGACGAGATTAAAAACTAACCACTAAGGAGAAATTCTGATGCAAAAGAAACTCATCGCCCTGGCAGTCGCCGGTCTGGCCTCGTCGGCCGCCTTCGCGCAGACCAATGTCGTCGTCTACGGCGTCGCCGACGGATCGTTCGACTATGTCTGGACGAGCGGCCGGGACGTACAAACCGTCACGTCCTATAATGACAGCATCGTAACTGGCGGCAATACTGAACGCTGGACCGGTGTTTCCACCATGCGCCAGTCGGCGGACTTCGACGGCAACACCCGTGTCTCCGCCAATTCTTCCTACCTCGGCTTCAAGGGCAGCGAAGACCTGGGCAACGGCCTCAAGGCCATCTTCCAGTATGAAATGGGCCTAGACTTCACGGCCGGCAACTCCGCCCTGACCGCCAACCGCGACTCGTTCGTCGGCCTCAGCCACGCCAACGCCGGCACCGTCGTCCTCGGCAACCTGACCGGCCCGACCCGCGCCCTCGGCGCCGCCCTCGACGTCTTCCCCGGCGCCACCGGCATCGGCGCCAACAGCGCCATGCTCGGCAAACTCGCCGGCGCCAGGTTGGACGTCCCCTACGCGACTTACAACCGGACTACCGGTCCGGGTTTCGCTGTGACCGGTGCAGGCGTCGTCAACACCACCTGGGTGAATGAGACTGCGGGAACGGCCAGCGGCTGCGCAACAAGGGGTATGACCTGCACCTCGATCTTCGATACCCGCTTTGGCAACTCGATCGCCTATCTGTCCCCGAACTGGGGAGGCTTCTCGTTCGCCGCCGCCTACGTCGCCAACGAGAACAAGTCTGCAGACTGGGGTAACACCTACATGAACAGTGTGGATACGTACCGGCTCAACCTTGACCCTGTCGCCACTGTCTCTACTTCCACCATCGTGCCTTTCAACCAATTGCAGCAACAGCCGTTGAACACCTATGGCTATGACATCGGCGCCAAGTGGGAAGGCATGGGCTTCATGGCTGCCGCGACCTACAACTGGATCCAGTTTGGTGATCTCCTTGACCAGACGGTGGACAACATCCGGGTCGGCGGCATGTACACCGCCCCGAACTGGTCCGTCCGCGCGATGTGGGAGCAGACCCAGGCGAAGGCGGACAGCAACTTCTTCTTTGCCGACACCAAGCAGCAGAAGTATGGTCTGGGCGCCACGTTCAGCTTCGGCAAGACAACCCTGGTCGGCCAGTGGTACGGCGCCAACGACGCCGACAACACCAACGACACCGGCTCCAACTTCTACACCCTCGGCGCACAGTACAACCTGTCCAAGCGCACGATGCTGAAGGCGGTGTGGGCCTATGTCGACAACGACAGCAACGCGCAGTTCGACTTCGGCATCAATTCCGTCGGCGGGTTCAGCCGCGCCGCCGTTGGACAACGTTACGTCGAAACCGGTGCGGATTACCGTCGGGTCGACCAGGGTACCGGGGTAGCCTCAACCGGCAACGGTGCGGGCGTCCAGGGTATCCAGGTTGGCATTCGTCACTCCTTCTAAGCCGGTCTGACCGGTTGAAGAACGAAACGGGCGCTTCGGCGCCCGTTTTTTTGTTGCCGCGTCGCCGGCGCAATCGGCGGCGCGACAACAAGGGCGCCCCGCGGGGCGCCCCTGCTGTTTTCCAGCTATCCGTATCTGGCCGTGCTTCAGGAATCCGAATCGGCTTCTGTCATCTTGGCGTAATACCGGATTTTGCTGTCGTCTCGTGACGCTTGTTGCGTTACCATGAAACCGGATTTTGTTGTGGGAGAGCACATGAAGCCCTCTGAAGCCTTGGCCTCGAACCGTGCCGCGATTCGGCATGTGGTCGAGTCTCACCGCGCCCGCAACGCGCGGGTGTTCGGCTCCGTGCTGCGCGGCCAAGACACAGACAGCAGCGACCTGGACCTCCTGATCGACCCGACGCCGGAGACGACACTGATGGACGTGGCCACCATCCAGGTGGAACTGCAACGTCTTCTCGGCGTGTCGGTCGATGTGCTGACGCCCAGGGCCTTGCCCGACGCCTTCCGCAGTCGCGTTCTCTCTGAGGCTGTACCGGTTTGACCAAGGCTATGCGCGTCCCGGACTACCTCGGGCACATCGTGAAAGCGATCGAACGCATCGACCGCCATACGGCAGACATGGATGAGGTCGCTTTCCTGAACAGTGAACTGGTGCAAGACGCCGTGATCCGCAACATTGAAATCATTGGCGAGGCATCGAATAGCATCCAGCGCGTGGCCCCGGAGTTCGCCGCACGGCACGACGACATTCCCTGGCAGGTCATGTACACAATGCGTAACCGTGTCTCGCATGGGTATGACAAGGTGGACTTGGAAATCGTCTGGAAGACGATCCACAGCGATCTTCCGGGGCTGTATCGGCAGGTACAAGAGGCCGTTCAAAGCTTCCCGCGTGACGATAACAGCCTTGGAATGAAACCATGACGGGGCCGGACTTCCGCAAGGGGCTACCCGGCGCTGGCGCTTCCGGTCCTGCGGCAGGACCTTTATGGAGTCTCTGCCGGCGGCGAACGCCAAACGGGGCATGACCGCCCTGCGTAAGTAGCAGGGTATACCGCCCTTCCCGTCGAATCCTGGCTCAGCCGAGCAGGATCAGGTTGTCGCGGTGGATGATTTCCGGTTCGTCGACATGGCCCATCGGCCGCACCCGAACAATCCGTCAGTGTTCATCCGAACAATTCGCTGTGCGAGCCGAGACGGGGCCAGGCGCAAGGTGTCGGCATCGGGTTTGCGGTAGATCAGAAGCAGATCGGGCTTGACATGACACTCACGGTAGCCTGCCCAATCGCCGCTCAGATCATGATCGCGGTACCGTGGGTCCGGCGGCCGATCTTCGGCCAAGTCCACGAGCACGGTCATCAGGTCGGCGTCAAGCGTTGCCCGGTGGCGGCCCTTGCTTTCCCGTTTATAGTCACGCTTGAACGCCGTTGAACGTTCAATCGTCCGCATGCAAGTCCGCCATCAGCGCCCCGACGGTGGCGAAACTCTTCCCCTTGCCGGCCTCGAGCTCGGCTATGGCCTTGCGCGTCGTTGCGTTCGGCGCCTTGATCTCGAAAGGCATGCGTCGCTCATCGGCAATCCGCAACATGAGCAGGCGAATGGCGTCCGAGATCGACAGCCCCATTTCCTGCAGCGCCTCGGAGGCACGCTCCTTCGTGTCGGTGTCAATGCGAGCGCGGACATACGTATCGACGGTGCTCATCTGAAGCCTCTCCAGGTTCGGTTGTTGATGTACCTCGATTGTAGTCACAAGATGACTACACAACAAGAGCCGGGGGAATCCGTGCTCCCGTCAATTTTCGGTTCAGCCAAGCAGGATCAGGTTGTCGCGGTGGATGATTTCCGGTTCATCGACGTAGCCGAGCAGGTTCTCGATTTCGGCCGTCGACTTGCGGGCGATCAGGCGCGCTTCGCCGCTGCCGTAGTTGCTCAGGCCGCGGGCGATTTCCCGCCCGTCGGGGGCGATGCAGGCGACCGCCGCGCCGCGGCCGAAATCGCCCTCGGCGACGACGACGCCGATCGGCAGCAGGCTTTTGCCGGCTTTCAGCGCGTTGACCGCACCGGCGTCGAGCAGCAACCGGCCCGCCAGTTGCAGGTGGTCGGCCAGCCACTGCTTGCGCGCCGCCAGCGGCGGGGTCTGCGACACGAGCAGCGTGCCAACCGCCTCGCCAGCGGCGAGACGGATGAGAGCGCCGGCTTCGCGGCCGCTGGCGATCGCCGTGTGCGTCCCGCTCTGCGCGGCGCGTTTGGCGGCGATAACCTTGGTAATCATGCCGCCCTTGCCGATGGCGCTGCCGGCGCCGCCGGCCATCGCTTCGAGCGCCGCGTCGCCGGCCGTCGCCTCGCGGATCAGCGTCGCCGACGGATCCTTGCGCGGGTCGGCGGTGTAGAGTCCGGCCTGGTCGGTCAGGATGATCAGCGCATCGGCCTCGATCAGGTTGGCGACCAGCGCGCCCAGCGTATCGTTGTCGCCGAACTTGATCTCGTCGGTGACCACCGTGTCGTTTTCGTTGATGATCGGCACGACGCCGAGTCCGAGCAGCGTCGTCAGCGTCGACCGCGCGTTCAGGTAACGCTTGCGGTCGGCGAGGTCGTCATGGGTCAGCAGGATCTGCGCGGTATGCAGACCATGTCCGGCGAAGGCGCCTTCATAGACCTGGACCAGCCCCATCTGGCCGACGGCGGCCGCCGCCTGCAGCTCATGGACCGTCCTTGGCCGCTTCGCCCAGCCGAGGCGCTGCATGCCGCAGGCGATGGCGCCCGAGGAAACCAGCACGACCTCCCGGCCCTGGCGCCGCAGGACGCCGATCTGGCGCGCCCAGTCCTGGATGGCGGCGAGGTCGAGACCGGCCCCGTTGTTGGTGACGAGGGCGGAGCCGACCTTGACGACGAGACGGCGGGCGGTGGCGAGGCGGGTGGTCACGCCTGCGCTTCCAAGTGCTCCGCGACGGCTTGGCGCAGCGGTTGCAGATGCTGGCTGAGGATGGCCCAGATCAGTTCGTGGTCGAGACCGAGATACTCATGCGCGAGCTGGTTCCTGAATCCGGCTATTTGCCGCCAGCGAATGGCAGGATGCATGCGCTCCAGAGTTTCAATACCGTAGTCCTTGAACGACTGCCCGACAATTTCAAGATTGCGCAGCAGCGCGTCGCGTATCACCCGATTTTCGAGAAAGTCATGCTTGCCCACCGACAGCAATTGCTCCTGGATGAAATCGATGCAATCGAGGGCATGAACCAGAAAGACAAGTGGGTCCTGCGTCATAGCGAGCGCGCTTCGTTGAGAATGCGATCCTTGAGGTAGGGAGACAGCCCGCCATCCGAAACGACATCGACCGCGACACCCAGCAGCTTCTCGACACCCTCTTTCAGGTCGATCAGATCGAACAGCGACGCCCCATCGCGAAAATGCACCAGCAGGTCGACATCGCTTCGTTCGTTCGCCTCACCGCGCGCCACGGAGCCAAAGACCCTGAGATTTTCAGCCTTGTGGCGGTCCGCCAGTGCGATCAGTTCGCTGCGTCGTGCACCCAACTGCTCAATGGTGATCATGTCTGGTCATCCGGGATGATTGTCGTCGCTCGATTCTGACGGCCCCCGCTCAATTGGCCGCATCTCCTCAAGCGCCTGCTGGACAGCATGGACCAACGGCCTGGTACCTTCGCCGCTGATCGCGGCGATCGGGAAGCACGGGCCGTCGTGGCCGGTCGCCTTGCGGTAGGCTTCGACGAAGCCGGCGATGGCGGTTTCGCGCTCGTCTTCGGGGATCAGGTCGATCTTGTTGACCACCAGCCAGCGCGGCTTGGCGGCGAGCGCCGGGTCGTGCCTGAGCAGTTCGCCGACGATCGCCCGGGCGTCGCGCAGCGGATCGGCTTCGGGGTCGACCGGCGCGATATCGACGACGTGCAGCAGCAGGCGCGTGCGCTGCAGGTGCTTGAGGAAGCGGATGCCGAGGCCGGCGCCGTCGGCGGCGCCGGCGATCAGCCCTGGCACGTCGGCCATGACGAAGCTCCTGTCGCGGTCGACGCGAACGACGCCGAGATTCGGGTGCAGCGTGGTGAACGGGTAGTCGGCGACCTTGGGACGGGCGGCGGAAACGGCGCGGATCAGCGTGCTCTTGCCGGCGTTCGGCAGGCCGAGCAGGCCGACGTCGGCGAGGACGCGCAGTTCGAGGCGCAGATCGAGTTCCTCACCCGCTTCGCCCTTCGTGCACTGGCGCGGGGCGCGGTTGGTGCTCGACTTGAAGCGGATGTTGCCGAGGCCGCCCTTGCCGCCCCTGGCGATCAGCACCTTCCTGCCGTCCTCGTCGAGGTCGGCCAGCATCTGCTCGTTGTCGAGGTCGAAAATGACGGTGCCGACCGGCACGCGCAGCACGATATCGTTGCCGCCGGCGCCGTAGCAATCGCCGCCGCGCCCGTTCTCGCCACGCTGGGCGAGAAACTTCCGGGAGTAGCGATAGTCGATCAGGGTGTTCAGGTTGCGGTCGCCGACCGCGTAGACGCTGCCGCCGCGGCCGCCGTCGCCGCCGTCCGGCCCGCCGCGGGGAACGTATTTCTCGCGGCGGAACGAAGCGACGCCGTTGCCGCCGTCGCCGGCCTTGACGTGGATCTTCGCTTCGTCGATGAATTTCATCTTTCGCCTCCGGAAATCAAAAAAGCCCTATCCGGCGGATAGGGCTTTCCGTTTCCGCCGTCCCGGCTTATCCGGCAGCCGGAACGATGGTCACGGTGCGGCGATTCCGGGCGCCCTTGACGGCGAACTGGACGACGCCATCCGCGAGCGCGAACAGGGTGTGATCCTTGCCGCAGCCGACATTTTCGCCCGGGTGGAATTCGGTGCCGCGCTGGCGGACGATGATGTTGCCGGCGAGCACGAACTGGCCGCCGTAACGCTTGACGCCGAGGCGCTTCGACTCCGAATCGCGGCCGTTGCGTGAACTTCCGCCTGCTTTCTTGTGTGCCATTTGCTAGCTCCTCTTGTCAACTCAGACAGCGATCGTGTCGATGCGCAGTTCGGTGTAGTTCTGACGATGGCCCTGATGCTTCTGGTAGTGCTTGCGCCGGCGCATCTTGAAGATCTTGATCTTGTCGTGGCGGCCGTGGGAAACCACGGTGCACTGGACGGTGGCGCCAGCGACAAGCGGGGCGCCGACCTTCACCGACTCGCCTTCGCCTACCATGAGGACCTGATCGAGGGTGATTTCTGCGCCAACTTCTGCCGGTATCTGTTCTACTTTGAGTTTTTGGCCGGCGCAAACGCGATACTGCTTGCCGCCGGTTTTTATGACCGCATACATGGTTGGACTCCGAAAATGAACCAAGGGGTGTTACAGGGAACCGTGCATTATACGGAAATGTTCCAGCAAGTCAAAGCCTTGGCACGCGTTGTGGTAGACTTTCGGCCTTTCTCCCACCCTCACCCCCGGCCCCTCTCCCTGAGGGCGAGGGGAGATTCGTGAGTCGTTTCGACTCGGCAAGACTGGAGCAGTTCATGGCTGAAATCACCACCGTCTCGGGCCTGATCTACGAGGACACCACCATCGGCGACGGCGCCGAAGCGCGCGCCGGCGACCAGGTCGTCGTCCATTACACCGGCTGGCTGACCAACGGCAGCAAGTTCGATTCGAGCAGGGACCGCGACGATCCCTTCGCATTTCCGCTCGGCCAGCGCCACGTCATTTCCGGCTGGGATGAAGGCGTCCAGGGCATGAAGGCCGGCGGCAGGCGCAAGCTGACCATCCCGCCGCAACTCGGCTACGGCGCGCGCGGCGCCGGCGGCGTCATTCCGCCGAACGCGACGCTGGTCTTCGAGGTCGAACTGCTCGCCATCCGATGAGCGGCGCCGGCCGCGAGCACAAGCCGAAACGGCCGCCGGCCCCGGCGCCCGGCGACGACCCGTGGGCCCGCTGGCGCACGCCGGAGGCGC
>JAFLDQ010000072.1 GCA_017302355.1 Dechloromonas sp.
GAAGGCAACGTTCAGGATGTGGATCTGCTCCGGCAGGATGTGGTTCTTGAAGCGGTCGGGGAAGACCATGATGTTGTCGAAGGCGAGCGAACCGCAGATCAGGGTGGTCATGACGAATCTCAGGGATAGAAAAGGTAGAGCTTGTAACCTGTTGCGCCCAGCCCCCTGGCGTCGAGCCAGAGGCGGACGGGGATCTCCGCGGCGCCGGGAAAGAAGGCCAGGTCGCTGTCGGGCGGCAGGTAATCGGCGGCGGTCAGGATGCGACGGGCGACCGCGGTATCGTTGGCATCGACCAGTGTCAGCTCGAGCGCCGGCCAGGCCTGGGCATAGGTTGCCTGATTGCGCAGCGTCGCCTGCAGGACGAAGAGCCCGCGAACGGCGTCCGACTGCAGGTCGGAAGCCTCGATGCTGACCCGCTCGCTGTGCGCCGGTAGCGGCACGGCAATGCCGAGCGCTGCGAAAATCTCCTCGACGGCAGGAACGAAGCGTACCAGATCGCTGCGGTAGTAGTGGGCAAGCTGGACCGCCAGAGAGGCCAGCAGGAGCACCAGGGCGACCATGAAGGGCCAGGCGGCGCGCTTGTGCACCGCGGTGCGGTCGAGGGGGGCGGCTGCCCAGCGATTGTAGGCAGGCGTCTCGGCCATCTCGCGAACGGCGACCAGGCCTGCCTCGCGCGCGGCCTGGAGTGAGTCCTCGACGGGTTCCGGAACTTCTTCCGCTTCCCTTTCCATCCCGGTTGCGGTCGACCCCGGACTGGAGCCGATTTCCGCAGCAGCCTTCTCATCGCGGCCGGCCACTTCCGGGTCCGGCCCGGCGACGACGGCGTCGCGCACGGTCCCTTCGACGGCAAGCGCGCCTCCCGCGGAATCCACATCATCCGCAATGTTCCCGGAGGCGACGGATTCCTCGACCGTTTCCGCGGGCTGCCCGGCTTCGTTGTCGGGCTCGGGTTCGGGCTCGGGTTCGGGCTCGGGTTCGGGCTCGGGTTCGGGCTCGGGTTCGGGCTCGGGTTCGGGCTCGGGTTCGGGCTCGGGTTCCGGTTCGGCTTCCGGTTCCGGTTCCGGTTCGGGTTCCGGTTCGGGTTCCGGTTCGGGTTCCGGTTCGGGTTCCGGTTCGGGTTCCGGTTCCGGTTCCGGTTCCGGTTCCGGTTCCGGTTCCGGTTCGGGTTCCGGTTCGGGTTCGGGCTCGGGTTCGGGCTCGGGTTCCGGCTCCGCCGGTTCCGGCGCCACGACCGCTTCGCGGTCGGGCGCTCCTGTCTGGCCAAGGGCATCGGCAAGGCGCGCGGATGCCCGCTGGAGCGCCGAAGCCTCCACCGCTCCGGCCGGCGCCGCGACGGGTGGCGACACTCTCAGCGTATCGTCGATCAGCTGGTCAAAGGCGTTGAAGACGCACTGGCAATAGCCGCATTTGACCTTCCCGGCCTTGGCCCGCAGCTGGTCCGAAGTCACCCGGAAGACCGTGTTGCAGGCGGGGCAGCGGGTGCGCATCAGGGCTTGGTTCCGGCCAGGCACACCCAGTCCTCGCAAAAATCGGCCACCTGCATCGGCAACCACTGGCCATAGATTGTCATGATCTCGTCCGCCTGTTCCCTGAGAATGCCCGACAGCACCAGCCGGCCGCCGCGCCGGACATGGGCGCAAATGGCCGGGGCAAGGAGGCGCAAGGGATTGGACAGGATGTTGGCCACGACCAGATCATACGCGCCGGCAACCGGTTGCGCCGAGTCGTGAAACGTGGCCATCACCCCGTTCCGTTCCGCATTGGCCCGGGCCGCTTCCACCGCCAGCGGGTCGATATCGACACCGGCGACGGTTCCGGCCCCGAGGCGGGCTGCCGCGATCGCCAGAATGCCCGATCCGCAGCCATAATCGAGAACCGAGCAGCCGGAGCGCACATTGCGTTCGAGCCATTCGAGGCAGAGGCGAGTCGTCGCATGCGAGCCCGTGCCGAAGGCCATTCCGGGGTCGAGAACGAGGTTGACCGCGGCAGGGTCCGGCGCCGCGTGCCAGGAAGGAACAATCCACAGGCGCTCCGATACGCGGATGGGATCGAACTGCGACTGGGTCAGTCGCACCCAGTTCTGCTCGGCGACTTCTTCGACGGTCCATGCCGGCGCTCCGGCCAGACCGGCCGCGACGCTCGCCCTTGCCAGCAGGGCGCCGACATCGGCATCGGGCTCGAGCAGGGCAATGATCCGGGAACGGTTCCAGCCCGACGAGACGATCGAACCCGGTTCGCCGAACTGCGGTCGTTCGTCCGGCGTTCCGGCGTCGGCATCCTCGATGCTGGCGGAGAGCGCCCCGACATCGAGAAGCGCGTCGCACACCGGCTCGGCATGCGATGCGTCGGTCAGGAAACTGACGCTCTGCCAGCCCATCGCCTATGTCTTGACTTCGCCCTTTTCGGCGAGCTTCTTCTCAAGGTAGTGAATGCTCGTGCCGCCCTCGACGAAGCGCCCATCCTGCATCAGTTCCTGATGGAGCGGGATATTGGTCTTGATGCCCTCGATCCCCATTTCCGACAGCGCAATGCGCATGCGGCGAATCGCCTGCTCACGCGTGTCGCCGTAGGCGATCACCTTGCCGACCATCGAGTCGTAATGCGAAGGGACCGTATAGCCCTGGTAGATGTGCGAGTCGACGCGGATTCCCGGCCCGCCGGGCGGATGATAGAACGCGATCTTGCCGGGACAGGGAACGAACGTGAAGGGATCTTCGGCGTTGATCCGGCATTCGATGGCATGGCCGCGGAACGTGACATCCTTCTGCCGATAGCGCAGTTTCTCGCCGGCGGCGACCCGGATCTGTTCCTGGACGATGTCGATGCCGGTAATCGCCTCGGTCACCGGGTGCTCGACCTGAACGCGCGTGTTCATCTCGATGAAGAAGAACTCGCCGTTTTCGTAGAGGAATTCAAAGGTGCCGGCGCCACGGTAACCGATCTTGCGGCAGGCATCGGCACAGCGTTCGCCGATGCGGCTGATCAGGCGGGCCGGGATGTGCGGCGCCGGCGCCTCCTCGACCACCTTCTGATGGCGGCGCTGCATCGAGCAGTCGCGTTCGCCGAGATAGACGGCATTGCGGAACTGGTCGGCGAGAATCTGGATCTCCACGTGGCGCGGGTTCTCCAGATACTTCTCCATATACACCATCGGGTTGGCGAATGCCGCCTGCGCCTCGGCACGGGTCATCTGCACCGCGCTGACCAGCGCCGCTTCCGTATGAACCACGCGCATGCCGCGCCCGCCGCCGCCGCCGGCCGCCTTGATGATCACCGGATAGCCGACCAGCCGGGCCATCCGCACGATTTCTCTGGGGTCTTCCGGCAATGCGCCGTCGGAGCCGGGCACGCACGGAACGCCGGCAGCCTTCATCGCGTCCTTGGCGGACACCTTGTCGCCCATCAGGCGAATGGTGTCGGCGCGCGGGCCGATGAAGACAAAGCCGGACGACTCGACCCTCTCGGCAAAATCGGCGTTTTCCGAAAGAAAGCCGTAACCGGGATGGATCGCCTCGGCATCGGTCACTTCGGCCGCTGAAATGATCGCCGGGATGTTCAGGTAACTCAGGGCCGACTGTGGCGGGCCGATGCACACCGACTCGTCGGCCAGCTTGACATACTTGGCTTCGCGATCCGCCTCGGAATGGACGACGACGGTCTTGATGCCCAGTTCGCGACAGGCGCGCTGAACGCGCAAGGCAATTTCGCCCCGGTTGGCGATCAGGATCTTTCCGAACATGATCCGTTCAGCCGATTACGAACAGTGGCGCGCCAAACTCGACCGGTTCGCCGTTGTCGATGAGAATCGCCTTGATGACACCGGAGGCATCGGCTTCGATCTCGTTGAGGAGTTTCATGGCTTCGATGATGCACAGGGTATCGCCTTCCTTGACCACCTGGCCGACCTGGACAAAGGCCTCGGCTCCGGGCGAAGGAGCCCGGTAGAACGTGCCGACCATCGGCGACTTGACGACGTGCCCATCCGGAACATCATCCTCGTCGTCGACATTCACCGACGAGGCGGCCGGCGTGGCGCCCGGAAGCGCCACGGAAGCGGCATACTGCTGCGGCGGGGCGGCCGGCGCACCGTAGTTCTTGGCGATGCGTACCCTTTCCTCGCCTTCGGTCACCTCGAGTTCGGTAATTCCCGATTCCTGGACGAGATCGATGAGTTTCTTCAGTTTGCGCAGATCCATTGAGACTCCCTTCTGATTTGCGTCGATCCGACGCAATGTCCGGCGATTGCCGTGTTATTCGCTGCAGATTTTGTTGACCAGATACTCGAGCGCCAGGAGATAGCCCTCATGACCGAGGCCGGAGATCACCCCCATGGCCAGGTCGGAAAAGTGGGAATGATGCCGGAAGGGCTCCCGTGCATGGACATTCGAGAGATGCACCTCGATGAACGGGATCGCCACCGCCGCCAGCGCATCGCGCAACGCAATGCTGGTGTGTGTGTACGCCGCCGGATTGATGATGATGGCGCGCACCCCCTGCTCGCGTGCCGCGTGAATGCGCTCGATCAGTGCGCCTTCATGGTTGCTCTGGAAGGTCTCGAGTTCGACGTTGGCGCCTTCCGCCAGGCGCGCAAGCGCCAGGTTGATGTCCGACAGCGTCACGTGACCGTAGTGTTCGGGCTCGCGGATCCCCAGCAGGTTCAGGTTGGGGCCATGCATCACCAGGACTCGGGGTTTGTCGACCGGCACGCTATCGGATTTTCGCTTCGTCATGCCCGCAAGTTTGCCGCAAATCGCCGCAATTTGTCCAGTCGACTCGAGGAGCGGCCTATTCCCGGAGCAAGGCGCGCAATGCGTCGGCGCGGATGCGCTCACGCGGCCGGCCATCACGCTGTTTCATCGCCATGCGCTCCATCTGTGGCGGAAAGATCACCAGATTGGCTTCGGCGGTATCCGTCTCCATGACCAGGACCGCTTCGGCACGCTCGTTGCGCGGGTTGGCATGCTCGAATGCGATGCCGTGATTGAGCAGGAAGATCTCGACTTCCTTGGCGCTGTCGGCGAACAGGAGGATGTCGATCGGTGAATGCTCGCCGGCCGTTCCATCGAGAACCGGGCCGGCCAGATGAGGCGCATAGTCGGCAAGCAGTTCCAGCAGATTCAGCGCGCTCCGGCGCATGGCCCGAATCACCTCCGGATGGGCCTCTTCCTGATAGAGACTGCGGTAGGCCCGCAACTCCGCCTCGACCTCGGCATTGTCCGGATAGGCGGCATGTTCCGGCAGACCCAACTGGCGCGCCGCCTTGCGCTTGGCGTGATGGTAGTCGGTGATGCCATTCTCCGCCATCAGGCGGGCAGCGGCGCTGGCAATGCTGGCTCGGACGCCGCTGCTAGGACGGGGCCGTTCATGACGGGACATGGGAAAAGCGATCAAGGTAGAATCGCCCTCATTCTATCGGGTCCAGGCGACATGCACATTCATATTCTGGGTATCTGCGGCACCTTCATGGGCGGCGTCGCGCAACTGGCGGCGGCTTCCGGGCACAAGGTCACCGGGTGCGACGCCAATGTTTATCCGCCGATGAGCGACCAGTTGCGCGCCGCCGGCGTCGACCTGATCGAGGGTTTCGACGCCGGCCAACTGGCCCTGCAACCCGACGCCTTCCTCATCGGCAACGCGATCTCGCGCGGCAATCCGCTGCTCGAAGCCATACTCGACCAGAACCTGCCCTATGTTTCCGGTCCGCAGTGGCTGGCCGAGCACGTATTGCGGGGCCGCTGGGTGCTCGGCGTCGCCGGCACGCATGGCAAGACCACCACCGCCGCGATGCTGGCGTGGATCCTCGAGGATGCGGGTCTGCTGCCCGGCTTCCTGATCGGCGGGGTGCCGATGAACTTCCCGGTCTCGGCGCGCCTCGGCAGCACGCCGTTCTTCGTCATCGAGGCCGATGAATACGACACCGCGTTCTGCGACAAGCGGTCCAAGTTCGTGCATTACCGGCCGCGAACCGTGGTCCTGAACAATCTCGAATTCGATCATGCCGACATTTTTGACGATCTTGCAGCGATCGAGACGCAATTCCACCATCTTGTGCGAACCCTTCCGGGCAACGGGCTGATCGTCTCCAACGCCGCGGAGCAGTGCCTGGAGCGCGTCCTGAAACGCGGATGCTGGACGCCGGTCGAGCGGTTCAACGATCCGTCCGGGTACCGGGTCAGCGGCGACGATGCCAGCGGCGAACTCGTTCTGCATTCCCGGCAGGGTGAACTCGGGCGCATCGTCTGGGCACTTTCGGGCGAGCACAACCGCGCCAACGCCTGCGCCGCCCTGCTTGCCGCCCGCCATGCCGGGGTGCCGCTCGACAAGGGCATGGAAGCGCTATCGCGTTTCGTCAACGTCAAGCGGCGGATGGAGGTTCGCGGAACCGTCCGCGAGGTAACGGTGTACGACGATTTCGCCCACCATCCGACCGCCGTCGCGACGACCGTCGCCGGGCTGCGCCGCCGGGTCGGGCGAGCGCGCATCATTGCCGTGCTCGAGCCACGCTCGAACACGATGAAGCTCGGCGTCATGAAGAGCCGGCTGCCCGGCAGTCTCGCCGAATCGGATGCGGTCTTCTGTTATGCCGCCAACCTCGGATGGGATGCCCGCGAGGCGCTGGCGCCGCTGGGAGCCAAGGCGGTCGTCGACGACGATCTCGACCGGCTGGTGCGAACGATCGTCGCCGACGCCCGTCCCGGCGACCACGTTCTGGTGATGAGCAACGGCGGGTTCGGCGGCATTCACGGCAAGCTGCTGGCCGCGCTGGCTGGCTGAACGTGCGGCGGCGCGTCGCGACGGGCGATTGCCGCCGCCTGGAGGGCCGCCCCTCGTGTATCAGTGCTCCAGCGACTCGACGACAGCCAGCGCGGTCATGTTGACCAGACGGCGCACCGTCGATGTCGAGGTCATGACATGGACCGGACGGGCCGCGCCGAGCAGAATCGGGCCGATGGTCACGCCCTCGCCGCCGGTCATCTTGAGCAGATTGAAGGCGATGTTCGCGGCGTCGATGTTTGGCATGACGAGCAGGTTGGCTTCGCCCTTGAGCGGGGACTCGGGGTTCGCTTCGCGACGGATGTCGTCCGACAGCGCCGAATCGCCGCGCATTTCACCGTCGATCTCGAGATCATGGGGAGACCTCGCGCACAGCAAGGCGGCGGCACGGCCCATCTTGCGCGCCGATTCCGATGAACTGGACCCGAAGTTCGAGTGCGAGAGCAGCGCCACCTTGGGGTGGATGCCGAAGCGCCTGACCTGGTCGGCGGCAGTCAGCGTCATCTCGGCAACTTCCTCGGCGCTCGGGTTGTCGTTGATATGCGTGTCGCAGATGAACAGCGAGCGTCCCGGCAGCATCAGGTAATCCATTGCCGCGAGAGTCTGGACTCCCGGGCGCTTGCCGATGACCTGGCGGATCACCCCAAGGTGATGCTTGTACTGGCCGGTCATGCCACAGAGCAGACCGTCGGCGTAACCGAGCTTGAGCAGTATCGCGCCGATCACTGTCGGCTTGCGGCGCAAGGCTTCCTTCGCCAGCGAGGGCGTCACGCCGTGGCGGACCATCAGTTTGTGATACGCCGTCCAGCATTCGCGATAGCGCTCGTCGGATTCCGGATTGACGATATCGAAATCGACACCCGGCCTGATGCGCAGATTGGCCCTTTCCAGCCGATGCTCGATGACGGAAGGCCGGCCGATCAGGATGGGACGGGCGAAACGCTCCTCGACGACGATCTGGGCGGCGCGCAGCACCCGCTCGTCTTCTCCCTCGGCATAGATGATGCGCTTTCCCCGGGCCTGGCGGGCAGCCTGGAAGATGGCGCGCATGCCGACCCCCGTGTGATAGACGAACTCGGAGAGCCGCGCATCGTAGGCATGCCAGTCGGTGATCGGGCGCGTGGCGACGCCCGAAGCGATGGCCGCCCGGGCCACGGCGGGTGCGATCCTGACGATCAGGCGCGGGTCGAAAGGCTTGGGAATCAGGTATTCCGGACCGAAGGACAACTCATGCCCGGGATACGCCATGGCGACCTCGTCGGTGACTTCAGCCTCGGCCAGATCGGCGATCGCCCGGACGCTGGCCATCTTCATCTCCTCGGTGATGCGGGTCGCGCCAACGTCGAGCGCGCCGCGAAAGATGAAGGGAAAGCAGAGAACGTTGTTGACCTGATTGACATAGTCGGAGCGCCCGGTGGCGATGATGACGTCGGGGCGCACCTCGCGCGCCAGCTCCGGCATGATCTCCGGGATGGGGTTGGCCAGCGCGAAGACCATCGGCTTTTCGGCCATCCCGGCGACCATCTCCGGCTTCAGCACACCGGCGGCGGAAAGGCCGAGGAAGATGTCGGCGCCGACCATCGCGTCGCCCAGTGTGCGATCGGCGGTCTCGCGGGCATAGCGGGCCTTGGTGGGTTCCATGTTGGCGTCGCGACCGCGGTAAATCACGCCCTTGGAATCGCAGACGGTGACGTTCTCGCGGCTGACGCCGAGTTGGCACCACAGGTTGAGGCAGGAAATCGCGGCGGCGCCGGCGCCGGAACAGACGACCTTGACCTCCCCGATCTTCTTGCCGACGACTTTCAGGCCGTTCAGCATGGCGGCCGCGGAAATGATCGCCGTGCCGTGCTGGTCGTCATGGAAGACGGGAATGTTCATCCGTTCCTTGAGCTTCTCCTCGATGTAGAAGCACTCGGGCGCCTTGATGTCTTCGAGATTGATGCCGCCCAGGGTCGGCTCCATCGCGGCGATGATGTCGATCAGCCGGTCCGGGTCGTTCTCGGCCAGTTCGATGTCGAAGACGTCGATGCCGGCGAACTTCTTGAAGAGACAGCCCTTGCCTTCCATCACCGGCTTGGCCGCCAGCGGGCCGATGTTGCCCAGGCCAAGGACGGCGGTGCCGTTGGTGACGACGCCGACGAGGTTGGCGCGCGAGGTGTAGTCGGCGGCCGTCGCCGGATCGTCGGCGATCGCGTCGCAGGCGGCGGCGACCCCCGGCGAATAGGCAAGCGCGAGGTCGCGCTGATTGATCAGGCTCTTGGTGGGACGGACCGAGATCTTGCCCGGCGATGGCAGGCGATGATATTCAAGTGCGGCTTCGCGCAGATCCTTTTCCACGAACTTTCCTCCGGGTTTCTGCCATTGGGCGAAACGCGCTAGATTACCGGAAAGCCTCCCGGGCGGCAAAGCGTAATTATGAATTCCTGGGCTCGGAAACCGTACGCGAAAGCCAGCCTGATGGTTCGCGTCGCCGGATTCCCCATCATGCCTTTGCCGGATGGCGGGTCAGCCGGACCGCCACCAGGAAACTGACCGCGATGATCGCCACCAGCAGAAAGCCGAAGGTCAGTTCCTTGCCTTCGCTCCAGTCGCTGACCTCCGGCGAGACCATGCGCGCAATGCCGAAGCCGGCGACCAGCAGGCTGACGCCGGAAACCGCCAGCGCCATGACCCGCGAGGCGACCAGCGCCACCTCGTCGGCACGGGCGATCAGGCGGGCGATCCACAGCCCGTTGATGCCGTCGGTCAGCAACATGCCGAGCATGAACAGCAGCGCCAGCACCAGTGCATCCTGCCAGCCGCCGAACTGCGTGGCGGTCAGCGCAAAAAAAGCCGCCTGGGACAACGTGTCGAACGAAAGGGCGAACAGCGCACCGACGAGGGCGATCAGCAATGGATGGGAGACGCGCCCCAGCCTGCCGAGCAGTCTTCCCTTGAGGCCGGCCGGCTTCACCACTTCGTCCGGTCCGGCGCGCAGGGCCGCGCCGAGATTGAGGCTGCCGAGTGCGACCAGGAAGGCGATCGAAATCAGCGAACCCAGCGTGCCGAACCACTCCGGCACCTCCCACTGGCCGGCGATGGCCGAAACCCCCAGCGCGATCGCCATCACCACCGCGCCGTGGCCGAGTGAAAAAAGGGTGCCGCAGAAGCGGGCAAGACGTGGATTGCCGCAGGCGTTGTAGCGCGTCAGGCCGTCGATGGTCGCCAGATGGTCGGCATCGAAGCCGTGCTTCATGCCGAGCACGAAGGTCAGTATCAGCAGCGACAGCCAGTCGGTGGGCAGGGTGTCCATGGCGATTGTATGAAGTCGTGGAGAATCTTCATACAAATGGCGCGCCAGTGCAACACGATGCGGCCATCCTGCCGCGGCAGGACATTCGGCTCCCCGTCATTCGTCGGCAACCCGCTGCGCCGCGGACTGGAAACCTGCGATTCAATGTCCGCGCAGGGCGTTGAGCAGGATGGCGATGGTGCTGCCATTGTGAGCCACGCTCGAGGCAACGGGCGACAGTTTTCCGGCAGCGGCGGCGGCCAGGATGCCGGTATTGGTGGCGATGGTCAGGCGGAAGTTGGCAGCGATGCGCCGCATCGTCGCGCTGGCGAATTCCCTGGCGTCCGCAACCCGCTCGATACCATCCTCCAGCAGGGCGACGTCGGCGGTCAGGCGGGCGATGTCAGCGCCCTTCTGCATGGCGATACCGACGTGCGCGCCAGCCAGCGCCGGGGCGTCGTTGATGCCGTCGCCAACGAAGGCGATACGGGCGCCGTCGGCTTTCATGCGGGCGACCAGTTCGGCTTTCTGCTGGGGCAACAACTCGGCGTGAAACTCGTCGATGCCCAGTTGCCGGGCGAGTTCCTCGGCCCGGTCGCGATGGTCGCCGGTGAGCATGACGATACGCCTGATGCCCAGCGCGCGCAGGCGATGCAGCGTGTCGCGGCTGGCTGGGCGGACTTCGTCCTTGAGCGCGATGATGCCGAGCAGCCTGCCTCCGAAACCGATGTAGAGCAGCGTCTTGCCCTCGCGGAACAAGGCTTCCAGCCGGCTGCGATGGTTGCCGATGGGCACGCCTTCGTCTTCCTCGACGAAGTGGCGCGAGCCGACGACGATGCGCTGCCCGTCGATCATGCTGGCCACGCCATGGGCGGCAATGAACTCGACTTCCTTGTGATCGAAATGCCGGCCGTGATGTTTGCGCGCGGCGTCGACGACGGCCAGCGCCAGCGGATGAAAATAGTGCTCCTCGACCGAGGCGGCGAGATCGATGATGTCGTTCGGCGAATAGTGCGGGTCGAAGGCGATGGCGTCGGTCACGGCAAGCTGGCCGGTGGTCAGCGTGCCGGTCTTGTCGAAAACGAAGGTGTCGGCATCGGCCAGGCGTTCGACGGCATCGCCGCCCTTGAACAGGATGCCCTGCTGGCCGGCCCGGTGCATTCCCGCCTTGAAGGCGACGGGGGTGGCCAGCTTCAGCGCGCAGGAATAATCGGCCTGCAGTACCGCCGCGGCCCGCTGCCAGTCGCCGCTCAACAGCCAGGTGGTCCCGGCGAGCCCGAGCACGGCCGGCACCAGGCGGTCGGCGAGGCGGGCGGCGCCCAACTGGGACTGGCTCTTGGCCGCCAGCGAGTGTTCAACGTAGTCGGCGATGCGGGCGGCAGCCGTGTTGCGGCCGACATGCTCGGCATAGACCCGCAGACGCCCCTCTTCGACGAGGGTGCCGGACAGGACCTGGTCGCCCCGCTTCTTGGCGACCGGCCTGCTCTCGCCGGTCATCGCCGTTTCGTTGAGGACGGCTTCGCCGCCGAGCACGGTGCCGTCCACCGCCACGGTCGAACCGGCGGCGACGATGACGGTCATGCCGACCTCGACGGCATCGCTCGCGAGTTGCTGCTCCTGGCCGTCGATCTCGACCCATACCCACCCCGTGTCGGGCCGCAGCAGGGTCTTGAGCAGCTCGTCGGAGCGCCGGGCGATCGATTGTTCGAGGTATTCCCCGAGGGCCAGCATGAAGCTCGTGGCGTTGGCCGCGGTGAAGTCGCGGCGGGCGGCCGAGATGGCGACCGCCAGGGCTTCGAGGACGTGCGACGTGATGCCTTCGTTGCGCAGATCCTCGACGGCCTCGGCAAAGACAGGCAAGGCAACGGCCAGTGTCGCCGGCATCAGCAGGCTTTGCGGCACGAGTTGCTGCCCGACGAGCAAGGCGCCGCTGCTCGCGACAGCCCACAGGCCGTCGTGGTGAGCGATCCCTTCCTGCAGCCGCCCGGCGCCCGCAACATCCAGCTTGAGCAAGGCATTGCCCAGCGACTCGACGCTCGTCTCGGCCGGCTCGAAGTCGATGGTCAGGGAACAGGCGGCGGGGTTCAGCCGCGCTTCATCGACGCCATGCAGGTTCTGGATGGCACGGACCACGCCAACAGGGTCGAGCGGACCGTTGGCGCGATAGCGGAAGCGCACCCGGTCAGGCAGTCGATGGACCGCCCGGATGGCGACGAAGGGGCAAGCCGCGGCCGGCTTCTTCATGCTCAGTCCCGCGTTTCGGCCGCGACCTCGGCGCGGATGTCGGCCACCTGTTCCTTGATCTCTTCGAGGCCCCCGGCGATGCCGGCATACAGCTTCATGGCCGACTTGAGCAGCTTGTTGCGCATTTCTTCATCGCCCAGGACGTAGACCGCGGTAGCGCCGATCAGGGCGCCGAGGACGAACTGCTCGGTCTGGCGCGAACCGACCATCCCCTGCAGGCCATGCAGGAAACCGCGGTCGCCACCCGGCGCGCCGTTGAACATGTCGTTCCAGGCGTACTGGTTGAAGCCGGCGCCAGCGCCTTGGCTGTTGTTCATGCCGCCCATGGCGCCGTAAGCACCTGGTCCATAGCCGGCTTGACCCCAGCCGCCAGCGTCCTGTCCGTTGTTCATCCCGCCCATGGCGCCGTATGCGCCTTGTCCGTAGCCGGCTTCACCCCAGCCGGCGCCGGCCTGGCGTGCGTATTGGCGCTTATGCTTCTTGCTTCCCATTTGCTTTCTCCTTGGCTGCCTGGTCTTGCAGCAGATGTTCAAAGGTGGCGACTGCCGCCAGGCCGATCGCGATGCCGGCCAGCGCCCGTCCGTTTTCTCCCTGCCGCGAGGCGCGCACGGCATAGGTGCCGGCGGCCAGCGCGCTGCCGCCCTGCATGGCGCGGCGCAACGTCCGGCGATCGAGGTGCGGGCGGGCCGGCTGGTCCTGCACGGCGGTCAGAATGCCGGTCGCGACGAAACCGCGGATGAAATCGGCGCCGACTTCGCCATACCCGGCAACGGGCCAGGATGGCGCCACCAGCGGGAGGCGGCGATTCATTCGGCTTCTCCGGCAACGGGTTCGCCGGCAGTTCCTGCCGCTGCGGCGCGCTTGGCGCCAGTGCCCGCCTTGCGCGGACGGGTTGCCTTCTTGGCGGGGGCCGGAGCCGGTGCTTCGTCAGGAGTCGCGACCTCGGGTGCGGCCTCGACGACCGTCAGCTTTTCGCGCATCGCCGCGCTCGAGGCTTCCAGGCGGGAAAGGCCGCTGACGGTTGCCTCGCGTATCCTCGCCTTGGCATTCGCCAACGTCTCCGAGGTCTTGACCTTGGTATTTTCGAGGGTCTGCGAGGTCTTGTCGTTGCGCAACAGCTTGATGGTGACGGCGCCGGTGACGAGCCCGGCGACGAAGGGCAGAAGATGCAGCATGATCATTCCTCCATGGGATGGGAAACTTGGCCCCGCTTGCGCAGGTAATGAACGGCGCTACCCCCCGCAGCCATGCCGGCCAGCATCGCCGGGTGGGCGGCGCGCACCAGCGACCCGACCAGCCCGAAGACGCTGTGCTGGCTGGCGAGCAGCGAGAAGCCGTGTTCGAGGATATTGGTCAGCGGGCCGTGCCTGACATAGGCCTGGCTGGCCGGGATGCCCTGTGCCGCATGGTAGCCTTCGCGCGCCAGCGCCAGTTGCAGGGCGTGCTGGAAGGCGGGGAGGTGGTTGTCCAGCGAGGCCGCTTGCAGGTTGGCGAAGGTCTGCTGGACATCGCGGGCCGCGACGTGGGGCCTCAGGTAGCCATAGAGCCGGACATTGGCGATTTCGCCGGCGACGGCGCGCTCCAGGTTGGCGCGCCAGCTCGGCGAAACCGTCGTTTCGGCGGGGAAGGGGTCGAGCGGCCGGGGGATGCCGTAACGCTGGCACAGCCTGCCGAGCGCCGCGACATGCTGTTCCTCGGCGCGCGCGATGTTGACGAACGGCGGCTGCGCCCCGAAGACCTCGACTACCCGGCGATAGAAGGCGCGCGCCGCGTATTCGTCATAGAGCGCGATGCGCACGGCCTGATGCAGGATGGGAAACGGCGCCGCTGGCTGGAGGGTGCGGCGGCGCAGGATGGCTTCGTCATAATTGGCCACGACGTACCTCCTCGTACTTGTCTTCGATGATGCCGAGCAGCGCATGCGCGGCGGGTGTCGCCCGCTCGGCCAGCAGATCGCCCCAGGCGTGATCGGCGATGATCGCCTTGTCGTATTCGATGATGCAGGAACGCGCCAGCCTGTTGATGCGGATGTCGCGCACGCCGCGTATGACGCCCAGCGTTTCGGACAGGCCCTGATCGCCGAGATCGCGCAGGGCCGGATCCGTCAGAACGGCGGGGTCGATCGTGAAGCGGATGCGCCCGGGAATCTGGTGGGCGATGCGCAAGTAGGCAGCAACAAGCGGTATCACCGAAGCCACGTCGCCTGGCCGGACCCGGGCCGGGAAAACGACGGCGCTCAACCTGCCCTCACGCATCATGACTCCTGCTGCAAGTGATTGGCTGGCTATCGCGATGCGAGTGGCTGGCTGACTCGGGCTTTGGGGGAAAGCCGCAATATAAGGTTAACATCCTGGTAGGTGGATTGCTTGATCTTCGTCAAATCGGGAGCACATGGTGGCCGATGCCGGTTCCCGCTCCCGGCAACCGGGGCAAGCGAAGTCGTCGTGCCGTGGATTCGAATGCGCAGCCGACGTTTTCGCGCCTGTTGCGGTCGACCGCGAAAAAAGGCCGAAATCCGGATCGACAGCCGGGCTGGGGTTCAGGCGGCATCCCGCGCGAAGCGGGCGAGGCGGACATCGACGGTCAGCGTCAGCGCGGTGAGCGCCGCGGCTCGGGCGCGTCCTCCGGCGCGGGCGCGGTAGAGGTGCGGGGTCATCGTCAGCAGGTCGGCGATCTGCCCGGCGCCGGCCAGCGCGATGGAATAGCCGAGCGTTTCCGTGCCGAGATGCGTGAAGCCGGGCGGAGTCGGCGGCTCGCCGGTGCGCGCGGGCTTCAGCGCCGGATAGATGATTTCGCGCAGTTCCCGCAGGTGACCCGGCCCGGCATCGACCTGCACGAGTTTGCCCCCCGCCTTGAGCACCCGCGCGAACTCGCCATGGACCGGAAAGCCGAACAGGCACAGCAGGCGGTCCACAGTCGCCGACAGGACCGGCAGGTTGGCGTTGCTGCCAACCACCCAGTTCGGCCGCCCGTCCTGTTTCGCGGCGGCGACGACGGCCCACTTGGAAATGTCCAGCCCGAGGAGGGCCAGCCCTTGCCCGGCGCCCGCCGCGGCAGCCAGGCGGCGCAGGTAATAACCCTCGCCGCAACCGGCATCGAGGCAACTGGCGTCAGCCGGCAGGCCGGCGAGCACGGTGCCGGCGACGGCGGAGCTAAAGTCAAATCTGGTGTATGGGATGCGTGTGGCATTGGTTGATCAGGCGGCGAGCCATTGCTGTTCGGTTTCATTGGTGGGTATGGGAACGCCGTCGTTGAAGACAATTCCGGCGAGCAGT
>JAFLDQ010000073.1 GCA_017302355.1 Dechloromonas sp.
GCCCGGCCCGCGCGCCGGCCGGCGGCAGCCGTCGCCGCCCCGCGGCTGACCGCGGAGCAGTCGGCCGTTCTTGGCGCCATCGACCTCGCGGCCGGCTATTCCGCGTATCTGCTCCATGGCGTGACCGGCAGCGGCAAGACCGAGGTGTATCTGCGCCTGACCGAGCGCGCGCTGGCGACCGGCAGGCAGGTCCTTTTGCTCGTTCCCGAAATCAACCTGACGCCCCAGCTCGAGGAGCGGGTCCGCCAGCGCTTCCCGCAAAGCGCCGTCGTTTCTCTGCACAGCGATCTGGCCGAAGCCGCCCGTGAGCGCAACTGGCGGGCCGCCCATGGCGGCGAGGCGGCCATCGTTCTCGGCACGCGCCTGGCGGTGTTCACGCCGATGCCGCGGCTTGGCCTGATCGTCGTCGACGAGGAGCATGACTCTTCGTTCAAACAGCAGGACGGGATGCGCTACTCGGCGCGCGACGTCGCGGTCTTTCGCGCGCACCAGTTGGGAATTCCGGTGCTGCTGGGGTCGGCAACGCCGTCGCTCGAATCGTGGGCCAATGCCCAGGGACGGCGCTACGGGCTGCTGACGCTGAACGAGCGAGCCAATCGCCAGGCGACGCTGCCTGCGGTCCACCTGCTCGACACCCGCAGAATGGTGCTGCACGCCGGGGTCAGCGAACCCCTGATCGCCGCGATCAGCACGCGGCTGGAGCGCGGGGAGCAAAGCCTGGTCTTCCTCAATCGCCGCGGCTATGCGCCGGTTCTGGCTTGTGCGGCGTGTGGCTGGGTGTCGCGCTGCCGGCGTTGCGCCGCCAATCTCGTCCTGCATCTGGCCGACCGCCGCCTGCGCTGCCATCACTGCGGATTCGAAGCCCGCGTGCCGAAAGCCTGCCTGACCTGCGGCAATCAGGACATCCATCCCTTCGGCCGTGGCACGCAGCGGCTCGAAGCCTGGCTGCGGGAGCGGTTTCCAGGCGCGCGCATCGTGCGCGTGGACCGCGACTCGGTCAGGAGCCGCAAGCAGTGGGAGGCGATCTTGGAGCGCATCCGTGGCGGCGATGCCGACATCCTGGTCGGTACGCAGATGCTGGCCAAGGGCCACGATTTTCCGAAGCTGACGCTGGTCGGCGTGCTCGGCGCCGACGCCGCGCTGTTCGCCGCCGACTGGCGCGCGCCCGAACGCCTGTTTGCCCAGTTGATGCAGGTGGCGGGGCGGGCGGGGCGCGCCGAACTCAAGGGCGAGGTGCTGATCCAGACCCAGTACCCCGATCACCCGCTCTATGCAGCCCTGGTCGCCCACGACTACCCGGGGTTTGCCGCTGCGCTCTTGCGCGAGCGCGAGCAGGCGGGGTTTCCACCCTGCGCATTCCAGGCCATGTTGCGCGCCGAGGCGCCGGAGATGGCGGCGGCCATCGCCTTCCTGACGACCGCCTGCGCCCTGCCGGTCGTGCGCGATCACCGCGGGGTCGTCCTTTACGATCCGGTCCCGATGAAGCTGTCGCGGCTGGCCGATCTCGAGCGCGGCCAGTTGCTCGTCGAGTCGCGCTCGCGGCCGGCGCTGCAGGCCTTCCTGCCGCGCTGGCGGGAAGCCATCGAAACGATCAAGGCCCCGGCAAAGCTGCGCTGGCACCTCGAGGTGGACCCGCTGGAGTTCTGAGCCCGAGGTTCAGGTTCTCTTCCGGGCAATGACCAGCCAGGCGAACGCGGTGGCCTGACCGGCGAGCAGGGTCAGGAATGCCGCGCGATACGCCGCTTCGGCGGTCCAGCTGGCGACCTGAAGCAGATCGACGAGAACGCCGAAACCCCATTGCAGGCCGAATGCGCCCGCGAAGGTCAGCAGGTTGAGCGCGGTGTTGGCGCGCCCCGACAGGGCAGGGGGAAAGGCCTGGGCGACCAGCGAGTAGGCGATGTTCGACAGCGAGAAACAGACGCCGAGCAGCGGCCACAGCAGGTCGCCGGCGAAGGCCGGGAACAGCGCCAGCGAGGCAAGGCCGCAAATCGCCGCCAGCATCGCCGCCAGATAGACATTCTCCAGCCGGACACCGCGGCGGACCAGTCCGGTGGCGAAAAAGCCCATGAACAGAAAGCCGGCGAGCATGGCCCCGCTGATCCAGGTCAGCCGGGCGGCAATGGCGGCGCGGTCCAGGTGCTCGATCACGCTCATCCAGCGCGTCGCCCACAGACCCTGGACCGCCATGAAGCCCCCGGTCAGCCAGAAAGCCAGCGGGCCGTAGCGCCAGAAATGCCGGCTGACGAAGATCTGCCGGACGCCGCCGATCTGCTCGGCAAGACTGGCGCCCTTTTCGGCGATTGGCTTGTCCGGGACGAACCACCAGAGCGCGGCGGCAACCGCCAGCGTGGCGGCGGCGAGGGCGAGGACGATCTCGCGCCAGCCGGCAATGGCGAGGGCCAACTCGAGCGGCTCGGCGGCGGCCAGCGCCCCTAGGCCGCCCGAGGCCATGATCCAGCCGGTCAGCGACGCCTGGCGTTCGGGTGGAAACCACTGCGAGAAGGCCTTGAACGAAGCCATCAGGCAGGCCGAGACGCCGAGGCCGATCAGGGCGCGTCCGATGGCCAGCCCGCCCAGCGAACCGGACATGGCAAAGACGGCCGCTCCGGCGGCGGCGATCAGCAGCAGCGCCGCCTCTACCCGGCGGGGGCCGAAGCGGTCGAGGAGCATGCCGAGCGGCAGTTGGGCGGCGCCGAAGGCGAGGAAGTAGGTGCTGGTCAGCAGGCCGAGCGCATTGTCGGCGAGAGCGAGGTCGCGTGCCAGAACCGGGCCGATGACCGCGTTCGCCGTGCGGTAGAGATAGGAAAGGAAATAGCCGGCGGCGAAGGGAAGGAAGAGGCGCAGCCAGAGCTGGCGGCTGTCGAGTGTCATCAAAGCGTCTCGGGTTTCACGTGGAACGTCGGCGCGGCCGGTACGAACGAGCCCGGGTTGTTCTCCAGCCAGGCCAGCCGGTCCAGGATCTTGCGTTGCCAGCCGCTGGCGATGCCGGGCGTCTCGGCCAGTTGGCGGAGCGCCGCCGGGGCCGGCCGGTGCGTTGCCCAGAGCGCCATCGCTGCGGCGAGGGTGGGGGCGCCGGCGGCCGCCTCGACGAGCAGCAACGTCGACTCGGGGGCGACCGCACCGGGCTGCACGACGCGGAAATACCAGCCGGTCAGCCGTTGTTCGGCAATGAAGGCGGCCATGCCGGCAACCCCGAAGCGGTCATCGATCTTCCAGCACGGGTTGCGCGGCTGGCAGACCTGGAGCCGGGCGTCGCCCAGGGCGAACACATCACCGATCCGCACTTGGGATTCATCAAGCGTCGGACTGGAAATGTTCTCGCCCATGCTGCCAGGCTTCAGTTCGCCGGCGGCCTCGGGAAACGCCGTTGCAAGACGCCCATAATGGACGGCGGGATAGAGATGCACGGCCTTGTCCGGACCGCCATGGACGCGGCGGTCGGCCTGTTCGTCGCCGCTGAAGCCTTCACTGCCGAGGTGGTGGGGCCCGCCGGCCGCGTGCTTGAACATGCCGGTCGGACGCCGGCTCTCGGGCAGCGGGGAGATGCCGCCGATGAAGAGGGAAACGTTGCTCATGAGGCCGTGATTGTGCCATCAATCCCACAGCCATGCGGCGCCGCGCACCCCCGACGAATCGCCATGGGCCGGCGGCGCGATCCGCGTGCAACAAACGTCGGAAAAGACGTGTGGACCGCAACAGGCCGGCAGGTTGCGATAGAGGCGCCCGAGGTTGGAAAGGCCGCCCCCGAGGACGATCACCTGCGGGTCGAGGATATTGATGATGGCGGCGAGCGCCCGGCCGAGACGCGCCTCGTAGCGCTGCAAAGTAGCTTCGCAGGCGGCGTCGCCGGCGCTGGCGCGGGCGTCGATCTCGGCCGGGTGCAGCGTCTCCCCGGTTTGCCGCGCATGGTCGCGGATCAGCGCCGGGCCGCTGAGGTAGGTTTCGATGCAGCCGCGGCGCCCGCAATAGCAGGCGGGCAGCGGGAGTTCGCCGGGACCGGGGAGTGGGAGAGGGTTGTGCCCCCACTCGCCGGCGATGGCATTGGCGCCACCCAGAACATGGCCGCGGACGACGATGCCGCCGCCGACGCCGGTGCCGAGAATCACTCCAAAGACGACCTCGGCATAGCGCCCGGCGCCGTCGCTGGCTTCAGAAAGCGCGAAGCAGTTGGCATCGTTGGCCAGCCGCAGCTCGCGCCGCAGGAGCGTCTCAAGGTCGCCGCGCAGCGGCTGGCCGATCAGGCAGGTCGAGTTGGCGTTCTTGATCCGCCCGTTGGCCAGCGACTCCGCCCCGGGAATGCCGATGCCGACCGTCCCGCTCCGGCCGAGTTCATCCTCGAGCGCGCCGACCAGCGCGGCGACCGCCCGCAGGGTTGCGGAATAGTCTCCCTGCGGCGTCGCGACACGGCGGCGCAGCACCTCGCCCCCGTCGCTTCCGAGGGCGATGGCCTCGATCTTCGTGCCGCCGAGGTCGACGCCGATGCGCAGCCGGCTCATGCGCGAACCGCCAGGCCCGCCGCGCCGCCGTGGACGGCGGTCATCGCGCGCCGCGCAACGCCCGGGCAGCGTCCCGGCCGATTGCTCCGGGGCCGGTCATTCCCTGCCTCCAGGCGATTGGCGGTATCATGTGTTGTCATGTCCGGTTGTTCTCCACCGCCCATTCTGAATGAAGCGCGAGCGGTCTGACAACCGGCGGGATGCACACATTTGAGGAGCGTGCGGATGTTGGTCAGATTCGTATCGAGTGAAACGGGTGAACTGATGATGTTCGCCGCCATGGCGGCCACCCTGTTGCGTGCCGTCGGCAAGGAGACCGGCCGGCGCGGCACATTTACCCGCGAGGAAATGCTGCCGGCGGCGAAACTGCTGCGCGAAGCCGTCGCCCGCGGCGAGGCGAGCGGCGGCAAGGCCGCGGATGACGACGACGGCGAGGAACCGCCCGTGGCGCTCGGTCCCCGCGCCTGGCCGTTGATCGACATGCTCGAGCGGAGCAGCAAGGGCGATGCCCACGCCAATGTCGTCTGGGAAGCGCCCGCGGACTTCTAGCCGTCCGCCACCTTGCGGCATCCGTCGCCGGCTGCCGCAGGCGCGCATGAGCTTCCTGCGTCAGGTGATCGTCGCGTCGCTGTGCGCGTCGACCGTAGCCGCCGCGCCGCCGCGGGTTGCGGTGGATGCCGGGCATACGCTCGCCGAGCCCGGCGCCATCAGTGCGCGCGGGCGAACCGAGTTCGAATTCAACCGGGAACTGGCCGGCCAATTGGCGCCGGCATTGCGCAGTCGCGGCGCGCGGGTGCAGGAAGTCAATCCGGCCGGCACGATCGGCAGCCTGGCGGCGCGCCCGGAGCAGGCGCGCGGCAGCGACTTCTTCATTTCGATCCATCATGACTCGATCAACGCCGAGTACCTGGAGTGGTGGGACTGGGACGGCGAGGAAATGAGCCACACGACCCTCAAGCGCGGCTTCGGCATCTTCGTTTCGCGGCGCAACCCGGATCCCGGAACCAGCCTGCGTTGTGCGTCGGCGATCGGCGCCGCATTGCGCCGCGGCGGCTTCGCGCCGACGCCATGGCACGGACGCAAGCATCAACCGGCGGACGCCGAGAACGGCGTCTGGTACTACGACAATCTCGTCGTGCTGCACAAGGCGACGTTTCCCGCCGTGCTGTTCGAGGCGGGGGTGATCAAGCATCGCGACGAGGAGCTGGAGCTGCGCGAAGCGGATCGCCAGGCGCGCATGGCCGATGCGCTGGCGACGGGGATCGCGGCCTGCCTGTTCGTTACACGAAAATCGGCTCGGGAGTGAGGTCGACCGCGAACTTCTCGCGGACCGCCGCCTGCACCGCCGCCATCGTCCGCCGGACGTCGGCGGCGGTGGCGCCGCCGTGATTGACCAGGACCAGCGCCTGCTTCTCGTACATGCCGACCGGCCCGAGGCTGCGTCCCTTCCAGCCGGCCTGTTCGATCAGCCAGGCGGCGGCCAGCTTCACCTGGCCGCCGGCCTGCGGATGGCACGGCAGGCCCGGATGGGCGGCGGTCAGCTCGGCGGCGCGGGCGGCATCGACCACCGGGTTGTGGAAGAAGCTGCCGGCGTTCGGCGTCGCCACCGGGTCCGGCAGCTTGCGGCGGCGGATGGCGACGATGGCGTCGGCGACTTGGCGCGGCGTCGCCGCGGCGCCATGCCGGGCGGGCAGTTCCTGGGCGAGGTCGGCGTAGCGGAGGTTGGCCGTCCACGCCTTGGGCAGGCGAAAAACGACCGCGGTGATCGCCATGCGTCCGTTCAGATGCCAGCCTTCCTGCTTGAAAACGCTGTCGCGGTAGGCGAAACGGCATTCGTCGCGGTCGACGGTGAAAAATGCCCGTTTTTCGAAATCCCAGGCGGTCAGGGAATGGAATCGTTCGGCGACTTCCAGTCCGTAGGCGCCGATATTCTGGATCGGCGCGGCGCCCACCGTGCCGGGAATCAGGCTGAGGTTTTCCAGCCCCGGCCAGCCTTGCGCCAGCGTCCATTGCACGAAGTCGTGCCAGTTCTCGCCGGCGCCCGCCGCGACGTACCAGGCATCGGCATCCTCGCGCAGCAGGCGCTTGCCGGGGATGGCCATGTGCAGGACGAGGCCGGGGAAGTCGCCAGTCAGCACGACGTTGCTGCCACCGCCGAGGACGAATCGGCGGCCGTCGCCACCGGCCGTCGCCAACTGTGCCGCAGCCGTGACCCGCAGGTAGCGCCCGGCGCGTCCCGGCAGCCCCAGCGTGTTGAGCCGAGCCAGGTCGGCGCCCCGCTCTGGCGTGCTCATCGCGGCTTGCGGATCACCAGGCGCCCGTCCGCACGGCGGATGACCGGCAGGGCGAAGGCGTAGCGGTCGGCGTCGGCGGCGATCTCGAGGTCGGCCGCCGGCAGGTTGGGCGAGGCGTCGTCGGCGAAGCGGCGGCCGAAGTCGGAATCGCGCACGCGCTGCGCGAACGTACCGGGCTCCACGGCTTTGCCGCGCAGCAAGGCCTCGATGTAGTCGGCGCAGGCGATGTCCTCGTCGCCGTCGCGGTCGACCCACTCGCCGGTGATCACGAAGCAGACATTGCGCGCGTGCGCGGCACAAACCGCTTCGGCGGTCGCGCGCGCGCAGACGAGGCTTGCCGCGAACAAGTGTTGCGCGTGATGGAAGCGCTGCAGGCCGCGCACCCCGGCGGCGGTGGTCAGCACGACCGGCTTGCCGGCGAGGCCGGCCGCGGCCAGTTGCGAGGGCGAGTTGCCGTAATCGAATCCGGGAACCGGATCGCCGCCGCCGATGGCGCCGACCGACACCGAAGCCTTCATCTGCGCCGCGAGTCTCGCCGCGGCGACCACGCCCTCGACCGGATAGACTGCCTGCGCGCCGCGCTCGAAGGCGACGGCGGCGGTAGTGAACGAGCGCAGCACGTCGATGACGACCACGGTGTCGCTGCTGTCGGGCTGGTCCTGCAGGCGATTGAGGAACAGGCGCGAGAAGTTCACGGCAGGTCGGGGCGCGGACGAATCACAGCAACGGCGCCAGCCAGTATTCGGCGTCCTTCGTGCTCATGGCCTTGCGCCGCGCCCAGTCTTCGAGCTGGTCACGGCCGATCCTGGGGATGGCGAAATACTGCGCGGCCGGGTGGCCGATGTAGAAGCCGGAAACGGCGGCGGCCGGGGTCATGGCGCAGGATTCGGTGAGCGTCATGCCGGCGTTGGTCGGGGCGTCGAGCAAGGCGAACAGGTCGCGCTTGGCGGTGTGGTCGGGGCAGGCCGGGTAGCCGGGGGCGGGGCGGATGCCCTTGTATTGCTCGGCGATCAGCGCTTCGTTGTCGAGGCTTTCGTCGCCGGCATAGCCCCAGTAATGCGTGCGCACGCGCAGGTGCAGCCATTCGGCGGCGGCCTCGGCAAGGCGGTCGGCGAGGGCCTTGAGCATGATTGCCGAGTAGTCGTCGTGGGCCGCCTCGAATTCGGCGACCCTGGCGTCGATGCCGAGTCCGGCGGTGACGGCGAAGGCGCCGACGTAGTCGCGCTTGCCGACGAAATCGGCGAGCGCCAGGTTGAGCCGGCCCTTCGGCTGCTTGTGCTGCTGGCGCAGCCCGACCCAGCGTGTCAGCTCGGTCGTCCGCTCTTCGTCGCGATAGATGACGATGTCTTCGTTGTCGCCGCGTGCCGGGTAGAGGCCGAAGACGGCTCTGGCGGTCAGCCAGTTTTCGCCGACGATCCTGGCCAGCATGGCCTTGGCATCGGCGAACAGTTGACGGGCGGTTTCGCCGACCGTTTTGTTGTCGAGGATGGCCGGGTAGCGCCCGGCCAGATCCCAGCTCTGGAAGAAAGGCGACCAGTCGATGAAGAGGGCGATGTCCTCCAGTTCGAGGTCGATGGCTTGCAAGCCGAGTTGATTCGGAATGGTTGGCGCGAAGGGTTCGTTCCACGTGAAACGGTTGGCGCGGGCTTCTTCCAGCGTCACCAGCGTGGCGCCCTTGCGGCCGGCGTGCTCGCTGCGTACCGCCGAATACTCGGCGGCGATCTCGCCCACATAGCCGTCGCGCTGCTCGGCGGAGAGCAGCCTGGTGGCGACGCCGACGGCGCGCGAGGCGTCCGGCACGTAGACGACGGCGCCTTCGTAGTTGGGGGCGATCTTGATCGCGGTGTGGGCGCGGCTGGTCGTCGCGCCGCCAATCAGTAGCGGCTGCTGCATGCCCTGGCGCTGCATTTCGCCGGCGACGTGCGACATTTCCTCCAGAGACGGGGTGATCAGGCCGGAGAGGCCGATGATGTCCACCTTGTGCTCGCGCGCGGCGTGCAGGATGTTCTCGCAGGAGACCATGACGCCGAGGTCGATGACGTCGTAGCCGTTGCAGCCGAGGACGACGCCGACGATGTTCTTGCCGATGTCGTGCACGTCGCCCTTGACCGTCGCCATCAGGATCCTGCCCTTGCTGCCCAGGCCGGTGCGGCTCTTTTCCGCCTCGATGAAGGGCAGCAGGTGGGCGACCGCCTGTTTCATGACGCGGGCCGACTTGACCACCTGCGGCAGGAACATCTTGCCGGCGCCGAAGAGGTCGCCGACGTGGTTCATGCCGGCCATCAGCGGGCCCTCGATGACGGCGAGCGGCGGCTTGCCTTCGGCCGCCAACTGGACGCGGACTTCCTCGGTGTCGGCGACGACGAAATCGGTGATGCCCTTGATCAGCGCGTGTTCGAGGCGCTTCTCGACGCTTTGTTCGCGCCAGCCGAGGTCGGGGCCGCTGTCCCTGGCCTTGCCTTCCTTGACCGTCTGGGCGAAGTCGACGAGCGCCTCGCCGGCTTCCGGATTACGGTTGAGGACGACGTCCTCGACCTTCTGGCGCAGCGTCGGTTCGAGATCGTCGTAGATGCCGAGCATGCCGGCGTTGACGATGCCCATGGTCATCCCGGCCTGGATGGCGTGGTAGAGGAAGACGGTATGAATCGCCTCGCGTACCGGGTCGTTGCCGCGGAAGCTGAAGGAGACGTTGGAGACGCCGCCGGAAACGTGCGCGTGCGGCAGGTTCTGCTTGATCCAGCGCGTCGCCTCGATGAAATCGACAGCGTAGTTGTCGTGTTCCGGAATGCCGGTGGCAATGGCAAAAATGTTGGGGTCGAAGATGATGTCCTCGGCCGGGAAACCGATACCGGTGAGCAGCGCGTAGGCCTTGCCGCAGATCGCGGTCTTGCGCGCGAAGGTGTCGGCCTGCCCCTGCTCGTCGAAAGCCATGACGATCACCGCGGCGCCGTAGCGGCGGGCCAGTCTGGCCTGTTCGAGGAATTTCGCCTCGCCTTCCTTCATCGAGATCGAATTGACGATGCCCTTGCCCTGGATGCACTTGAGGCCGGCCTCGATGACCTCCCATTTCGACGAATCGATCATGATCGGCACGCGCGAAATGTCCGGCTCCGAGGCGATCAGCTTGAGGAACTTGTCCATGGCGGCCAGCGAATCGAGCATCGCCTCGTCCATGTTGATGTCGATGACCTGGGCGCCGTTCTCGACCTGCTGGCGGGCGACGGCCAGCGCGTCGTCGAAGCGGCCTTCGAGGATCATGCGGGCAAAGGCCCTGGAGCCGGTGACATTGGTGCGTTCGCCGACGTTGACGTACAGCGAATCCGGGCCGACATTGAACGGCTCCAACCCGGACAGGCGCAGTTGCGGCGCGATTTCCGGCACTTTTCGCGGGTCGACCGCAGCAACCCGCTGGGCGATGGCCGCGATGTGCTCGGGCGAGGTGCCGCAGCAGCCGCCGACGATATTGACGATGCCGGTTCTGGCCCAGCTCTCGATCTCGTCGGCCAGCATCTCGGCGGTCTCGTCGTAGCCGCCGAAGGCGTTGGGCAGGCCGGCGTTGGGGTGGGCCGAGACGTAGCAATCGCAGACGCGCGACAGCTCCTCGACGTACTGGCGCAATTCCCTGGCGCCGAGTGCGCAGTTGAGGCCGAAGGAGAGGGGCTTGATGTGGTTCAGCGAATTCCAGAAGGCCTCGGCAGTCTGCCCGGACAGCGTGCGGCCGGAAGCGTCGGTGATGGTGCCCGAGATCATCACCGGCCAGCGGCGCTTGGCCAGGTCGAAGAAGGTCTCGATGGCGAACAGCGCGGCCTTGGCGTTCAGCGTGTCGAACACCGTCTCGACCAGCAGGATGTCGGCGCCGCCCTCGACGAGGCCGGTGATCGCCTCGACGTAGTTGGCGACCAGTTCGTCGAAGGATACGTTGCGGTAGCCGGGGTCGTTGACGTCGGGCGAGATCGACGCCGTGCGGCTGGTCGGGCCGAGGACGCCGGCGACGAAGCGCGGCTTGGCCGGGTTGACGGCGGTGAATTCATCGCACAGCTGGCGCGCGAGGCGGGCGCCCGCGAAGTTCAGCTCGTAGACCAGCTCGGTCAGGTTGTAGTCGGCCTGCGAGACGGCGGTCGAATTGAAGGTGCAGGTCTCGAGGATGTCGGCGCCGGCCTCCAGGTATTCGCGATGGATGCCGCCGATGATGCCGGGCTGGGTCAGCACCAGCAGGTCGTTGTTGCCCTTGAGGTCGTGCGGGTGATCCTTGAGGCGTTCGCCGCGGTAGTCGGCCTCCTGCAAGCCGTGGCGCTGGATCATGGTGCCCATCGCGCCGTCGAGGATTAGCAGGCGGCGGGCGAGCAGGGCGGAGAGTTCTGAAGTGCGGTCGGGTTGCATCGGGGCTTCCGTGAGCGGGAAATCCCGAATTATATCAAGGAGCTGCAATCAGCCCCGAACCTCGACGCGTTTGCCGGCCTTCTTGACCAGACCGCTCCCGGTATCGAAATGAACATTGAAATAGGTCAGCTCGTTGTGCGGCATGCCCTCGATATGCCACTCCCAGACTTCCTCGCGCAGATTGTCGAAGACCGTGCTGTTTGCCGGCTTCCCCAGCAGGCGGCGAATCTGGCCGCGGGTCATCCCCTCGCGCGCCTTCGCATAATTGCTTTCGTTCAGGACCTGTTCGAGCTTGCGGACGACCTGGTCCGGCCCCAGCGTGATCATATAGCAGTGAACGCCTGCCGGCTGCCGGGTGTATTCCCAGGTCACCGTGCCGTCATCGTTGGTGAACTCGAAACCCGGGTTGCCCATCTTTGCCCGCACTTCGCCGCCGGTGGTGACCCCCGGCTTGATCTCCGGCAACACGACGAGGTCGCACGCCGGCAGAAGGGCGGCGGTGATTGCCGCGAGCGCGGCCGGGATCCAGTTGCTCCTGTTCATGCGGCCAGAGTTTACCCCCTTCCCGCCGCGCCTTGATACACTCGCCGACTGCGAATTCACGGAAAGCCCGATGAAGAATCTTGACCCGGTCGCCGCCTACGCCTTCCTGCAAGCCAATCCCGAGGCCTTGCTGGTCGATTGCCGCACCGAGGTCGAGTACATGTGCGTCGGCCATCCGGTTGGCGCCGAACACATCGCCTGGCAGGAGGCGCCGGACTGGCAAGTCGATCCGCATTTCGCCGACAGGGTCAGACACCTCATCGTCGGTGACATGGCGCGGCCGGTCGTGCTCATCTGTCGCAGCGGGGTCCGCTCACGCGACGCCGGCGAGGCGCTCGAAGCCGCGGGGTTCATCAACGTGATCAACGTGAGCGAAGGCTTCGAAGGCCCGCTCGACGACCACTATCATCGCGGCGCCCTCGGCGGCTGGCGCTTTCACGGGCTACCGTGGCAGCAGAACTGAGCGTCGGTAGAGCAGGGCGGACAGGCTGCCGAGGACGAGGAAGCCGGTCATGGCGAGGGCCAGGCTCAGCGTCGATCCCCACACCGCCGGGGCGACCAGCGCCGCGACCAGGCTGTTGAATCCCGACTGCACGAAGGTCTGGCACGAAGCGGCCATCCCGCGGTTGTCGGGGAAGGGGTCGAGGGCGAACAGCGTCAGGTTGGGCATGGCCAGCGACATGCCGAGCGTGTACAGAAACAGCGGCGCGACGCTCCATGGCAGCCCGGCGGGAATGACCAGATTCACCGCGACGTTGATCAGCACGGCGGCGGCCATGACGGTGTAGCCCAGCTTCACCGTCGCGCCCGGGGCGCGCCTGCCGGCGAGCCGTCCGGCAAGGCCCGAACCGACCATCAGGCCGCCCATCGCCGGCCCGAAAAGCCAGAGAAAGCTGGTCGCCGGGACGCCCAGGTGGTTCATCAGGAACACCGGCGCCGACAGTACGTAGACAAAGAAACCGGCGAAGTTGAGCGAGAGTGCGCCGCAGGCAAGCAGGAACGGCGGCGAGGTCAGGACGTTCCAGTAGGCCCGGCCGAGGTACGCCGGGTGCAGCGACTGGCGTTTCTCCGGTGGCAAGGTCTCGGGCAGCAGCTTCCAGCAGGCAATCCAGAGGGTTGCGGTCGACAGCACCAGAAAGGCAAAAACCGAACGCCAGCCGAACCATGTCTGCAACCAGCCGCCGATCACCGGGGCGATCGCCGGAGCCAGCGCGAACATCATGGTGATCTGCGCGATCAGGCGTTGCGCCGGGGCGCCGTCGAAGAGATCGCGGACGATGGCGCGGGTGACGACCATGCCGGCGCCGGCGGTCACGCCCTGCAGGCCCCGCCACAACCAGAGTTGCTCGATCGAGGTGGCGAAGGCGCAGCCGGCCGAGGCCGCGCCGAACAGCGCGAGGGCGACGAGAACGACGCGGCGCCGGCCGAAGCGGTCGGCCAGCGCACCATGCCAGAGCGTCATCACGGCGAAGGCCAGCAGGTAGACCGAGAGGGTCTGCTGGACCTCGATGGGGGTCGCCCTCAGGGTCTGGCCGATGTCGTGAAACGAGGGCAGGTAGGTGTCGATCGAGAATGGACCGAGCGCCGCCAAGCTGGCCAGCAGAAGGGCGATGGCGCGGGTGGAACGCTCCTGCTCAGCCACCGGACAGGCGCCGGTACTGGATCGCCTCGGCGACGTGCGGGGCGTGAAGCGAAGCGCTGCCGGCGAGGTCGGCGATGGTCCGGGCGGCCTTGAGAATGCGGTGCCAGGCACGCGCCGAGAGGTCCAGTCGCAGGCTCGCCTGCTTGAGCAGCCGGGCGCCGGCTTCATCCGGCTGGCAAACGGTATCGACCTCGATTGCCGTCAGGCGGGCATTGACCTTGCCCTGACGCTCCCGCTGCCGTGCCAGCGCCGCCTCGACCCGGCTGCGCACGGTTGCCGACGACTCGCCATCGGCCGTGCCGCCGAGGGCATCGACCGCCACTGCCGGAACCTCGATCAGCAGGTCGATGCGATCGAGGAAAGGGCCGGAGAGCTTCCCGCGGTAGCGGGCGATCTGGTCCGGGGTGCACCGGCACTTGCCGTTGCCGTGCCCGCTGAACCCGCAGGGGCAGGGGTTCATCGCGGCGACGAGCTGGAATTCCGCCGGAAACCGGGCATGCCGGGCCGCCCGGGCGATATGGATATGCCCGGATTCGAGCGGTTCGCGCAGGGTTTCCAGCACCTTGCGGTCGAACTCGGGCAACTCGTCGAGAAACAGCACACCCTCGTGGGCCAGACTGACCTCGCCCGGGCGCGGGGGGTTGCCGCCGCCGACCAGCGCGGCGGCCGACGCCGTATGGTGCGGCTGGCGATAGGGGCGAAGACCGAAAGCTTCGGGGCGGAATTGCCCGACCAGCGAAAGGACCGCGGCCGAGGACTTCGCCGCTTCGCCGTCCAGCATCGGCAGCAAACCCGGCAGGCGGGCGGCGAGCATGGATTTTCCCGAACCCGGCGGGCCGATCATCAGCAGCGAATGACCGCCGGCGGCGGCGACTTCCAGCGCCCTCTTGGCCTGACTCTGGCCGCGAACCTCGTTGAGGTCGGGAATTACCGGCTGAATTTCGGTGTTGACCGCAGCCGGTCCCGGGAGCCTGCCCTGGCCGGACAGGTGAGCGCACACTTCCAGCAACGAGCGCGCGGCAAGGATGTTTCCCGAACCGATCAGCGCCGCTTCACGGGCGCTGTCTTCGGGCAGGATGAAGGTCTTGCCGCTGCCGGCGGTCTGCAGGGCCATGGCCAGCGCGCCGCGGATCGGGCGCAGTTCGCCCGACAGCGACAGTTCGCCGGCGAACTCGCAATCGTCCAGCGCCGCTGCCGGAATCTGGCCGCTGGCGGCGAGCATGCCGAGGGCGATCGGCAGGTCGAAGCGGCCCGATTCCTTGGGCAGGTCGGCCGGGGCGAGGTTGACCGTGATGCGCTTGCTCGGAAATTCGAAGCCGGAATTGACGATGGCGGCGCGGACGCGGTCCCGCGCCTCCTTGACTTCGGTGTCCGGCAGGCCGACCAGCGTGAAGATCGGCAGGCCGCTTGCCAGATGCACTTCCACCGTGACCGGTGGCGCACTCAGACCATCGAGCCCCCGACTGTGAGCGATGGCCAGCGCCATCGTTGCCTACCGTGCCATCCGCGCTTTTTCCAGCGCCTCGACGCGCGCTTCCAGTTCCTTCAGTTTCTCGCGGGTGCGCGCCAGGACCTGGGTCTGGATATCGAATTCCTCGCGGGTGACGACGTCGAGCTTGGCCAGCAGGCCGCTCACCGCCGCTCTGGCGTTCTTTTCGAGATCCCTGGCCGGCGAATTGGCGAGCAGGGCGTTCATCTTGTTGCCGATTTCTTCAAGTGTCTTCGGGTCGAGCATGGCGGTCCTCCGTATCAGAAAAGTGTAACACAGCACCCGTTGGTTGCCCCCGGGCCTCCCGCCTGCGCGTGGTGCGCCGGCGATTCGAGGCGCACCACAATGGTGCTCCGGGCGGCCATCGTGACCGGCGCCCGGCAAGAACCCGTTGATTTTTCGCAACAACGAACTTCTGGCACGGGTCGTGCTAGTGCCGTACTGCACAAACCTTTTTCACTTTCATCGCAGGAGAAACACCATGAACAAGTCGCTGATCGCGCTCACCCTCGCCGGCGCCTTTGCCGTCCCCGCCTTCGCCCAGACCGCCCCGGCCGCCGAAGCGGCCGCCGAGCCGGCGAGCCCCCACACCCTGACCGGCAACCTCGGCCTGTTCTCGAGCTACCGCTTCCGTGGCATCGACCAGACCTTCGGCAAGCCGGCGCTGCAGGGTGGCATCGACTACTCGCACGAGAGCGGCTTCT
>JAFLDQ010000074.1 GCA_017302355.1 Dechloromonas sp.
CGCCAATCGCGCCTGCAAGGGCGCGACCTGGGCGGCCAGGATTCCCGGCGCCAGATCGCCAAGGAGTTTGTGCGCCGCCAGCAGCGCGTACAGTTCGCCGGCCGAGAACCACAGGCCGGGAAGCTCGTAGGCCGGGCCGTCGGCCCTGATGTTCTCGAAACGATACCCGCCGGCCTCGCGATCCCAGGCAATCGGCGCGTGCAGGCGGTCGCGCAGATACTCCATGTCGCGTTTGAAAGTGGCGCGTGACACGTCGAGTTCTTCCAGAAAGACGCCGATCGGCACCAGGCCCCGCTCGTGTAGCATCTGGTCGATCTTGTAGAAACGCTCGGTACGGTTCATCGCGTGAGAATCGGTCGGGTCGGGGCATGCCGCGCGGCATGGCGCTCAACGGAAAAACGTTGCTTTCGCGTAGTCGACCGCACGTACGGCGATCTGTATCAATGTCGGAGCGTCGGCGGCCAGCGCGTTGATGAACCGTGTACGCCCGGCATCGTCGGGATCGTACTCATGGGCACCCAGGTTGCGCGGCACGCGCATCGCCCGCCAATGGTCGACGTTCTCCAGAATGCCGATCTTCTCCATGCGGGAGAAAACCCGGTTCATGTCCACGGCATCTTCCCCCGAGAGCAAGACCAACTCCCGGAAAACACCGCTCAACAGATCCTGCAACTTGCCAAAGCGCTCGACCAGCGCCGAAACCGACTCCAGCAATACCGGGTCGAGCAGGCTCAGGCTGTCCAGCGGATACGGATTGCACCCGAGGCTGAATTCGAGATGACCAGTCAGCCGTTCGACCGCCTCCAGTTTCTCTGCCAGCAATGCCCGGTGCTCGGCAAGAATCCTTGTGTCGAGCGTCATGACAGGCGTTTGCCGGAGAGGCGGGCAATGCGATGGATCGACCGCTCGCGGTCCTCGGCGTCCTTGACGATCAGATCGACCGGCAAGGCCAGCAGGGCTTCCAGTTGCGCCAGCGCCCGGGCGCGCAACCGGTAATCTGCGCTGATCGGCGTTTCGACGAAAACGTCCATGTCGCCGCCGCGGGCACTATCGTCCAGGCGCGAACCGAAAATATAAGTCACAGCATCGGCGCCGAAATGTCGATGGATCGTGTCTTGCAGGAGGTTGCGCTGGTTTTCGGAGAGTCGCATGGGCTGATGGTAGCGCTTCGAATCAGGCACCTCAACACTTCGCCTCGAATAACACGCGGTGTTCGATCACCAGCGCACGAACCTGTGTCAATTCTCGACTTCTGAACTCCTCTGGCATGCAGTGGGACATGCTCACCCCACCCATCCGCCCTCCGACTGCTTGGCGCGGCCGAGGGCTTCGAGCATGGCGAGGATTTCGGGGAGGCGTTTCTTCCACGGGCCCTTGCCGGCGAAGCGGGCGGCGAGGGCGGATTCGTCTTGCGGGTGCGGCGAGAGCTGGTCGGCGATGGCGCGGACTTGTTCGGGGAGCGTGGCCGGCCAGGGGCGTTTTTCGGCGGGGGCGGTTGCGGTCGACGGCGGTTTTTCGGGCAAATCCATTTTGGCCTGTTTTTGCGGGTCGACCGCGGCGGACGGGTTCTGGAAGTCGGGGCGCAGCCAGCGGATGCGGCCGGCGGCTTCTTCGGCGGCGCGCTCAAGGTTGAGGGCGACGAGGCGGTCGAGCAGGGCGTCGGCAAGGCCGCCCTCACCCCCGGCCCCTCTCCCGGTGGGCGAGGGGAGGAGGTCGCTCCAGCCGTAGGCGGCGAGGACGGCGGCGTCGAGTTCGTCGTGGAGCTGGCGCAGGATGGCGACGAGGCCGGTTTCGTGGATGGCCTTGTCCCTGGCGGTGAGTGTCTCGCCGCTGCGCAGCTTGGCGAGGACGTTGTACATGCCGGTCAGCGTCAGGTCCGGGTGGGCGGCCTGCTGGCGCTTGCGGTGGGCGTCGAGTTGTTCGGCCAGTTGGGCGATGCGGGTTTGCTGCTCGGGGCTGGCGGCGGGGAAGGGGAAAGGGTCGAAGCAGAGGGTTATGTTGTAGCGCGGGCGATCTTCCAGCGTGCCGCCAGCGGCCAGCGCCCAAATGACGTGGGTTTGTGACGACAGCACGCCAAGGTGGAAGGCGTCGACGCTTGCGATGGCAACCAAACCTTGGTCCGGAAGGATCGTGCCGTCGATGAATTGAAAGACACGGTGTTTGGCTGTTATCGCGGTGACGATATATCGCTGCTGACTGGCGATCGCGGCGCGCATAAGCGGTTGGTTCTCGCCGAGCAGCCACCAGTTGTCGCGATAGCTTGCACGGTTGTTCTGGTCACGCTCCGGTTTGACCCGTTCGAGGACCCATTGGTAAGCGGCTGGGTAACGGCAGCGGGTTTCTTCGACGCTCATGCCGTAGAGATCGATCACCAAAACGCCGCGTGGCTTGTCAGTTAAATCCTTGCCGTTGCGGTAGGGGCGGATGCGGTCACAGGGTTGCAGTTTGGCGGCTTGGTCGGGCGTGACAACAAAGCCGGAGCCGAATACTTGAATACCGCGATTGGCCAAATTTTCATTTGCCCGCAAGGACCTAGCCCCGACGACATCGGCGCCGATGGTCAGGTCGGCGTGGATGCGGCCGGTTTTTGCCGCAAATTCGACGTGGACCGCATCGCTCTCGGCGCCGCCTTCGGCAACGACCGTTTGCAGCAGACCGTGCCCCTCACCCCCGACCCCTCTCCCCACGGCGTGGGGCGAGGGGAGTGCGGTGCCGACGGTCATGGCGATGCGCACGCTCGCGCCGCTGGCGGCGTCGACCCACGGGTGGTCGGGAATGGCCCAGGCGATGAAAAGGGGCTTGCTCCCCTCGCCCCGCTGCGCGGGCTGGCTGGCGGACAAACAATCGGGGCTTCTGCTCCCCTCGCCCCGCGGCGCGGGGAGAGGGGCCGGGGGTGAGGGGCGCAATGCCTCCTCCAGCCCCTGGTAAATGGCTTCCAGTACGGATTCGGTTTCCTGCAAGACCTCGTTGTTCCAGAAGCGCAACGTCTTTACGCCCTCCGCCTCCAGTTTGGCTGCGCGTTGCTGGTCGTAGGCCGCCTGTTCAAGATGCTGACTGCCGTCGAGTTCGATGGCGAGGTGAGCCGCCGGGCAATAGAAATCGAGGAGGTAGCCGGCCATCGGGTGTTGGCGGCGAAATTTGGCCTCCAGCACCTGGCGATTGCGCAGCAGGTGCCACATCAGGGTTTCGGCATCGGTCTGGTTGGCGCGGAGTTCGCGGGCGTAGCGCTTCATTTTTTCCGCCGATGCGGTTGGCCCCTCACCCCCGGCCCCTCTCCCCGCCGGGCGGGGCGAGGGGGGCGAAAGGCTGGCTTGTCTCCCCTCTCCCCCCGTGAGAGAGGCTAGGGGTGAGGGCGGGTTCAGGTGGTGTTCCAGCACGCGGCGGTTGAAGGTCTGCTTGAGGCTGTTGGTGGTGATGAAGCCGAAGCGCCGGGCTTCGCCGCGGCGGACGAGGGCTGCGGCGTGGTGCCACCAGAACATGACGAAATCGGCGGAATCGGGCACCTCGGGCCAGGCGGCGCGCAGGGCTTCGGTGTAGCCGTCGCCGAGGGCCTGGCGCATGCTGGCGGCGCCGATGAAAGGCGGGTTGCCGACGATGTAATCGGCGACGGGCCAGTCGGCCGGGCGGGGGTTCCGGTAACGCTCCAGCGGGATTCGGGCCGTTTCGTCGGGCACCTTTTCGCCGGTGACGGGGTGCGGCTTGGTTGTGCGGCCATCCCAGCGGGTGAGCGGTTGGCCGGCGCCGTCGGTGGCGAATTCAACGGCGTCGCAGGCGAGCACGGCGTCGCGGCACTCGATGTTGTGAAAATCGCGCAGGATGGGGCTGGGCGGCAGGCCGCTGCCCTGGGTGCGGAAGTGCCATTGCAGGTAGCCGATCCACAGCACCATTTCGGCGATGGCGGCGGCGCGCGGGTTGATTTCGAGGCCGAGGAACTGGTGCGGGTCGACGGTCAGGCCTTCAACCTCCAATCGCTGCTGCGTGTCGCCGAGCTGGGCGAGGGTGTCGAGGACTTCGCCTTCGAGACGCTTCATGTGCTCCAGCGTGACGTAGAGGAAGTTGCCGGAGCCGCAGGCGGGGTCGAGGACGCGGGTGGTGCACAGTTTGTGGTGCCAGGCGCGCACCAGCCCGGCGGCTTGACCTAGCTTGCCTTCGTTGGCGAGCAGCAGGGCGGCGGCCTGGGTGTCGCGCCAGCCGGCGCGCAGCGGCTCGATGACGGTGGGCAGGACGAGGCGGTCGACGTAGGCGCGCGGCGTGTAGTGGGCGCCGAGGTCGTGGCGCTCCAGCGGGTCGAGGGCGTTTTCGAGCAGCGAGCCGAAGATGGCGGGTTCGACTTCGGCCCAGTCGGCGCGGGCGGCTTCGAGCAGCAATTCGATCTGGTTGCGGTCGACCGGCAAAACCTCGGGATTCTTGAACAGCTTGCCGTTGAAGCGCGGCAGCCGGGCGCGGATGGCGATCGAGAACCGGCCTTCGTCCATCGCCTTCCACAGTTCGGCGGCGAGCGGGACAAACTGGCTGGCGGCGTCGCCCGCACCGCCGCCCTCACCCCCGGCCCCTCTCCCGGCGGGAGAGGGGAGGAGGAAAGATTTGAGCAGGGCGGTGAAGGCGCCGTCGCCGTTGATTTTGGGCAGCAGGCCGACATCCTCGGCGAACATCGAGAACAGGCAGCGCGACAGGAAGGCGGCGACGCGCTCGGCGGTGTATTGGCCCTCCAGCGACTTGGCGACGCGGGCCAGGCGCACGGCGATGTCGCGCGTGGCGCGGGCGGTGCGGCGGGCCGGGTCGAGGCTGTGCGGGTCTTCCCAGACGGCCTTGAGGCGGGCGCGGATGTCGTCGCGGGCGAGGTCGTCGAGCTTGATGCGGTGGCTGCGCGGGTCGGGAAAGGGCGTGTAGCTGCCGCCGGTGCAGGTGAATTCGGCGTAGAGCTCGATGACGTTGCCGACATCGATGACCATCAGGAAGGGCGGCCGGCCTTCGTCGGCCGGCAGGTGGCGCGCGTAGTTCTCGGCCTGGCCGCGGGCGCGCATGAGAGCGTCGTCGAACTGGCGGGTGGCGGCGCCGGCGCGAATCTTCTTGGCTTCGCCGATGAAGCTGCCGCGCTTGTAGCAGTCGATGAAGCCGTTGCTGGTGCTGCCGTCGCCGTGGTGAAAGACGATGCGGCGCTCGAAGACGTAGGGATTGTCGCGGGTGTCTTCGTCGGCCGGCTGGGGTGGGGCGACTTCCAGGAAGGCGCAGAGATCGGCGATGAAGAGCTGGTAATTGGCCCGCTCGGAGCCGCCGACGTTGCGCCAGCGGGCGAGGAGGGTGTCGATGTGCATGATGGCGGGATTCTAACCCGCCTCAGTATTCGCCGATGACCTTGTCGATGGCGGGTCTGATTTTGGCGCGGTCGGTGAGGCTCAGTGCGCCGACGGGGTTGCGCAGTCGCGTATTGTCGATGGCGAATATTTCATCGGATGACAGGACGAAGGCGCCGACGCCGGGTACAGCGACCAGCGGGTAAATGATTTCGGTCGGCTGGCTGTTGGCGCGCAAGGGGATCACGACCGAGGTGCCAGTACGGCTGCTGATGTGGTTGTTCTGAATGACGACGAGGTAGGGAATGTCGAGCTTCTTCTGGCCGGGGTTTGGGTAGATGTCGAACTGCGGCATGGGTCAGATGCGGTCGAATTCTTCGCCGGCCAGGCCGGTTGCAGCGATCAATTTTCCGTGTTCGATGATGGCGTCGGCGTTTCTCTCCAGCCAGGCGCGGTTTTCCAGTGTTTCGAGCAGTTGGGCGAGCAGTGCTTCGGTGTGGGCCGAAAGGTTGATTTGCTGCTTGTAGGGTTCGAGGCGATCCAGTAATTCCTGGCTGATCGAAAGCGAGAGGCGGCCCTTACGGGCGGCGTTGAGTTCGCTGGCAAGCATTGGAATCTCCGTGTGCATCTTGATGCGTATGATCATGCGCCTTCGGGATGGTTCCGGTCAACCTCGCTCATCGGTTCTGGCACTCCGAAATCACTGCGTCACCCCCCCGCCCGCAGGGCGTGAAGGCGCCGGGAACCGGCCACGGCGTGCCGGCGTCGTCGATCTGCGCGGCCAGGGTTTCCCAGAGGAGGACGCCGGATTTGTCGAGCTTGACGCGCAGCAGCCAGCCGCGCCGGCCTTCCGGGTAGTCGAAGCCGTCGAAGACGAAGTTGCCGAGGCTGTAGACGATGGGCTTGCCCTTGTACATGTCGGCGCCTTGGGTGACGTGCGGGTGGCCGCCGACGACGAGCGCGGCGCCTTCGTCGATCATCCGGCGGGCGAAGGTTTTCTGGCGCTCGCTCGGCCGGGTTTCCTTTTCCCAGCCCCAGTGCATGAAGGGGATGACGAGGTCGGCGCCGGCGGCCTTGGCGGCGCGGATGTCGGCGATGACCTGGTCGTCCTCGCTCCAGGCGACGCCGGGCCAGTTGGCGCCGGCCTCGAAGGCGCGCGGCTTGAATTCGTTGTAGGCGAGGACGGCGATCTTCAGACCGTCCTTCGCGATCCACAGCGGCCGGTGCGCCTCGGCGAGGTCGTGGCCGCCGCCGAAATGCGCGATGCCGGCATTGGCGAGGTGCCGCATGGTTTCGCCGAAGGCGGCGTGGCCGTAGTCGCCGGAATGGTTGTTGGCGAGCGAGACGCTATCGAAGCGGCCGCGCAGGACCGACAGCGTCGGCGGCGCGGCGCGGAAGGTGGCGATCTTGCTGGCGTGCGGCTGACCGCCGGTGGCGACCGGGCATTCGAGGTTGCCGATGCGGTGGTCGGCTTGCGCCAGGGTGCTGGCGAAGGGGGCGAGCGGGTCGCCGCCGGCGGCGATGGCGCGGCCGGGACCGTCGGCGAGCATGATGTCGCCGGCGAAGATCAGCGTGACCGGCTCGCCGCGTGCGAACGCGGCGTGCAGGCAAAAAAGGACGATTGCCGCGGTCGACCGGCAAAAACGGCCCATTTTCAGGGCGCTTCCCGCAGTTCGCACCAGTACTGCAGTTCGCCGTCGCGCACCGGTTCATAGACGAAATTCAGCCCGGTGAAGCCGTGGACCGCGGCAACCGGGGGCGGATAGGGGTACGTGGCCTGGTGGATGATGGCCGGGCCCTCGTCGCGGCCGGCATACGTGGAGAGCCTGATGGTCGCGAGATCGGCCGGTTCCCGGCGGAAGACGATGCGGAACAGGAAATACGAGCCGATGGCGACCGGCGCGACGGTGAGAGGCTGGGTCGTCGCCGCGGCGCGAATGATCTGCGTCTCGCCGCCATAGGTGACATGGCAGGCGACGCTGGCGGCGTGCGCCGGCACGGCTGCGGCGATCAGGGCGGCGGCCAGCCAGCGGTCAGTGTTCCCGGCCATCGATCCGCGCCTGGGCGAGCTGCGGGATGAGGCGCCAGGCGAGCAGGGCGAAGGCGGCGAACCAGCATGCGGCGGCGAGGTCGAGCCAGCGCAGGTAGGCCGCGGGCATGAACTGCGGACCGACCAGGCGCAGGACCAGGGCGGCGATCATGATCCACAGGACCGCCTTCTCGAAGCCGCCGAAGATCACCTTGCGCCCGGTATGGCCGTTGGCGATGCGGATGATCATCGCGGGAATGACCAGTCCCATGGCGCCGAAGGTGAACACGTGCGCCGCCACCGTGCCGACCCAGCCGGTGGCGCCCGGCGGCGGCAGGGCGTCGATCAGCAGCTGGGCGACGATGGCCAGGTAGCCGAGGTACATGATGCCGATGTCGAGCCGGGTGCACGCCTTGAGCGGATGCCAGAAGGCGAGGCGGCCGAGGAGCAGGGCGGCGAGCAGGAGTTCGAGGCCGTGCGCCAGCCCGGCGGGAAGCAGCGCGGCGAAGACGAGCACGGCGGCGAGCGCCTTGATCGCCGTGTCGAGCGCCGGCTTGCGCAGGATGTCGACGGCGAAGGCGGCGCGCATGAACTGGCTCAGTGTCCTTTCGAGCATGACCAGGAAGGCCACGCGGAACAGGCCGAGCGTCATGCTCCAGCCGGTGTTGAAATGCTCGGGCTGCAGGAGCAGCGTCTTGGCGATCCAGAAGAGGGGAAGGATGATCAGGAAGAAGACGTTGTCGCGGCGGTAGCTGTCCGTGTCGCGATGGCGGATCAGCGTGGCGAGCAGCAGGATGACGATGCTGGACAGGAAAAGGTTGTTGCTCAGCAGGAAGAGGGGGCGCGGCCAGGCGCCGCCGAGGCTCATGCCGGCGCGCTCGAAAACCCAGGCGGCCGCGAGGAACATCAGCGTGCCGCCGTGATAGCCACGCACGCCGACCCAGTTCTTGCTCGCGGTCAGCAGGAAGCCGCCGAGGACCGCCCAGCCGAAGCCGAAGAACATTTCGTGGGCATGCCACTGGACCGGCGAAAAACGTTGCGCCGGGGCGGGCAGGACACCCTGGAAAATCAGGATCCAGACGACCGGCAGGCTCATCCCGGCGAGACAGGCGAGGGCGAAGAAGGGGCGGAAGCCGGCGAGCCAGAGGGGGTGGGCGGGAGAAAGCACGGCGGGATACCAATCGGATTCGGAGAAGCGAACTGTCGCACGGCGCGGCGGCGCCGGGCTTTGATCCAGCGCAACCGCCCCGGTCAGGAGCCCCTGGCGACGCCGACCGGCGCCAGCCGGATGTCGACCTGGCGCGGCTGGCCGTCGATGAAGGCGCGATGGATGGAGTCGCTGATGAACAGCAGCTTGCCCTTGCGTTCGATGCGGGCGGCGACGGTGATCTGCGCGTTCTTTCCGATCAGGTCGCGGTCGATGGTGAGCTTGAAGCGGATGGGCAGCGGGTGGCCGGCGAGGCCGATGCGCTGCTCGGCCAGCGTCAGCGCCGGCGCGCCGGCCCGCGCCGTGTCCTGAACGCGGACGATCAGCACGGCGTCGCGCGGCAGGGGGCTGGCGGCGCGCCAGGTGACACTGCCCGCGATGTCGGCGAAGCTGCCCGCAGCGGGCGAGGTCTCGGGCGATGGGGCATTGCCGCTCGTGCAGCGGCGCATGTGGCCGATGCCGTCCTCGAACGAGGCATCGGGGCCCTTGGTGTGGAAGCGGATGTCGCCATCGCGGTAGAGGGCGCCGGAGGCGGCGGGAACGAGCGGCAGCGTGATTTCCCGTCCGGCCAGGAACAGCGTCGCCTGTGGCCGCCCGGCGCCGCTCATGAACTCGGCTGCGAAGCGGCTGCCGTCGTTGCAGGTGTAGGTGACGCGCTCGCCCTCGGCGTGGGCGAGCGCGAAGACGAACAGGCAGAGCAGCGTGAACGGGCGTCGGGTCATTGGTCTTGATCGTGGATGTCGAGGGTTTGCCAGTGGCCGTCGATGAGGCCTTCGATGGGGCGGAAACGGGATTTGTAGGCCATCTTGCGGCTGTCGGCGATCCAGTAGCCGAGATAGAGATAGGGCAACTCGAGGGCGCGGCATTGTCCGGCCTGCCACAGGATGTTGTAGGTGCCGAAGCTGGCGCCGGGAACATCCGGGTCGAAGAAGGTGTAGACCGAGGAGAGACCGTCCTCGAGGACGTCGACGATGCTGACCATGCACACGATGCCGCCCAGCGAGAACTCGATCAGGCGGGTGTCGACGCGGCTCTGCAGCAGGAAGTGGGCGTATTGCTCGTGGCTGTCCTCGTCCATGCCGCCGCCGGCGTGGCGCGCGTTCTGGTAACGGGCGTACAGCGCGTAATGGTCTTCGCGAAAGGCCAGCGGCATCTCGCGGGCGATCAGTCCGGAATGGCTTTTCAGCGCGCGGCGCTGGGCGCGGTTGCGGCGAAGTTCGGCCACCGGCAGGCGCACGGGAATGCAGGCGCCGCAGTCGTCGCAATGCGGGCGGTAGGTGAAGGCGCCGCTGCGCCGGAAGCCGCGGCGGACGAGCGCGCCATAGACTTCGGTGTCGATCAGGTGGGTCGGCGTCGCGACCTGCGAACGCGCCTCGCGGCCGGGCAGGTAGCTGCACGGATAGGGCGACGTCGCATAGAACTGCAACAGCGAAAAGGGCAAACCGGAATCGTCGGGCAGGGCCATGGCTACCAGTGTACATCGAGACCGTCGGCGGCCCACCGGCCACGCCGCTGTTCCGGCCGGATCAGTGCTTGCAGCCGGGCCAGAAAGTCGTCGCGCGGGATTTCGCGTCCGCCGAGCGAGGCGAGGTGTTCGGTGCGCATCTGGCAGTCGACCATGCCGAAGTCGTGGGCGAGAAGGTAGCGGACGAGATGAGCGAAGGCAATCTTCGAAGCGTTGCTGCGCCGCGAGAACATCGACTCGCCATAGAACATCCGACCGATTCCCAAGCCATACAGGCCGCCAGTCAGATTGCCTTCCGCATACACTTCGACCGAATGCGCCCAGCCGAGTTCATGCAGGCGGATGTAGGCGTCCATCATGTCCGGTGAAATCCAGGTGCCGTCCTGGCCGGGGCGCGGCGCCGTCGCGCAGGCGCCGATGACGGCGGCAAAGTCGCTGTCGAGGCGGACCTCGTATCGCCGGGCGCGCAGGGTCTTGCGCAGCGAGGCGGTGAGGCGGAACTCCGCGGGAAAGAGGACCATGCGCGGATCGGGGGAGTACCACAGCGGCTGCCGCTCCACCGTGCCCCAGGGAAAGATCCCGTGGCGGTAGGCGACGAGGATGCGCGCCGGCGAAAGGTCGGCGCCGACGGCGAGCAGGCCGCCCATGTCGGCGCGCGCCATGGCGACCGGAGGAAAGGAGTCGAGCGGCCCGAGGAAGGGAATGAGCGAGCGGCTCAGTGGACGGCCCTCTTGAAGGCGATCACATGGTCGGCGTCGAGGCGGATGCCGATCCGCTCGCCGACGGCGTGGTTGTGGTGCGACGGCACCAGGGACAGGATCCTGGCGCCGCTGGCCAGGCGCAGGGTGTAGAGGATTTCCGCGCCGCGGAACGCCTTGTGCAGCACTTCCGCCTGCAACGGGCTGCGATCGTCGTGCACGACGTCGTCCGGCCGCAGCAATACGTCGACCTCGCTGCCGTCGTGGCAACCGGTACAGGTTTCGCTGCATTCGACCGGCACGTCGGAAACCAGCTGGCCGAGTTCCATCTCGACCTGGGTGCCGCCGGAAACGACGCCGGGCAGCAGCACGCCCTGGCCGATGAAGTCGGCGACGAAGCGGTTGGCCGGCCGGTGATAGAGGTTGTACGGCACATCCCATTGCTGGATCCGGCCTTCGTGCATGATGCCGATCTCGTCGGCCATGGCAAAGGCTTCGTTCTGGTCGTGGGTGACGAGGATCGCGGTCGACCCCTCGCGCTTGAGGATTTCCCGGACCTCGAGCGACAACCGCTCGCGCAGCCCGACATCGAGGTTGGAAAAGGGCTCGTCGAGCAGGATCAGCTCGGGGCGCGGAGCCAGCGCGCGGGCCAGCGCGACGCGCTGCTGCTGGCCGCCGGAAAGCTCATGCGGGTACTGGTCGCCCTGGCCGTGCAGGCCGACCGTGGCGAGCAACTGGCGGACGCGCAGCCGGGCGTCCCGCGGCGGCTGGCGGCCCAGCCCGAAGGCGACGTTGTCCTCGACGCTGAGGTGCGGAAAGAGGGCGTAGTCCTGAAAGACCATGCCGATCCGCCGCTTTTCCGGCGGCAGGCGGCGGCCGGCCCGGCTGACGATCTCGCCATGCAGGCGGATCTCGCCGGCGGCGATTTCCTCGAAGCCGGCGATGCAGCGCAGCAGCGTCGTCTTGCCGCAGCCCGAGGGGCCGAGCAGGCAGGCGATCCGGCCGCTCGCCAGCCGGAAGCCGGCGCCATCGACGACGGTGTGCCCGCCGTAGCGCTGGACGACGCCATTCAGTTCAAGTTGCCACATGGTGGTCGATTATAATTCGCATTCACTGTCATGCACGCCGCCAGACACTCCCCGCTCCTCGCCGTTGCCGCGATCGTCGCCGTGCTGGCGGGTCTGCCGGTGGCCAGTGTCGGCCTCAACATCTTCGTCGGCGGGACCAGCGAAACGTGGTCGCATCTGGCGCGGACGGTCCTTCCGGAATACATCCTGAACTCGCTGTGGCTGTGCCTCGGCGTCGGGGCCGGGGTCGGAACGCTCGGCGTGACGACCGCCTGGCTGACCGTGATGCACGAATTTCCCGGGCGCCGCTTCTTCGAGTGGGCGCTGGTCCTGCCGCTCGCCATGCCGGCGTACGTGATGGCCTATGTCTATACGGATTTCCTGCAGTTCGTCGGTCCGCTGCAGACGGCCTTGCGCGAAACCTTCGGCTGGCGGCATGGCGACTACTGGTTTCCCGATATCCGGACCCTGTCCGGCGCCATCGTGATGTTCGTCTGCGTGCTTTATCCCTACGTCTATCTGCTGGTCCGCACCGCCTTTCTCGAACGGGCGAGCGGCATGCTCGAGGCGGCGCGGACCCTCGGCATGGGGCCATGGCGCGCCTTCTTCGCGGTGTCGCTGCCGCTGGCGCGGCCGGCGGTTGTCGCCGGCGTCGCGCTGGCGCTGATGGAGACGCTGGCCGACTACGGCACGGTGGCCTATTTCGCGGTCAACACCTTCACGACGGGTATTTACCGCGCCTGGTTTTCGCTCGGCGACCGGGTGGCGGCGGCGCAGCTGGCGGCCATGCTGCTTTCCTTCGTCCTCTTGCTGCTGATGGCCGAGCGTGTCTCGCGCGGCCGCGCCCGCTACCACAATACCACCGGGCGCAACCGGCCGATGGCAGGCGCCCGTCTGCGCGGCCTTGCCGCGTTCCTCGCGTTCGTCGGCTGCCTGCTGCCGCTGCTCCTCGGTTTCGTGCTGCCGGCGCTGCTGTTGCTCAAGATGGCGCTGACCGAGGGCGATGCCCAGTTCGGCGAGCGTTTTCTGCTGCTGTCGCGCAACAGTTTCGTGCTCGCCGGTATCACTGCCGGTATCGGCGTCTTGCTGGCGCTGCTGATGGCCTACGGCGCGCGCCTGTTGAAAAGCGCGCTGGCGACCGGCCTCAACCGGCTGGTCGGGCTCGGCTACGCGGTGCCGGGGGCGGTCATCGCCGTCGGCGTGCTGATTCCGGTGACACGCCTCGACAACTGGCTGGCCGGCCAGTGGGAACAGTGGTTCGGGAGCAACCCGGGATTGCTGCTGACCGGCGGCATCGCCGCGCTGATCTATGCCTATCTGGTGCGTTTTCTTGCCGTGGCGCTGCATACCGTCGAGTCGAGCCTGGCCAAGATCACGCCGAGCATGGACGACGCCGCACGCAGTCTCGGCCTGGGGCAGGGTGCAACGCTGCGCCGGGTGCATGTGCCGATGTTGCGCGGCAGCCTGTTTACCGCCGGGCTGCTGGTTTTCGTCGATGTCATGAAGGAGTTGCCGGCGACGCTGGTCATGCGTCCCTTCAACTTCGATACGCTGGCGACGCAGACCTACACGCTGGCCGCCGATGAACGCCTGGCCGAGGCGTCGACGGCGGCGCTGGCCATCGTCGCCGTCGGCCTGCTGCCGCTGATCGCGCTGTCGCGCCAGATTTCCCGGGCGCGCAAATGAAAACACCCCGCCGCGGCGGGGTGTCCTTGCAGGCCGGCTGGCTTACTTGAAGCCGGCGCGATCGAAGATCATCTGCGCCTTGATCTGATACATCGCCAGATTCCTGACCGGGAGGCTGTCGGCCTTGAACTTGCCCAGCGCTTCCAGCGCCGGGTTGCTCACCCTGACGCTCTCGACGACCGGCCATTCGTTGTTGCCATCGGCAAAGTAACGCTGGGCGTCGTCGGAGGCGAGGTATTCGAGGAATTTGATCGCCGCTTCCTTGTGCGGCGCCGTTTTCAGCATGCCGCCGCCGGAGACGTTGATGTGGGTGCCGGTGGTGGCCTGGTTGGGCCAGACGACGCCGACCTTCTCCATCAGTTTTTGCTCTTCCGGCTTGGTCGACCGCAACAGGCGGGCGACGTAGTAAGTGTTCGACAGCGCAACACCGCATTCGCCGGCGGCGACCGCCTTGATCTGGTCGGTATCGCCGCCCTTGGGGGCGCGGGCGAAATTGGCGACCATGCCTTGCGCCCAGGTTTCGGCCCTGGCTTCGCCCTGGTGGGCGATGACCGACGCCATCAGCGACAGGTTGTAGGGGTGCGAACCCGAGCGCGAGCACAGCTTGCCCTTGAGTCGCGGGTTGGCCAGGTCGTCATAGACCTGAACCTCTTCCGGCTTGATGGCGGCCTTGTTATAAACGATGACCCGCGCCCGCCTGGAGAACGCGAACCAGTCGTCGGTGCGCAGGTTGGCGGGAATCCGGGAATCCAATATCTTTGAATTGACCGGTGCGAACAGTCCCATTTCGTGCGCCTTGGCCAGGCGGGCGGCGTCGACCGTCAGGAAGACGTCGGCCGGGCTGTTGCTGCCTTCGTTCCTGATGCGCTCCAGCAGTTCGTCTTCCTTGCCTTCGATGCGGTTGATCCGGATGCCGGTCTGCTTGGTGAAATTGGCATAGAGCGCCTCGTCGGTCTGATAGTGGCGGGCCGAGTAGAGGTTGAGCGCCTTTTCCTCGGCCTGAAGGGAAAACGTCAGAGAGGCGAGGGCGATCAGGCGGACAATCGACTTCATGCGGCAGACTCCATCGGTTGAATGAGAACGGTTGATATCTTAAGCCGCTACGCCTGATATGTAAATGAGAATTGTTATTGCGGATAGGTCGAAAAAATGCGGCAGGGCTGCCGCATCCTCTGCTCAGTTTCCGTCGATGATCCGCCGGGCGCCGTTGTAGCGCTTGATCCAGTAACTGTCCTCCATGTTCTCGACGCGAACTTCGGCGCCGGTACGCGGGGCGTGCAGGAAATGGTTGTCACCGAGATAGATGCCAACGTGCGAGAAGGCGCGGCGCATGGTATTGAAGAACACCAGATCGCCCGGCTTGAGCTGGCTGGCATCGATACGCTGGCCAACCTCGCTCATTTCAGCCGCGGTGCGCGGCAATTGTGCGCCGAGGCTGTCCTTGAATACGAGGCGGACGAAGCCGCTGCAGTCAAGGCCGCTGCTTTCGTCATTGCCGCCCAGACGATAGCGGACGCCAACCAGCTTCAGGCCCTGCAGAATGACGTCTTGCGCAGCGTTGGTGTAGCGGTCGAAGAAGGAATGCGGCTCGTCGGCCTTGCGGACGGACTCGGTCGCTGAAGCCGTGACGACGACGGAAGTCAGGCTCGCGGCGAGAAGAAGGGAGGAGAGAAATTTAGGCATAGCCGCGGAATATATTTGAAACCCCGCCCGCTGTAAACACCGTTTTTCAATCCCAAATTCCGCGATTGAAATTCTGACAGCCCGAGGGCGGGGATTTATTGGCGTTATGGACCTGGAAATTGACGGCGAGGGAGAGCAACGAGCGGCCGCGCAAGCACACGCGCGGCGATGGTCATGCAGAATGTATAATTGTACAAACTTTGAGCGAGACTATCCGGGCGCATCGATGTGCGCCGCGCCGTTGGCGAGCTTGGGCGCGCCGTGACTACGGAGACATTGCTTGTGCCA
>JAFLDQ010000075.1 GCA_017302355.1 Dechloromonas sp.
GCCAGCGACCGCGCCGGCTGGCGCGCCAGCCCGGCCCGCCAGGCGCTGCTCGCCCAGGTCGGCGACTGGCTGCGCGCCGAAAACGGCCGGCCGGCGGACCTCGGGCAACTGCTGGCCGGCGGCTACGAGGCGCTGCGCCCCTGCCTGCCGGCGCCGTAACCACCAGATCGAGGGGGAAGCACCATGAACGACGAACGCGAACCAGCGGACAACCCGTGGAAGCGGCGCTTCACGATCCTCTTCCTGATCGCCGTCGCCCTGCCGCTGCTGATCGGCCTGATCCTGCTCAAGCGTTTCAGCGGCGACGTGCCGGTCGATTACGCCAGCCCGACCGAGCACTTCAAGTACGGCTCGACCGGCGGCGAGCACGAGATGGGCTTCCCGTACTGGATCTGGCGCGCCCTGCCCGAGGTCTGCCCGCAGTACCTGCCGGGCAAGGGCTACCAGTCGCTCGGCATGGTCTATGAGAAGAACCCGGACGGCAGCGACCGCGACGTGCCGGTCGGCACCTCGAAGCGGCGCTTCCAGGGCATCGACCGCGTCTTCGTCAATTGCGCCGTCTGCCACGTCAGCACCGTGCGCACCGCCGCCGACCGGCCGCCGACCATCGTCCTCGGCATGCCGGCCGCCACCTTCAACATGAAGGGCTTCGAGGAATTCTTCTTCCGCTGCGCCGCCGACCCGAAATTCTCCAAGGAATACATCCTCCCCGAAATCGCGCGTCAGGGCGGCAAACTCGACCTACTCGACCGCTACCTGGTCTACCCGATCGCCATCGCCATCATGCGCGACCGCGTGCTGGCGCTGGCCGGGCGCTTCGACTGGGTGTTCAAACAGCACGACTGGGGGCCGGGGCGGGTCGACACCTTCAATTCGGCCAAGGTCATCTTCAATTTCCCGATGGCCCACCTCGACCCGGCCGAATTCGACGCCCCCGCCGACTTCCCGTCGATCTGGCGCCAGCGCCAGCGCAAGGAGCCGAAGGAAATGCAGCTGCACTGGGACGGCAACAACACCACCGTCGAGGAGCGCAACAAGAGCGCCGCCTTCGGCACCGGCACGACGCCGCCGACCATCGACATCGAACGCATCAAGCGCGTCGAGGCCTGGATACTCGATGCCGCGCCTCCTCACTTCAGTACCTTTTTCCCGGTCGACCGCAACCTCGCCGCGCAGGGTGCGCCAATCTACAAGGAATACTGCGCTGCCTGCCACGGCGCCTCGGGCAGCGACTTCAGCGGCGACAAGGTGGGCACCGTCGAGCCGCTGGCCACGATCGGCACCGACCGCCGCCGCCTCGATTCCTACACCTACACGCTGGCGGTCAACCAGGCCACGCTCTACGCCGGCTACCCGTGGCGCTTCACCCATTTCCAGAAGACCCACGGCTACGCCAACATGCCGCTCGACGGCCTCTGGCTGCGCGCGCCCTACCTGCACAACGGCTCGGTGCCCAGCCTGCGCGACCTGCTTGAACCCGCCGCCAACCGCCCACCGGCCTTCTACCGCGGCAACGACGTCTACGACCCGGCCAAGGTCGGCTTCGTCTCCGACCAGCCGGAAGCCAACGGCAAGAAACTCTTCCGCCTCGACACCAGCGTGCCCGGCAACGGCAACGGCGGCCACGAGGGCAAGGCCTACGGCACCGAACTGAGCGCCGGCGAGAAGGCGGCGCTGGTCGAGTACCTCAAGACCTTCTGAGCGGGAGCGACATCATGACCATCTCGTGCGCCTGCAAGACCTGGTTCAAGGCCATCGGCCTCGCCCTGCTGGTCGTCGCCGTCATCGGCGCGATGATCGGCTACGACCGCGGCTTCCGCGAACACCCGCAGCCCGACTGGGTAACCGCCACCCCGGAAATGCGCTTCAAGTACGGCTCGATCGGCGCCGAGCACGACGCCGGCGTGCCCTACTGGATCTTCTACGTGCTGCCGCGCGTCTTCCCGGAGAAATTCGTCCAGGACGGCAAGGTCGCCCCCGGCGGCTATGCCGGGCTTGGCGTCGCCTGGGAACAGGGGCAGGAACTGCCGGTCGGCTTCACCAAGAAGACCATCGGCTTCGCCCGCGTCGCCAACAACTGCGCCGTCTGCCACACCACCAGCTACCGCGTTTCGCCGGATGCCAACCCGGTCTTCGTCGTCGGCGGCTCGGCCCACACCGCCAACGTCCAGGGCTTCTTCCGGCTGCTCATCGACTGCGCCCGGGACCCGCGCTTCAACGCCGACATCCTGATGGCCGAGATCAACCGCGTCACCGATCTCGATTTTGTCGACCGCCTGCTCTACCGCTTCCTGATCATTCCGATCACGAAGAAGCGCCTGCTCGAACGCGAAACCCAGTTCGCCTGGCTCTACCGCCCCGACTTCCCGGAATGGGGGCGCGGCCGCGACGACGCGATGAACCTGACCAAGTACTTCATGATCCGGGCGCCGATGGACGACACCTTCGGCCCGACCGACATGCCCTCGGTGTGGAACCTGAAAAAGTACGTCTGGGACAAGGGCCACCGCATGAACTACGCCGGCGACAGCCACGACGCCCACTCGGTCATCATGGATTCCGCGCTCGGCGTACTCGGCGCACCGCCCGCCGACAAGGCCGACTTTCTCGCCCAGGTGCAGTGGCTGAAGGACTACATGTCGGAACTGCCGCCACCGAAATACCCCTTCCCCATCGACGCCGCCCGCGCCGCCGCCGGCAAGCCGCTGTTCGACGCCAACTGCGCCGCCTGCCACGCCAGCAAACGGACCGGCACGCCGCTGCCGCTGGCCGAGGTCGGCACCGACCGTGGCCGTCTCGATTCATGGAACAAGGGCGCCGCGATCAAGGCCAACCAGGTGGTCCGGGAAATGGGCCTGGAACGCCGCGGCCTGGTCGAGGAAGACCTGATCGGCTACATCGCCCCCTTCCTCGACGGCATCTGGCTCAAGGCGCCCTACCTGCACAACGGCTCGGTGCCCAGCCTGCGCGACCTGCTGGAACCGGCTGCCCAGCGGCCGAAAGTGTTCTGGCGCGGCTACGACGTCTATGACCAGACCAAGGTCGGCTTCATCAGCGACACCCCGGCAGCGCAACGGGTCGGCACCAAGCTCGACACCGCGAGCAAGGGGGGCGGCAACCACGGGCACGAGTTCGGGACGGCCTTGTCGGCGGAGGAAAAGGACGCTCTCGTCGAATACCTGAAAACGCTCTAGGCGGATGGAAAAGGTGCATGCCGCGGAATCGCGATTCTGCTGACCACCGAATAGCATCCGACCTGACCGGCTAGAATCGACCCTAAGCAGTCTTCGCGTCGCCAAACTCTCGCCCGGAAAGCAGACGCTCAACTTTGAGGTGGGCAGGCCAGTGCCCGGCCGTTGCGCCTCGCGACTCTCGAGGGCTGCTCATGGCTCAACGCCGTCAGGTGGTAGGCCAACATAGCTTCGCAGTGAACGAAGTGCATCAACCATTGGGTGGACATCGTCGATGGTCGCTTGCTCCTCAGCAAACTGGCGGAGCATTCGCTTCCCGGATGGCGTCCAATATCGGTGTGTTCCTGTGGCCACTGTCGATGCCGGCCGATTGACCGCGTCGGGCCTGGACGCGACGAACCGCGCACATAGTTCATCCGAAAGCATATCCTCGATGGTGCACTCCAGGCGTCCGAAGACAGCGTTTGCAGCCTCCGTTTGCGAAGCTAGTGCCCTCGTTGAGTCTGTCCGTCTCGGCATGACACGACGGAGACGAAACGTTGACTCGTATTCGCGAATCTGCCGATGACCACCGGCGATCAAGTTCACAGCAGATCGGCCCATCGTATCGTCGTCGAGAAGGGCAACAACCCTGAATCGCCTGCGTCCGTTCGGATCTTGATCAAGCGACGCCAGATTGAAGAGCGTAGGAAATCTCTCCGATATGCCAAACGTACCGCCCTCCTCCTCTAGTCCAGCGGCAAAGATCGACAGGTCAGTACCGAGAAGCGAAGCGTCGGACTGGTCACGATAGAGCCGCGCCGCCAACGCGAAATACGCGACATCAGACGTTCCTTCGACCATCACGTTGCCAGCTGATAGCGACCATCCGCACATGGCCGCATACCATTCACAGCCCGCTTTCGGAGAGGCAGTGCTTGTCATTGCGTGCCGTCCTATCGATTGGATTGATCGACGGGCTTTAGGAACGGACCCATCGCGGCAAACGTCACCTGGCACTTGAACTGCTCGTTCGGAGCCATGCGCGACTTGCCAAACTCCTGCGGATTGAACGGTGCCCATGCACCGCCCATCTCCTTGACCTTAGCCATGCCTCGTGCGTCGGCAGAACTGTCCACCACCTGCGCGGTACAGATCGCTCGCGCAGTTCGGTCGGGTGTTGGCAGCCACCGCAAACGGGGCGGCACAGAAACCACTACCTGGGACTCCTTTGCTCGTGGACGCAGCCACTTGAACTCCTCAATCGCCTGTTTGTGTTGCCCGGCGATAAACAGGAGTACGGCGCGTTCGAGGACTTGCTGCAAGGACAGCTGGTAGCCCCTGGTCGAAGCCAGTTCGTCCAGTAGCCGCAGTTGGCCTTGGAAGTCATTTGGACTTGCAATGACCATCAAGTCATAAAGGAGGCGCACCAAAAGCCAATTTCGTTCCGGTGCTGAGTTCAGCACGCGAATGGCCTCTGTTGCCGCGCCCGGACGAACTGATTCCAAAGCGAGCGTTGCCTCTTCGCCGAAGGCGACCGGCAAGGTCGACCATGCCTTGGCAATAAACCCATAGGGACTACCGAGAGCGCAAAGCCGCTCGATGGTCGCGACCGCATTGTTCTCCCGGAGAATACTCAGTGCCTGCGCCGCAAGCTGGCCAACCTTCATCCTGCGAGATGCGGCCGTGTCCAAGCGAGATGCTTGAAACACGAAGGAAAGTGCCTTGGCTGCCGATTCGATCTTTTCAGAAGGGTCGCCGGAGGTCAACCCCTGACGAAGCTGATTCTTCGCGGCAGTCTCAAGGACATACGAATTGTTTGGATTCTCCTTGAGCGCCCGATTCGTTATCGCGTCAGACTTTGCAAGAAGTCTGGTCAGCTCTGCATCGTCACCGCCATTGCGCTCCAGGTCGGCCAGGTCCTGGAATACCAGGGCAAGAGTGTTCAGTAGATTCAGCGTCGATTCGTCTTCCTGACTTGGCTCGATCTGATCAAGAGCAAACTCGACATCCTTCGCAGCCTCACGTAGCAGGCATTGCTTCTCGTCTCGATCCAGATGAAAGTACTCATCCTGCGTCACACGTCGACGTGATATGGCCAAGTGGTGATTGAACGCTCGACTCGTGAGGCGAACAACCTGCGGAACGGACTCAAGGATCTCGATAACTCGGCGCCAATGCTTGAAGAACTCGGCATTCCCTTGCTGCTCATCCAACTTCAGTACTGAAGTCGCCAGACTCACCGCAAACGGTTTGGCAAAGGGCTCACCCATTGCGGCGCGCTTGGACAGGTCTGCGATCAAACTCAGACGCAGGGCCACGCTGTCTTCAAGAGGCGCAATGCCCAAGTCTTCGCACAGAAGTCGATCGTTCCACGCGCCGTTGATTAGGTACCTGGCCAGCACGTCATGAGCGATTGCCCAAACGCGCCCATATGGAAACGACTCGCCGTAGACGAGGCCGAGACCTGGAGAGTCGGTGCGCGCCGCGTCAAGTGCTACTGTCCACGGCAGTTTCGGGGAAGACAGGATAGCAAGTAGGCGCTCTGGCGTTGCGCGCCGCTCAATGGACAAGGCGCCAATCTCCAGCAGTGCTCGCTGCAACTCGGGGCGTCCACGCAGGTTCTTGAACTGCTGAACCACCCATCCCTGGATCGACTCGCCAAGGGGCAGGAAGCCGGCCAGCCAGAACTCCAAGGCGATCCAGAAGCTGGCGACCCCGGCATCGAGATCGGGCTGATGCGCCCGCCAGAATCTGATCCACTGTTCCCGACTCTTCTGCTTACCGTGGTGTCGAAGGTAGACGTTTAGGTGCGCCCCCAGGTGCTCAACATCGCCCGACTCAAGCTCATGCTGCACGAAGATCAGTTCTTGGTGCGCAATGGACTCTGGCAACTCCAGGGGCGAGCTAGCCAGCGACACCTTGAGAATTGCGACCTTGCGCCCGCTTCTAGCCAACTCCGCGCAGAGACGCTGAAGGTCATCGGCTGCGCGTCCTCCGTGCTGAACGTCCAGGACGATCAACCAGACAGGCTCACCCGCGTCGGTAAGGCCCAACTGTGCGGCTTGGTTCGCCGCCTCCCGCGAGGCTCGAAACAGGAACCCGGTGATTTCAAGCGCCGGCGGCACGGGCGCCTCCTGCTTGACGACCAAGACTGGAAAGCCGGCTCTAGCTGCTGCCAGCGCAAGTGCACGCGCTTGCGTCGTCCCACCGGCCCCGGGCTCGGACAAGACAGACAGCACCTGGACGCTGCTGGGTGGGTCAGCCAGTTGCGATCGCAACGCGGCCAGAAGGTCCTTCTCCGGTCCGTTGTCGGGCATCCACGGAAGACCGGCCGCGAAAGGCCTCCACGAGAGCGCACCTCGTGTGAAGAAAGCTCGGAACTCCTCCTCTCGGAGATCCTCCGGACTTACAGGAAAGGCATCCTGCACGCGGACAAAATCGCAAAGGTCGGCTATCGGTTGCTCGGCAAGTTCAGCCCTCGCGAGGTCAATATTGACAACAGCCCCGCCGGGCAATTGCGCAGCGACAGGAACACTGGACGGTGCCGACAGCGCCCGTAAGCGTTCGAGCAGCGACGTAGCAAACTCGACGGGAGGCTTGGCAATCCAATGGATGACGTTCAGGCCATCGATTCCCTGGAACTGCGCCTCAGCGCGCTGTGGGAACGATTCATCATCAGTCACTATCGTGAGCAGCGACCGGAAGTCAACGTCCCAAAGTGCAGCAAGTTCTTCGATCGCGGCGTCGGGACGTTCCCCAACCACGACAACTCGCCTCGGTTCCAGTTCCCGCAGCTTCGCTGTCATGTTGAGTCTGCGACGATCGGCGCTCCTCCTAGGGATGCTGGCCGACTCTGTCCCGTCGCGGTCAGCCCGACCGTTTAAGAAGAACACTGGCTTAGCCCGCCGCGGGAGTTGCAGCGAGAGTGGGTCGGCGGCAATGAGGTGGGTAAACGCTCCAGTCGAGTCAGCCGAATCGATTGACTGATTTCTGGCTGCAAGTGCTGAACTGAACTCTGCCGCTGTGCTCTCCACAAGTACGCCGCGCCAAGGCCCGCCTGTAATTTCTACCAAGCGCTCAAGGCCGATCGCGCTTGGGAACGTCGCTGTTGTCAACCAGAGCACGCAGTCTCTAGCAAGCACGTCGCTCATTAACTCATCTGAAACACCGTTGTCGCGGATCATGTGCATTTGGTTGATCTCGATGATTTGGGCTGCGGTACCCGACCCATACGTCGGTACTGCTTGCCGCTGAATGGCAGTATGAGACAAACTGACAGTATGCCGCTGAGAAACCAACTAGAAAAGCGTCTCCGGCCATTTCGGCGAGGCCGCCGGCGGTTATCCAGTTTGATCGACTGCGCAGAACGGACGCATGGAGGTTTGCGGCTTCCGGGCTGCCGCAAAGCGGATCTTGGCGAAGTTCCGCTCATGGCCGGATACCGCCTGATAGCTTCTGGTCACGACGACGATATTTCGTGGTCTGGCGCGAAGAGGTTGGGCGGTCAACTCAGTCGAGACTTCGCACGTCCCCGCGGCGGAGACAGGCCTGTTGCGGTCGACACCCGAAAAAGGGCAAAAACCGGGCGGGCCGTTCCGCCGAACTTCTCCCGCCGAACGGAATCCAATCTGCAAGCTCCGGCAAGGCTGCCGGCATGCTCGCCAAGGAGGATGTCATGGAAAGACCCGTACATAACCTGAGCAACCTGTTCGCCCAGCTCGGACAGGCCAACGACGAAGCCTCGATCGCGCGCTTCATCGAGACGCACAGCCCGCTGGCCGATGGCGTTCAGATCCACGAGGCAGCCTTCTGGACACCCGCCCAGGCCGGTTTCCTGCGCGAGGCCATCCTCGAGGACGCCGACTGGGCCGAGGTCATCGACGAGCTGAACAACGACCTGCGCGCTCGCCACTAGGGCGGAGGCCTCGCCATGACCCGGCTGGAGAAAGATTCCTTCGGCCACATCGAGGTGGCGGAGGACCGTTTGTGGGGCGCCCAGACGCAGCGCTCGCTGGAGCATTTCGCCATCTCCGGCGAGCACATGCCGGATGAGCTGATCCGCGCCCTGGCCGAGGTCAAGCGCGCCTGCGCCCGGGTGAACCGCGAGCTCGGCCTGCTGCCGGACGTCACGGCGCTCGCCATCATGGCCGCGGCCGACGAGGTGACGGCCGGCCGCCACGCCGGCCAGTTCCCGCTCGTCGTCTGGCAGACCGGCTCCGGCACGCAGACCAACATGAACGTCAACGAGGTGCTGGCCAACCGCGCCTCGGAACTGCTCGGCGGCGAGCGCGGCAGCGGACGCCTCGTGCATCCGAACGACGAGGTCAATCTCGGCCAGTCGTCGAACGACATCTTTCCCACCGCCATGCACGTCGCGGCGGCGATCGGCATCGCCCAGCGCGTGCTGCCGGCGCTGCGCCGGCTCAAGACCACGCTGTCCGGCAAGGCGGCGGCCTTCGCCGACATCGTCAAGATCGGCCGTACCCATCTGCAGGACGCGACACCGCTCTCGCTCGGCCACGAATTCTCGGGCTACGTCGCCCAGCTGCACCACGCCGAGGAAGTCATCGCCGCCGCGCTGCCCTCGCTGCATCCGCTGGCGGTCGGCGGCACCGCCGTCGGCACCGGGCTCAACACTCACCCTGAATTCGGCGCCCGCGTCGCCGCAGAGCTGGCGGCGCGTAGCGGCCTGCCCTTCGTCAGCGCCGCCAACAAGTTCGCCGCGCTTGCCGCCAACGATGGCATCGTCGCCGCGCACGGTGCGCTGAAGACGCTGGCCGTCGCCCTCATGAAGATCGCCAACGACGTCCGCTGGCTGGCCTCCGGCCCGCGTTCCGGGCTCGGCGAGATCAGCATCCCGGAAAACGAGCCGGGCAGCTCGATCATGCCCGGCAAGGTCAACCCGACCCAGTGCGAGGCGCTGACCATGCTCTGCTGCCAGGTCATGGGCAACGATGTGGCGATCGGCATCGGCGGCGCCGCCGGCAATTTCGAGCTCAACGTCTTCAAGCCGCTGCTCGCCCACAACATCCTGCACAGCATCCGCCTGCTGGCCGACGGCATGGACAGCTTCGACCGCCACTGCGCGCACGGCATCGCCGCCAACCGCGAACGAATCGGCGAGCTGATGGAACGCTCGCTGATGCTGGTCACCGCGCTGGCGCCGCACATCGGCTACGACAAGGCGGCCGAGATCGCCAAGCGCGCCAGCCACGAGGGCGCCACGCTGAAGGCGGCGGCCCTCGCCTCGGGCCATGTGACGGCCGAGGAGTTCGCACGCTGGGTGGTGCCGGCCGACATGATCCACCCGGGCCTCGGCTAGCCCGGCCCATTTCCCCGACGAGAAGGAGACCCGCCATGACGAACCGCATCCGCCCCGCCACGCTGCTCGCGCTGGCCCTTGCATTCCCCCTGACCGCCCTCGCCCAGGAAGCAGCGGTGACCATCAGCGCCCCGGCCGACGGCGCCAAGCTGCAGGCCGCGGCCGACAACCGCGTCACCTACGAGATCATGCCCGGCCCGAAGGGCGACCACAGCCATCTCTACATCGATGGCAAGGAAATCGCCGTGCTGCGCGAACTGAAAGGCAGCGCGCCGCTCAAGGCGCTGGCCGCCGGCCCGCGCGAAGTCTGCATCAAGGTGGTGAACAAGAACCACACGCCGATCGGTGTCGAGAAGTGCGTCAAGGTCATGGTCGAGTGACGGCGGCCTGAAATCCGCTCTGTGGGACGGGTTGACTGTGGATCCCCAGAGCCTGGCCTACGCCCTGGTCCAGATGGTGCACAACTTCGGCGCCGTGGTCGTCGTCGGTGGCGCCGTCGCCGCCCGCTGGCTGGCCCGCGACGCCCCGGCGACGCAGCGCCGGCTCGCCTGGCTGGTACTCGGCGGCTGGCTGGCACAGGCCGCCAGCGGCGCCGGCTTCGGCACCGTCAGCTATCTCTTCTACGGCCGGTTTCCCGACATCCACGCCATCGCCCGCGCCGCGCTGCTGATCAAGCTGACCTGCGCCGCAGGCGGCATCCTGCTCGCTGCGGGCTACCTGTGGCGCGCCGCCGACTGGCTGCCGGCAAGGCGCGGCACGGTGTGGACCCTGTTGCTCGCCCTCGGCGTCACGGCGCTGGCGTCGGCCGCCTTCCTGCGCTGGTTCGCCTGAGCGCCTTGCGCTCTCCTACGTCGCCTGGCGCTGCGCGATGCGTGGTGAAACCCAAGGAGGCCCGCATGTTCATGATCGACTACAAACGACTCAGCTGGTGGTACTGGCTGGTGACTGCCTGCCTGCTTACGGCGGGAGTCGCTGGCTACCCATCCGGCTTCGCATTGGCAATCGGCGTTACGGTATTCCAGCTGATTCACATCACGATACGCGAGCACGGCATTGCCGCCTTTCCCGTCCAGGTCCGGTTCTGGTACCTGATGCTTCTTCTGGTCGCCTTCCCCGAACCGCTACGGATCATTTACTGGATACCCACCATCGGCACGTGGGCGCAACTGATCTTCGGCTATTGCGCGATGGCGCGCTGCGTATCCCTGTTGCCGCGGAACCGGCGTGAATCGTTCTCGGCCGAGCTGGTGGCGAGAACCTTCCTCTCACGCCCGGTTCGCGGCAACATCCTGCAGGGTTTGCCTCCCGCGAAATAGGCATCGGCGCTGAACTACTTGCGTCGGTGCGTGAAATGAAGGCCGGTACTCGTGCGCGTGTTCATCGTCCCGAAATCTCCGCGGTCGCACACGCGCGGTTGGCGGCCGGGCTTTCCCAATCCGCCTTTGCGGTGCTGCTCGGAGTTTCTGTCCGCACGCTTCAAGATTGGGAGCAAGGTCGCCGCGAATCATCCGGTGCGGCAAGAACCCTCTTTCGCGTTGCGGAACTTCATCCCGAAGTTCTGCAAGAACACGCTGCGTAAAGAGTTCAGCCCAACCCTGCTGTAGCGGTGCTTCGTCCGCTTCCAGAGGCGGTGGCCGGTTGCGGTCGACTGCCAGGAAGAGGCAAGAATGGAAACCGCCCCAATCGGCATCGCAGCCGGTTCGGGCGGTTTGGTTCAGCCGACGATCAGCGAACGATGTCGAGCAGTTCGACTTCGAAGATCAGCGTCGAATTGGCCGGGATGCCGGGAATCTCGCGATTGCCGTAGGCCAGGTTGGGCGGGCAGACCAGCTTGGCCTTGCCGCCGGCCTTGATCTTCTGCACGCCTTCCGTCCAGCACGGGATGACCCGGCTCAGCGGAAAGGTTGCCGGCTGCCCGCGCTTGTAGGAGCTGTCGAATTCCTGGCCGTTTTCCAGCGTGCCGCGATAATTGACCTTCACCGTGTCGGTCATTTTCGGATTGGCGCCTGCGCCTTCCTTCAGCGTCGTGATGCCGATGCCGGAGGCGGTCTTTTCCTCCCTGGCGTCGGCGGTGTGCGCCGGGAGGGTCAGCGAAATCAGCAGGGCGGTGCTTGCAAGCAGTTTCATCATCAATCAGCCTTTGTGAGGTTGGAAAACCGGATACCGGGGATGGTGGCGATATTGTGCCGCCTTTTATAGCGAAACGAAATAACCAGATGCGCACCCATTCTTAAACGTATATTAAGCCCTTGCTACAATGGCGAGCATTCGACCATCCCTGCCGATCGCCCTGCAATGATTCAACGCACCACCTCTTCCACGCTCAGCCACCTCGACTGGCTGGAAGCCGAGGCCATCCACATCATGCGCGAGGTGGCCGGCCAGTGTTCCAACCCCGTGCTGCTCTTTTCCGGCGGCAAGGATTCGATCTGCATGCTGCGCATCGCCGAGAAGGCCTTCCGCCCCGGCAAGTTTCCCTTCCCGCTGATGCACATCGACACCGGCCACAACTACCGGGAAGTCGTGCAATTCCGCGACAAGCGCGCGGCCGAGCTGGGCGAGCGGCTGATCGTGCGTTCCGTGGAAGATTCGATGAAGCGCGGCACGGTCGTCTTGAAGCACGAAGGCGAATCGCGCAACAAGCATCAGTCGGTGACGCTGCTCGAAGCCATCGAGGAATTCGGCTTCGACTGCTGCATCGGCGGGGCGCGGCGCGACGAGGAAAAGGCCCGCGCCAAGGAACGCATCTTCAGCTTCCGCGACGAATTCGGCCAGTGGGATCCGAAGAACCAGCGCCCGGAACTGTGGAGCCTGTACAACGCCCGCAGCCACAAGGGCGAGAACATCCGCGCCTTCCCGATCTCGAACTGGACGGAAATGGATGTCTGGCAATACATTGAGCGCGAAAATCTGGAACTTCCGGCTATCTACTTCGCCCACACCCGGCCGGTCGTCCTGCGCCAAGGCGCCATCGTTCCGGTCAATGTGCCGCTCGTTTCGGGCGAACTGACCAACCTGCCCAAGGCCGGCGAGGAAATCATCGAAAAACGGGTGCGCTTCCGCACGGTCGGCGACATTTCCTGCACGGCCCCGGTCGAGTCCGCTGCCGACAACGTCGCCAGGATCGTCATTGAAACCGCCGCCACGACCATCACCGAGCGCGGCGCCACCCGCCTGGACGACCAGACCAGCGAAGCCTCCATGGAACAACGCAAGAAGGAAGGCTACTTCTGAGGGAAGGGGGAAGGGAGAAGGGGGAAGGGTAAAACCCACCACCGGCTCCGCCCCCTCGGCCCACCCTTCTCCCTTCCCCCTTCTCCCTTCCCATCCCGCCATGAACGCACTCACCTCCCACGACATTCCCGACCACGGCCTGCTGCGCTTCCTGACCTGCGGCAGCGTCGACGACGGCAAGAGCACGCTGATCGGGCGGCTCCTCTACGACACCAAGACCATCCTCGCCGACACGCTGACCGCCATCGAGAAGACCTCGCAGAAGCGCGGCATGGCCGCCGTCGACCTGTCGCTGCTCACCGACGGCCTGCAGGCCGAGCGCGAACAGGGCATCACCATCGACGTCGCCTACCGCTACTTCTCGACCGGCACGCGCAAGTACATCATCGCCGACGCCCCGGGCCACGAGCAGTACACGCGCAACATGGTCACCGCCGCGTCCACGGCCAACCTCGCGATCATCCTGATCGATGCGCGCAAGGGCGTGCTGACGCAGACCCGGCGTCACTCGAAATTGGCCGCGCTGGTCGGCATTCCGCACCTGGTCGTCGCCATCAACAAGATGGATCTCGTCGACTACGCGCAGGAAGCCTACGAGAAGATCAAGGCCGATTACCTCGAATTCGCCGCCAAGGTCGGCATCGACGACATCCGCTTCCTGCCGATGTCCGCCCTCAACGGCGACATGATCGTCGACCGCGGCGAGTCCCTGAGCTGGTACGACGGTCCGACGCTGCTGGAAATCCTCGAAGCCGCCCCCGGCGCGCACAGCGAGCACGCCGAGCCCTTCCGCTTCCCGGTGCAGTACGTCTGCCGCCCGCAGGACTCGGCCAACCCGGAATTGCACGACTACCGCGGCTTCATGGGCCGCGTCGAATCGGGTTCAATCAAGGTCGGCGATGCCGTCACGGTATTGCCCAATGGATTGCAGTCGACCGTGAAAGCCGTGCAACTGGGCGGCCTCGACATCGGCGAAGCGGTCAGCGAGCAATCGGCCACCCTGCTGCTCGCCGACGAAATCGACACCTCGCGTGGCGACATGATCGTCAAGACCGCCGAGTTGCCGGCCGTGGCCAAGGAAATTCGCGCCAACGTCTGCTGGCTGTCGGAAGCGCCGCTCGACCGCGCCCGCACCTACCTGATCCGCCACACCACGCGCGACGCCAAAGCCAAGCTGACCGGCATCGACCACCGTCTCGACGTCAATACGCTGGAAAACCTGCCGGCCGACAAGCTGGCGATGAACGACATCGCCGAAGTGACCTTCAAGCTGGCGCAACCGCTGTTCGTCGACCCCTACCTGGAAAACCGCGGCACCGGCGCCTTCATCGTCATCGACGAGAGCAACAACAATACCGTCGGGGCCGGGATGATTTTGTAGCCGATCGTCGCGGTCGACCGCCAAAAACGGCCAAAAATCAAAGCGCCTCCTTATGCGGGAGGCGTTTCTCATCTGGCACCAGCCAATCAATGAAGCCGGCGCTCTGCCAAGGCGCCCGGAGAAACCGGCGAGGCGCTGGTCCGCGGCCCGCGCGGGCTGGGGAAGACGCCTCGCTTCCGGCGGAGGACGCCGCCGCTTACAGCATCGCCGACCAGACGCCGAGCAGGATGCTGAGGATCATCGCACTGACCACCAGCAGGCCGATCCACGCGACGATGCCGGCGCCGGTCACCACGTTGGCGACATGGTGGGCGGTCTTCTCGTCGCCGATATGGAGCAGCGGGCGAACGCCATGCCGGATCAGCAGGATCGACGCCACCCAGGCGACTGCCCCGACGGCGAGGACAAAGCCGAGGCTGGGCGCCAGCAGCGACAGCGAAGCCAGCCACAGCGGCACCGGCGCGATGGCGGCCAGTGCGTAGGCGCTGTCGTAGCCGGGGTCGTGGTCGCGGGCCAGCGACATGCGCTGGATCAGCATCGCCATGTAGCCGACCATCAGCAGTTGCACGACGTAGAACACGACGCCCGAAACCGCCAGTTGCAGCGGCGTCAGCGCCGGCACCGACAGCGGAAAGATGGCGCCCGGATGGACCAGCTCGGCGAAGGCGTAGAGCGCCGGCGGCAACAGCGACATCGGTAGCACCAGGCTCTTGAAGAACCAGCGGGCGGAGAAATGCGAGCGATCGATTTCTTCCCAGCCGTCCTTTTCGGAAACCAGCATGTGGGGAATATGGGACATCATCATGATCGAGCTCCTTTACCCGCCGGTAACGCCGGAAGCAACGGAGGACCGCCGACGGCGATGGCAGGTTTCATTGATTGGACAGCACCCCGGCCACGAGTTCCGGAAAGGCGCCGCCGGCGACCGCAAAGCCGCCGTGCCGAACCGCAAGAACGATGCGCGTCGCGTTCCGCTCCCCATTTGTCCTGGGTTGCGCTATAAAGCAAGCATGAAGACGACCTCATACCTCCTGCTGACCTTCCTCGCCGTCGCCCTGCCCGCGCACGGCCAGGCTTACAAGTGTCGGCAGCCGGACGGCAGCACGCAGATTTCCAGCGAGCCGTGCGCCGGCGGCGCCCGCACGCTCAG
>JAFLDQ010000076.1 GCA_017302355.1 Dechloromonas sp.
GCGCGCCGGCCGTCCCTGCCCCGCGCATTCTTCAACTCGTCCATGCGCTCGTGGAAGCGTCGCTGCTGGTCGCGCTCCGCGGCATCGAGTCCGCGCTGCGGCAGGATCCCCTCTTCCCACAGACCGTGGCGATAGACGCGCTCCTGCGGCGTCGCGCACAGGTAGCGTTCGTCATACTGCGGCCTGGCGGCGGCCGGATCGCCGTGCAGGACGCCCAGTTCGGCGAGCAGTTCGCGCACGGCGACCGACTCGCGCGTCGGCAACGGCAGGTAGTGGGCGCCCCACGGATAGGCGACGACGGGCGATTGCCCGGCGCGTGAATTGCCGCCGGGCTCGCCTTCCATTTCGAGCAACAGGAAGTCGTCGACCCCGGCCTTGGCCAGTTTCCACGCAGCCGCCAGACCGGAGATGCCGGCGCCGACGATCAGGACGCCGGTCCTGCGCGTTTCCGAGGGCGCCGGAAAACCTCCGTCACGCAGGCGGTGGCCGAATGCGTGCGACATGCCAAGCAGTTCGCCGGGGGGCAGCGGGGGCTTCCCGGCGGGCGCACAGCCGGCGAGAGCGGCGGCCCCCACCGAGCGGAGAAAATCGCGGCGGCTAGTCAAACTTCCGCAGCGACAGACTGACCGAAAGCTGCGCCCCGAGCCAGCCAAGGAAGGCGCCGATGCCAGCCAGCGCGGCCACCTCGATGCCTCCCGGCGGACGCAGGCTGAAGCCGGCGCCGTACAGTTCCGCCAGTTCGCCGACCGGCCCCGCCAGCAGCGTCAGCGCGCCGAGAACGAGGCCGCCGGCGAGCAGCCCGCCGAGCGCACCCTGCAGCGCGCCGAAGTAATAGAAGGGACGGCGGATGAAGGAATCGGTCGCGCCGATCAGGCGCGCCACCTCGATCTCGGCGGCCAGCGCCATGACCTGCAGGCGGATGGTGTTGAAGGTCACCGCGATCAGGCCGGCGGCAAAGATGCCGGCGAGCATCCAAAGCGCGAGGCGAGCGAGGCGCAGGAAGGCATCGAAGCGCTTGACCCAGGCCGAATCGAGCTGGACATGGTCGACCCTGGGCCAGCCGGCGATTTCCTTGCGCACGACTTCCAGCGCTTCCGGCGCGGTATTGGTCGGCTCGACGATGAAGGCGTCGGGCAGCGGGTTGCGCGGCAGGCTGGCGACGATTTCGGCCATGCCTTCGCTCGTCTGCATGCGTTTCAGCGCCTCTTCCTTCGGCACGAAGCGCCATTTTCCGTTTGCCGCCTGCTTCAGCCGGTTCTCGATTTCTCCGACCTCCTTGCTGCTGGCATCGAGGCTCATGAACACGCTGATCTGTTGCACGCCGGAGGCGTTGCGCCCGAGATCGCGCAGGTTGTCGACCAGCACGTAGCCGAAGGCGGGCAGGGTCAGGACGATGCCGATCACCAGCAGCGACAGCAGGGTGTTGAGCGGCGCCGACCACAGGCGGCCGAGGGCCGAGGCGAGCGCCGCCCGGTGCTGGGCGAACCACGCTTTCATGAGGCCGCCCCGAGCAGTAAGCAGGAGCCCCGGCGGGTGAAGCCAGGCGGGGATGCGCACGCCCGCGAGTGGGAAGCCCTGGCCGCCTGCACGACCGGCATGGTTGGCGGATTGCAAGTCATGCGACCAGCCTCCCGTGATCGAGGCGCAGGACGTTCGGGTGATAACGCTCGATCCACTGCTGGTCGTGGGTGGCGACGACGACGGTGACGCCGACCCGGTGGAAGTCGGCGAAGATGCCGAGAATCTCGTTCGCCGAGTCGATGTCGAGGTTGGCGGTCGGCTCGTCGGCGAGAACGACGGCCGGGCGGTTGACGACGGCGCGGGCGATGGCCAGACGCTGCTGCTCGCCGCCGGCGAGGGCGATCGGCGACGCCTTGGCGCGCGCCAGCAGGCCGACCTTGTCGAGCGCCGCCTGGGCGCGGCGGATCGCCTCGCGCCGTGACAGACCGACGATCTGCAGGGGCAGCAGGACATTATCGAGAACGCTGCGGTCGAACAGCAGTTTCTGGTCCTGGAAGACCATGCCGAAGTTGCGCCGCAGGTAGGGAATCGCGCTGCGCCGCAGCGCCGCGAGGTTCTGGCCGTTGACCACCAGACTGCCCGCCGTCGGGCGCTCGATGGCGGCGATCAGCTTGACCAGCGTCGACTTGCCGGCGCCCGAATGGCCGGTGATGAGAACCATCCGCCCCGCCTCGATGGCGAAGCTGACATCGCTGACGGCTTCGTACCCGCCCGGATAGCGCTTGCTCAGGTTGCTGGCGACAATCATTCGAACAGCGCGTCGACGAAGTCCCGGGCGGAAAACGGACGCAGATCGTCGATCTGCTCGCCGACACCGATGAAACGGATCGGCTTCGGGCACTCGTGGGCGATTCCCAGCACGACGCCGCCCTTGGCGGTGCCGTCGAGCTTGGTCAGGACCAGCCCGCTGACCCGGATCGCCTTGTCGAACGCCTGGACCTGCTGCAATGCGTTCTGCCCGATGTTGGCGTCGAGCACCAGCAGGGTTTCGTGCGGGCCGCTCGGGTCGACCTTCTGGATGACGCGGCGCACCTTGGCGATCTCTTCCATCAGGTGAAGTTGGGTCGGCAGGCGGCCGGCGGTGTCGGCCAGCACGATGTCGATGCCGCGCGCCCTGGCCGCCAGGATGGCATCGTACACGACGGCCGCCGGATCGCCCTTGTCCTGGGCGATCACCGTCACGTTGTTGCGCCGGCCCCAGGTCTCCAGCTGCTCGCGGGCGGCGGCGCGGAAGGTGTCGCCGGCGGCGAGCAGGACGCTCCTGCCCTGGCTCTGGAAATACCTGGCGAGCTTGCCGATCGACGTCGTCTTGCCGGCGCCGTTGACCCCGGCGATCATGATCACGAAAGGCTTGTGGCCGCTGACGTCGAGCGGCTTCTCGAGCGGCTGCAGGGTCGCGCAGACGATGCGGGCGAGCGCCTGCTGGATGCCCTCCGGGGTATCCAGCCTCTCGAACTCGGCGGCGACCTTCAGATCTTCGAGCAGGCGCGTGGTCGCCTCGATCCCGACGTCGCTGGTCAGCAGCAGGGTTTCCAGTTCCTCGAGAAACTGGTCGTCGACCTTGCCGCGCGAGAAGATGGTCTTGAGCTTGCCGCCCCACTGGGCGCGCGTCTTGGCGAGGCCCTTAAACAGACGCTCGCGCCACTTCGGCGCGGCATCGGCATCGCCGGCCGCGACGGGCGCCGCTTCGGTGCCGGATTTCTTGATGAAACTGAACATGAGGACTGTGGTCTGAGGCCCTGCTGACAGGCGGGCGGCAAACCGATAAGATGCCGCCCGAATGAACTTGATTTTCGCCGCTGATTCTAGCAGAAAGCCCGATTCCCCATGCGCATGCGACACCTTCTCCCGCTTTTCCTGCTGCCCGGACTGTTGACCGCGGCGCAGGCCAACCCCTACGAAACCACTCTCAAGAACGGCCTGCGCGTCATCGTCAAGGAGGACCGCCGGGCGCCGACCGCGGCGCAGATGGTCTGGTACCGCATCGGCAGCATGGACGAGGTCGATGGCGCCTCCGGCGTCGCCCACGTCCTCGAGCACATGATGTTCAAGGGGACGCCGAGCGTCGGCCCCGGCGAATTCAACAAGCGCGTCGCCGCCGCCGGCGGGCGCGACAACGCCTTCACCAGCCGCGACTACACGGCCTACTTCCAGCAGGTGCCGAAGGAAAGGCTGCCCGAGATGATGCAGCTCGAGGCCGACCGCATGCGCCACCTCAACGTCGATCCCAAGGAGTTCGCGCAGGAGATCAAGGTCGTCATGGAAGAACGCCGCCTGCGCACCGACGACAACCCGCAGTCCAAACTATTCGAGCAGATGAACGCCGCCGCCTTCCAGGCGCACCCCTACCGTCGCCCGATCATCGGCTGGATGAACGACCTCGAGAACATGAGCGCCGCCGACGCCAAGGCCTGGTATGACACCTGGTACGTGCCGAACAACGCCTACGTGGTGATCACCGGCGACGTCGACCACAAGGAAGTCTTCGCGCTGGCCGAGAAATACTACGGCCCACTGGAAGGTCGCCCCCTGCCGGCGCGCAAGCCGCAGATCGAGCCGGCGCAGGACGGCACGCGCCGGGTCAACGTCAAGGCGCCCGCCGAGCTGCCGGTGCTGATCATGGGCTACAAGGCGCCGGTGCTGCGCGACGCCGACAAGGACAGCGACCCCTATGCGCTGGAGATGCTGGCCGCCATCCTCGACGGCCACGACGCGGCGCGCTTCAACAAGAAGCTGGTGCGCGAGGACAAGGTGGCGCTGTCGGCTGGCATCGGCTACGACTCGACCGGCCGCGGCCCCGGCATGATCTACCTGCACGGCAGCCCGTCGGAAGGCCGCACCGTGGCCGACCTCGAAGCCGCCCTGCGCGCCGAGATCACGCGCATTCAGCAGGAGGGCGTCAGCGAGCAGGAACTCAAGCGGGCCAAGGCGCAGCTGGTCGCCGGGCAGGTTTACAAGCTCGACTCGATGTTCGGCCAGGCCATGGAGATCGGCCAGACCGAATCGGCCGGCATCCCCTACCAGAAGATCGACCGCATGCTCGAGAAGCTGCAGCAGGTCACCGCGGCCGAGGTTCAGGCGGCGGCGAAGAAGTACTTCAACGACGATACACTGACCATCGGCGTCCTCGAGCCGCAGCCGCTCGATGGCAAGCCGCGCCGCCCGTCCGTCGCCCTGCGCCACTGAGCGCCGTGCAAACCATGTCACAACAACAACCGCTCGCGGCAGAGGCGGGCGCCGGAAAATGACCATGAAAAAGCTGTTGACCGCAATCGTCGCCCTGCTTGCCGCCCACTCCGCTCTCGCCGGGGTGAAGATCGAACACTGGGTGTCGCCGGCCGGCGCCCGCGTCTTCTTCGTCGAAAGCCGGGTCCTGCCCATCCTCGACGTGCAGGTCGATTTCGCCGCCGGTTCGATGTTCGACCCGCCGGGAAAATCCGGCACGGCGGGGCTGACCCGCTCGGTCCTCGGCCTGGGCGCCGGGAAACTCGATGAGACGGCGATCGCCGAGCAGATGGCCGATATCGGCGCGACGCTGGGCGGCGGCGCCGACACCGACCGCGCCAGCGTCGCCATGCGCACTCTGGCCACCGCCGAGAAGCGCGACGCCGCGCTGGCGGTGCTGCGCACCGTCGTGCAGGCGCCACGTTTCGAGGCGGCGATTTTCGAGCGCGAGAAGGCGCGCACCATTGCCGGGCTCAAGGAAGCGATGACCCGCCCCGACAGCATCGCCGGCAAGGCTTTCTGGGCCGCCATGTATCCCGACCACCCCTACGGCCGGTCGGCGACGCCCGAATCCGTCGCCGTTCTGACGCGCGACGATCTCGCCGCCCATCACGCGACCTATTACACGGCGGCCAACGCCAGCATCACGCTGGTCGGCGACATCAACCGCGGCGAGGCCGAGAAGATCGCCGAGGCGATCGCCGCCGGGCTGCCGAAGGGAGCGCCGGCAACCCTGCCGCCGGCGCCCAGGGTCGCCCCGGGCAAGGCCGTCCGGCTCGCCCATCCGGCCAGCCAGGCGCACATCCACATCGGCATGCCGGCCATCGAGCGGGGCAACGCCGACTTCTTCCCGCTGATCGTCGGCAACTACACGCTCGGCGGCGGCGGTTTCGTGTCGCGCCTGATGAAGGAAGTGCGCGACAAGCGCGGCTATGCCTACAGCGTTTCCAGCTACTTCAATCCCCTGCGCCAGGCGGGGCCCTTCCAGATCGGCCTGCAGACCAAGCGCGCGCAGGCGAAAGACGCGATCGCGCTGAGCCGCGACGTGCTCGACGGCTTCCTCAAGGACGGTCCGAGCATGGAGGAACTGGCGGCGGCCAAGGCCAACCTGACCGGCAGCTTCCCGCTGCGCCTCGACAGCAACCGCAAGATTCTCGACAACGTCGCGGTCATCGGCTTCTACGGCCTGCCGCTCGACTACCTCGACCACTACCAGCAGAAAGTGCAGGCGGTTACGGTCGACGATGTGAAACGGGCATTTTCCCGCCACGTCCGCCCCGCCGACCTGATGACCGTGACCGTGGCAGCCGATTGAATTCAAATTCGCTGCGCATCGTCGGCGGCCGGTTTCGCCGCCGCATCCTGCGCTTTCCCGACAGCGAGGGCCTGCGACCGACCCCGGACCGGGTGCGCGAGACGCTGTTCAACTGGCTGGGTCAGGATCTCGCCGGCCAGGCTTGCCTCGACCTGTTCGCCGGCAGCGGCGCGCTCGGTTTCGAGGCGCTTTCGCGCGGCGCGGCGCGGGTGGTCCTGGTCGAGCCGGCGGCGAAGGCGGTCGCGGCGCTGCACGAAAACGCCAGAATGCTGGGGAACCCGCCGGGAATGGAGATCATTTGCGGGGATGCGCTACAATATCTGGCCTCGACGAAGTCGAAATTCGACCTCATCTTCCTCGATCCGCCCTTCGCCAAGGGCTGGATTGCGCGCCTGGAACCGCTTCTTGCCGGCGTCGCGAACGAGGATGCGGCGGTCTATATCGAGGCGGAACTTGAAGTCGGAGCCTTGGGCGACTGGCGCGCGATGCGTCACGGCAAGGCTGGCGAAGTCCATTTTCACTTGATGCGTCAGGACAAGGCTTGGGCAAACTCGATCATCGCGTAGCGATCTATCCGGGAACCTTCGACCCGATCACCCGCGGCCACGAAGACCTGGTCCGCCGCGCGGCCTCGCTGTTCGACCGGGTGGTCCTGGCGATCGCCGAGAGCCCGTCCAAGCAGCCGCGCTTTCCGCTCGCCGACCGCGTCGCCATGGCCCAGGAAATCCTCGGCGACATCGACAACGTCGAGATCATCGGCTTCAACACGCTGCTCATGGACTTTGTCCACGAACAGGGCGCCAAAGTCATCGTCCGCGGCCTGCGCGCGGTCTCGGACTTCGAGTACGAGTTCCAGATGGCCGGAATGAACCGCAGCGTCTATCCCGAGGTCGAAACGGTGTTCCTGACCCCGGGCGAGCAGTACATGTTCATCTCGGCGACGATGGTGCGCGAAATCGCGCGCCTCGGCGGCGACGTCAGCAAGTTTGTGCAACCTTGTGTAGATAGACGCCTGCGGGCGACAACTTCAGACAATTGAGAGAGGAAGAACGGCAATGGCCCTGATCATCACCGACGAATGCATCAACTGCGACGTCTGCGAACCCGAATGCCCGAACGAGGCGATTTCCCAGGGCGCGGAAATCTATGAGATCGACCCCGGCAAGTGCACCGAGTGCGTCGGGCACTACGACGAACCGCAGTGCGTGCAGGTCTGCCCGGTCGATTGCATCCCCAAGGATCCGGCGAATGTCGAAAGCGAGGAAATGCTCTGGGTCAAGTACGAGAGGCTGACCGGCAACAAGCGCCCGTGAGTTTGCCGGCCCGGCGATGACCCGCGAATTCCGCGGGTTTTTTGTCGTCGACCGCAGCCGCCGGGTGACCGGGGTCGCCCCCCCGCGCCACCGCCTGCTCAGGCCGCCCGCCGCCGGGCCGCGGGCGACATCAGCAGTTCGCGCACCCGCCCGACGAGATCTTCCAGGGCGAGGATCTGCTGCAACAAGTCCTTGTCGACGCTTTCGAGTTCGCGGATGCGGTCTTCCAGCGTATCGGTCGCCTGGTGGATCCGCTTGATGCTTTCCAGACGGCGCTTGAGCTGGATCTGGTGCTCGCGGACCTGGGTTTCCATCGGCGCCATGATCGCCCGCAACCAGGTTTCGGCATCCCGGTTGGCCCGCTCAAAGGCGCGCCGCACCTGGATCGCGACCTCTTCGAAGAATTTCTGCGTGAGGTTCTTCTTGTCGGTGGTGAGCAGGCTGCGCATCGAGTTGAGGTGGGTGTTGCACCAGGCTTCGAGGCGATCCAGTTCCTTTTCGTAGCGCAGGAGCGAGAAGCCGGCGGGCGTTCCCAGCTTGAGGCCATGCTCGACCGCGAACTTCTTGTAGACCGCCTCCATCATGTTGCGGATCTCGCCGATCTCGCCCGCCGACCTGGCCAGCGCGTAACGCGAGCGGCCGAAGAAATTGCCCATCGCTCCGGACAGCGTCCGCGAGAAATTCGCCTCGACCATCGCAGTGCGGGTTTCGTGGGTCAACTGGCGCAGCGCATCGAGACCGAGGTGGCCGAACAGGTTGTTGGTCAGCGACGAAAAGACGCTGCGCACCGCATAGTAGCGCTGCAGGCCGGACTCGAATTCGACCTTTTCGGCGCGCACCTTGCCCATCATGTACTCGACGACCCCCTTGTTCTTGCCGCGCAGCTCGGTCAGCTCGGTGAGCTGCTCGCGCAGCCCGGCCAGGCGCGACTCCAGCAGGCCGCGCACGCGCAGGCTGATTTCGCCGAATTCGCTCTCGGTATTCTCGCGGACGATGTCTTCCTTGGCCGGGATCAGTTCGCCGGAGAGCGCCGCCTCGAGGATGGGCAGGCGACTCCGTTCGAGCAGCGCCTGGTCGCCGTTGATCTTGGCCACCAGACCCTTCTGCGCCGAGACCGGAAAGATCTGGCGTTTCGGCAGGTTGAGGATGGCGGCGCAGGAAGCGACCTGGCGGTCGATCTCGCTCTCGATCTGCGCGAGCGTCTTCAGTTCGTCCCACTGGCCGTCGATCTTGTTCAGCACGACCACCCGCCCCCGCCCGCCGGCGCCGCCGTCGCCGATGTGTTCCTTCCAGATGGTCAGGTCCGACTGCGTCACCCCGGTGTCGGCGGCGAGAATGAAGAGAACGGCATGCGCGTTGGGCAGCAGCGAGAGCGTCAGTTCCGGTTCGGCGCCGATGGCGTTGAGACCCGGCGTGTCGAGGATGACCAGTCCCTGCTTGAGCAGCGGATGCGGGAAGTTGATCACCGCGTGGCGCCAGCGCGGCACCTCGACCAGGCCGTCCTCGCCGATCCGGTAGATCTCGCCCCCGGCGTCGCCGACTTCGAAGCCGAGACGCCCCGCCTCCTCCGGCGCGACCCGGATGGTCTCGCTGACATGACGCAGCCCCTCCTGCATCACCTCGGCCGACCCGACATCGAGCGGCACCATCAACCACTCCTCCGGGTAACGCCGGTACTCGCCGACGCTGGCATTGCCGGCCCGCGTCTGGATCGGCAGCAACTCGATGCGCGGCGTCTTCTGCGGGTCGTGGAGCAGCTCGGTCGGGCACATGGTCGTCCGTCCGGCAGACGACGGCAGGATGCGGTTGCCGAAGTCGGCGAAGAAGATGGCGTTGATCAGTTCGGACTTGCCGCGCGAGAACTCGGCGACGAACGCCACGTTCAGGCGATCCTCGCGCAGGCGCTCGAGAAGCTGCGAGAGCCGCAGATCGCTCTGCGCATCCGCCAGGTCATTCTCCGACAGCCAGCCCTGGAACTCGCCGAGGTTGGCGGACAGGCGGGAGCGCCACTCGCTGTAAGCGGCAATCTGGAGGGCAAGGGTCATGGTCGTCAGCGATCGCGGTCGATGCTGCAATCTATCACGAAAACATGGACTTGCGCGCCTTTTTCAATGTTGGCAGGAAGAACAGTGGAAGGTCGACCTGCCGCTCTGGCGGATCTGACGGATGACCCCTCCACAGCGGCGGCAGGGCTCGCCGGCACGGCCATAGACGTTGCATTCGACCTGGAAGCAGCCGGCGCCGCCATCGCTATGCACGTAGTCGCGAATGCTGCTGCCGCCGGCCGCAATGGCGTCGGCCAGCGTCTGGCGGATCGCCGGAACCAGCCGCCGGTAGCGCTCCCGGCTGATCCGGTTGGCCGCGCGCAATGGCGAGATGCCGGCGCGGAACAGACTCTCGGCGGCATAGATGTTGCCGATGCCGACCACCAGGTGGCCGTCCATCAGCACCGGCTTGATCGCCCCGGCCCGCCCCCGCGTCGCGGCGAACAGCCAGTCGCCGGTGAATTCGCCGGCCAGCGGCTCGATGCCGAGCGCCGCCAGCAGCGGATGAACCGCTTCCTCCGCGGCCTGCCACAGAACGACGCCGAAGCGCCTGGGGTCGGAAAAACGCAGAATCCGGCTGGCGAAGACCAGGTCGACGTGATCATGCTTCTCCGGCGGCGTGCCGGGCGGCACGAACCGCAGGTTTCCCGACATCCCGAGATGGATGATCAGACAGCCGTCCTCGACGCCGCCGCGGCAGTCGAGCAACAGGTACTTGCCGCGCCGCCGCACCGCCGCCACCTGTTGCCCGGCCAGCGTCTCGCCCAGCGTCGCCGGCAGCGGCAGGCGCAGGCGCGGCGAGCGGACGACGGCGCCGAGAATCCGCTCCCCGGCAAGCTCCGGCTGCAGCCCGCGCCGACAGACCTCGACCTCCGGCAATTCCGGCATGGCTTGTTCCTCCGGGCAAACCCCAATAACATCGCAAACTTATCGGATTCTAAGCGCTCCAACGCGCAACCCCTGACTGAAGGCAGCGCATGTCGAAGAAATTGATCGTTGCAGCACTCGCCCTGGCCCTCGCCGCGACGACTCATGCCGCCGGCGAAGATGCGGCCAGGGATCCCGCGAAGGCGTCGGCGAAAGCGCCGGCAAAGAGGCGGCTGACCGCCCAGTATCTCGGCGAGGACATTCTCGCCCGTACCGTCTTCCAGTCCCTGGTCGGCGAATTCGCGCTGAAGCGCGGCGATGGCGAACTGGGCCTCAGCGCCTGGGTCGATCTCGCCCGGCGCACCCGCGATCCGGCGGTGATCGCGCGCGCCATCGAGGTGGCGACGGCAACCCGGCAGAACGAGCTGGCGCTCGAGCTGACCCGTCTCTGGCTGCAGGTCGAACCCGACTCGACCCGGGCGCGCCAGACCGAATCCTCGCTGCTGGTCCTTGCCAACCGCATCGACGACCTTGGGCCGCAACTCGCCACCCTGCTCGCCCAGGATCAGGCCAACCTCGCCGGCAACCTGATGCACCTGAACGCCATGCTGAACCGGCACGACGACAAGAAGGCCGTGCAACGCCTGATCGACCGGGTCGCGACCCCCTACGGCGACCTCCCGGAAGCGCGCTTCGCCATGGGCGTGGCCGCCGCCAATGCCGATGACCTGATGCACGCCCAGGGCGAATTCCGCAAGGCGCTCGAGTTGCGCCCCGACTGGGAAGCCGCCGAACTCGCCTACGCGCAGTTGCTGGCCAGGACATCCGTGACGGGCGCGGCCGAGCGTCTCGGCGAATTTCTCGCGCGCAAGCCGGATGCCCGCAACGCCCGCCTGGCGCTCGCCCGCCTGCTGCTCAGCGAACGCAAGTACAGCGAAGCGCGGGCGCAGTTCGACATCCTGCTCAAGGATGCGCCGGACAATCCCGACCTCATCTATCCGGCGGCCATGCTGGCGTTGCAGCAGGGTGACACGAACAGAGCGCGAACCCAGCTCACGCGGCTGCTGAGTTCCGATTTCGCCGACCAGAGCGCCGTCCATTTCTTCCTCGGCCAGATCGAGGAGGAGCAGAAGAATCCCGAGCTTGCCCTCGAGCATTTCCGCCAGGTGACCGCCGGCGCCCAGTACATCCCGGCCCGTGCGCGCGCCGCCCAGATCCTGCTGCAGCAGGGAAAGCTGGAACAAGCGCGGGCACTGCTGCGCACCACGCAGACCAGTTCCGAGGCGGAGAAGACCCAGTTGATCCTGGCCGAAGCCCAACTGCTGCGCGAAGCGGGACGCGCCGACGAAGCTTACGCCTTCCTCGAAGCGGCGCTGGCAAAACAGCCCGATAGTCCCGAACTGCTCTACGAGACGGCGCTCATCGCCGAACGCCAGGGAAAGCCGCCGGTTCTCGAAAAGCACCTGCGCCGGCTGCTCAAGCTGAAGCCCGATCATGCCCATGCCCTCAACGCGCTGGGCTACTCCTTCGCCGATCGCAACGTACGCCTGGACGAGGCAAGGAAACTGATCACCCGCGCTCTCGAGCTGGCGCCGGAGGACCCCTTCATCATGGACAGCATGGGCTGGGTTCTCTTCCGCCAGGGCAAGCTGGAGGAAGCGCTCAAGACCCTCGAGACCGCCTATGGCATCCGTGCCGACCCGGAGATCGCCGCGCACATTGGCGAGGTGCTGTGGACGCAGGGACGCAAGGATGAGGCATCGCGCGTGCTGGCGGAGGCGGTGAAGAAGTTTCCCGACAGTGAAGTCCTGGCCGGCGCGCTGAAGAAATTCCAGCCTTGATGGTTCGCTGCATTACCCTGCTCGCGTGCAGCCTGCTGGCTGCTTGCGCCAGCGCTCCGCCGGGGACGCTGGCGCCGCGTGACCAGGTTCGCGAGTTCGCGCTGGAGGCCCGCTTTGCGCTGCGCGTCAGCCCGCCCGACAGGCCGCCGGAGAGTTCCGGCGGTCGACTCGAATGGGAGCACGGAAATGGCGACGACCGCATCCTGATCTCCAGCCTGCTCGGTGTCGGCGTCGCCGAGATCGACCTCGGCCCGGCCGGCGGACGCCTGCGCACCGCCGATGGCAAGCTCCGCGAGTCGGCTGACGCCGATGCGCTGATGGAGGAAGTGACCGGCCAGCGCCTGCCGGTCCGCCAGTTGCCGGGCTGGCTGCTCGGTCGCGCCGGCGCCGCCGGCGAGGTCACCCGCGACGGCGCCGGTCGCCCGGCGCGGCTGAACGAAGCCGGGTGGCGGATCGACTACGCCTACCCGGACGACAGCGCGGGCGCGCTGCCCTCGCTCGTCAACCTGCGCCGCGACGGTGAGGTGGACCTTCGCCTGCGCATCGAGGAGTGGCGGGGCGCACGATGAGTCGCTGGACCTGGGACAGCAGCTGGCCCGCGCCGGCCAAGCTCAACCTCTTCCTGCACGTCGTCGGCCGCCGTCCCGACGGCTACCATCTCCTGCAGACCGTCTTTCGCTTCATCGACCGCGCCGACACCCTGCATTTCGCGCCGCGCGCCGACGGCGAGGTGGTCCTCGCGACGCCGACTCCCGGTGTCGAGGCGGCGCACGACCTCACCGTGCGCGCCGCCCGCCTATTGCAGGAAGCGACCGGCTGTCGCCGCGGGGCCACCATCCGCCTGCGCAAGAACCTGCCGATGGGCGGTGGGCTCGGCGGCGGCAGCTCCGATGCGGCAACGGTCTTGCTCGCCCTCAATCACCTCTGGCAGACCGGCCTTGCCCGGAGCGAACTGGAGCCGCTCGCGCTGCAGATCGGCGCCGACGCGCCGGTCTTCGTCCATGGCCGCAACACTTTCGCCGAGGGCGTCGGCGAGTCCTTCAACGATGTCGAACTGCCGCCGCGGACCTACCTTGTCCTGCATCCCGCGGTCAACGTGCCCACCGGGGCCATTTTCGCGGCGCCGGAACTGCGGCGCGACACCCCGCCGATCCGCCCGGCGGACTGGCAGCATGGCGCCGGCCACAACGACCTCGAACCCGTCGCCTGCGCCGCCTTTCCGGAAGTTGCGGCGCATCTGGCATGGCTCAGGCGGCACGCGCCCGACGCCATGATGACCGGCTCCGGCGCATGCGTCTTTGCCGGATTCGCCGACCCGGCCACCGCCGCGGCGGTCTTTCGCCGGATGCCGCCGGGGATGACGGGCTGGCTGGCCGGCGGTCTCGCCGAACATCCATTGGCGCCTCTCTGACAAAGCGCTGGATTTTCGCCGGTGACTCCTGTAATATCCGCGCCTCGTTCGCACGCGAACCCGTGCTGACGACCCGCTGGGGAGTCGCCAAGTTGGTCAAGGCACCGGATTTTGATTCCGGCATTCGAAGGTTCGAATCCTTCTTCCCCAGCCAGTTTCCTTCGGGCAGGTCTTGCGCCTGCCCGAATTTCATTGTGGCGGGTTGGCGCTTGCAGGACATGCCCGAAGGGAAGTGAAGCAAATGGCCTACAACAGCTTGATGGTTTTCGCCGGCAACGCCAACCCTAAGCTGGCGGCCGCCGTCGCGCTCGAACTCAACATCGATCTCGGCCGCGCCAATGTCGGCCGCTTCTCGGACGGGGAACTGAGCGTCGAACTGCAGGAACACGTGCGCGGCCGCGACATCTTCGTCCTGCAATCGACCTGCGCGCCGTGCAACGACAACCTGATGGAGCTGCTGGTCATGGTCGATGCGCTCAAGCGCGCCTCGGCCGGCCGCATCACCGCCACCATCCCCTATTTCGGCTACGCCCGCCAGGACCGCCGCTCGCGCTCCTCGCGCGTGCCGATCGCCGCCAAGCTGGTCGCCAACATGCTCGTCGCCTCCGGCGTCGACCGCGTCCTGACCATGGACCTCCATGCCGAACAGATCCAGGGCTTCTTCGACATCCCGGTCGACAACATCTACTCGCTGCCGATCCTGCTCGACGACATTCACAAGCAGACATACGAGAATCCGATGGTCGTCTCCCCCGACCACGGCGGCGTCGTGCGCGCCCGCTCGATGGCCAAGCGCCTCGAATGCGACCTGGCCATCATCGACAAGCGCCGCCCGAAGGCCAATGTCTCGGAGGTCATGAACATCATCGGCGAGGTCGACGGGCGCACCTGCATCATCATGGACGACATGGTCGACACCGCCGGCACCCTGTGCAAGGCCGCAACCGCGCTCAAGAGCGAAGGCGCCAGACAGGTTATCGCCTACTGCACCCACCCGGTGCTTTCCGGCGCGGCGGTCGACCGCGTCAATCGCTCCGACCTCGACGCACTGGTCGTTACCGACACCATCCCGCTGCGTGATGATGCCGCCACCTCGCCGCGCATCCGCGTGCTTTCCGTCGCCGAAATCATGGCCGAGACCATCCGCCGCATCAGCAACGACGACTCCGTCTCGTCGCTCTTCATCGACTAAATTTTTTCAACCCTCCCGCTCTGGTCGCGGACCGGGAACATTCTGGAGTAACACCATGCAATTTGAACTCAAGGCGCAAGCGCGCACGCTGCAGGGATCGGGTGCGAGCCGCCGCCTGCGTCGCGCTGGCAAGGTGCCGGGCATCATCTACGGCGGCGAGGCCGCCCCGCAGGCGATCGAGCTCGACCATAACGAGCTGCTGCTGGACATGAAGAGGGAGGCATTCCACGCCTCCATCCTCAACATCGTCCTGGGCGGCAAGAAGCAGCAGGTCCTGCTGCGCGACACGCAGATGCACGCCTACAAGCCGCAGATCCTGCACGTCGATTTCCAGCGCGTGACCGCCACCGAGGAACTGCACCTCATGGTGCCCCTGCACTTCATCAACGAGGACAGCGCGCCCGGCGTCAAGCTGTCCGGCGGCCTGGTCAACCGTGTGCTGACCGAAGTCGATGTCCAGTGCCTGCCCAGGAACCTGCCCGAATTCATCGAGGTCGATGTCGGCGCCCTCGAGGTCGG
>JAFLDQ010000077.1 GCA_017302355.1 Dechloromonas sp.
CTCGGCGAAATCGTCCCGGTGGTCGACGGCGCCGCCGGCCGGCTCAAGGGCGAGCGGCTGGAAGTCTGCCGAGGCAGCCGCGGCGCCAGGGGGCGGCCGGTGAGAGCCACGCGGCGGTAATTGCCGCCGCCGGTCGCCACAGCACCTTTTGCGCGCGGCGCGGTCAACGCTGGAGCGATCCTGCTCCATCTGATCGGAGTGCGCTGCCAGCATGGCGATGCAGGTTTCGCGATTGACGGTAACTGAAAGCGCTACCTGAACTTGCCGCGGACCGCCGGCTTTCCTGTCGTTCGCCGGTGCGGCGGACGCAACCACCTAGAGAGGAAGAGACAATGGCCAGGAAGAATGACGATTTGTTCGGTTATCTCCCGAAGATCGATGCGAACAGCCCGCAGGGCACCATCGGGCGCATCAAGCTGAGCGACCTCAAGCCCACCCAGAACGCCGTCGGAATGGACGAGGTCAACGCAAAGGTCAAGAAGCTCAAGGAAAGGAGCGGTCTGCAGCTGGAGAACTACCTCGAGCCGCGTGTCGTCCCCGTAATCATCGGGAATGGTGGCAAGTGCTACCTCATCGACCACCACCACCTGACCACGTCCCTTTGGCTGGCCAAGGGCGACATGGAGATTCCGGTGATGGTCACGCGCAACTGGAATTTCATCGAAGGGGATCGCTTCTGGAAAGCGATGGCCTCCGCCAATTGGGTCTATCCGTTCGACGCCATGGGTGCAGGTCCGTACAATCCCGGCACCCTGAAGCAACATGTGAAGGACCTCGACAACGACATCTACCGTAGCCTGTCGTGGGTCGTGCGCGAGCAGTACGGCTACGTCAAGGACCCCAACAACGCGATCTTCGCGGAATTCAAATGGGGGAGCTTCTTCCGCACACGCGTTATCTTCAACGAACAACTGACCAGCACCAGGAAGAATCCGGTCGACATGACCCTCGAAGACATCCAGAAGGCCGATCCGGACGACTACAACGAGAAGATTCGCTTTGCGCTGTACCTCGGGAGTTCACCCGAGGCAGCCGGCCTGCCGGGCTTCGTCGGCCGCTCCCGGTAAGGCGACCGCGCGGCCGACCGGAGACGTCGGTTACGGATTGGTTGACGAGGAAAAGCCGAGGCTCGACGCCTCGGCTTTTCATTTGGCGCTCAGCTTGGATCAGGCGGCCTTCCTGGCGGCGGGCTTGGTCGCGGCGGCCTTCGGGGCAACCGCGTTGGCGGCCTGCAGCGTGGCTTCGGTGGCGGCGTTGACGCTGGCTTCGGCGACGTCGGCAGCCTGGCGGGCAGCCTTGTTGAGGCCTTCGAAAGCCTGATTGGCGGTCTTCATGGCGCTCTTGACCGCTTCCACGGCCACTTCGGAACCGGCCGGAGCGGCGGCCAGGGCCTCGGCGACGTTGGCATTGACGGCTGCCACGCGGGTTTCGACTTCCTTGGCGATCTTGTCCTTGGTTTCGCTGGCGATGGCGATCACGTTGCGCGAGTATTCCATGCCTTTCTCGATGGCCGGCGTCGCCAGCTTCTGCTGCAGGTCGACGAAGGACTTGACGTCGGTCGTGCCGAGCAGCGCGTTGAAGTTGGCGAAGGAGGCTTCGACGATGGAACGACCGGCGCTCAGATTCAGCGCGGCAAGGCGCTCGACGCCATCAAGGGTGACATTCGCCAGCAGGGAAACGGAACCGATACCGGCGTTGGCGAGGTCCTGGGGTTTGAAGTTCATGATGAGTTTCTCCGTAAAGGTGATACATGCTTGATAGGGCCCATTGCCCGCTTGCTCCAATGAAATTGCTGCGCTGCAACATGGGTCCATTTTAGCCTTTTCCGCCCTCGTGTCAACAATTTTGTTGCAGCGCAGCAATCGCCGCTGCGGGCGCCGCGACCACGCTCCGGCGGCGCGGCGGGAAGACCCGGGGGGCGGCTTGCGTCACGTCGACCGCCGGTTGCGCCCCGCAGGTAGAATTGCCGGCATCATCGGTCCGGGGGTGACGTCCGGACCTGTCTGGGAGGCAGTCATGTGGGCCATCATCGCCGGCGCGGTCGCCGGCCTTCTGCTGGGCGGCGCCATCGGCCATGAATTCTCGCTGTTCGGGGCCATTGCCGGCGCCCTGGTCGGCGGCTATTTCTCGCGCAACCGGAAGCCCGCGGGAATGAGCCACCGGGAGCTGGCGCAGCGCCTCCTCGAGATCGAGAAAAGCCTGGCCGAGCAACGCGGCGAACTCGAGATGCTGCGCCGGCAGGTCGCGGGAGGCGAGCGGCCAGCCGTGCCGCCCGTCATCCCGACCGGCGAAAGCGACTCCACGCTAACCGAATGCGCCAGCGAGCCACCGGCGTCAACCGTTGCGGCGGGCGCCGCCACCGTCAGCCCGCCTTCGGGATATGAACCCGAGGGGCACCGGGTCGATCTCGATGCCTTGCTCGAACCGCGCCGGCCGTCCGCCGGTTCCGCCGCGGCGGCGCCACGGCCCGAAGGCGATACGGCCGACGTCCGTCCCGACCCGATGGCGGCGTATGTCAATGCCACGCTCGGGATCGCCGGCGGCCGGCTGGCGGTTCCGGGCTGGCTCAAGTGGTTCTGGCAGACCAACCCGCTCGCCAAGATCGGCATCGTTCTCCTCTTTTTCGGCGTCGCTTCGGGTCTGCGCCTGGCGATCGATCACGGGCTGCTGCCGGTACCGGTACGCCTGATCGCCACGGCGGTCGCCGGCATCGGACTGATCGCCTTCGGCATGACGCGGGCGCGCCTTCCCCGTCACCGCGTCTTCGGGCTGGCGTTGCAGGGCGGCGGCTTCGCGCTGCTCTACCTCGTCGGCTATTTCATGCTTACCCGCTACGCGATGATCGGCCAGGGGCTCGCGTTCGCCGCCTTCGCCGCGCTCGGCGTCGGCTGCGTCGCCCTTGCCGCGCGCCAGGACGGCCCGGCACTGGCGGTGCTCGGTCTTTCGGGCGCCTTCCTCGCGCCGGTGCTCGCCGGCGGAAAGGCGCCGACGCCGCTGCCGCTCTTCCTCTATTTCACACTGCTCAACGTGTTCATCCTGAGCGTCGACTGGTTCCGGGCATGGCGTGTCCTCAATATCGCCGGCTTCGTGTTCACGCTTGCGGTCGGCATGGCCTGGGCGATCGCCAACTACCATCCGCCGCACTACCTGGTGACGCAGTCCTTCGTCGTCCTCTTCCTCGCCGCCTACTCGGCGATGCCGGTCGCCACCGTCATCTTCCGCGCTCCCGGCAGCGCCGGGTGGCAGGACGGCATGCTGCTTTTCGGCACGCCGCTCGCGGGGTGCTTCCTGCAGGCGCAACTCGTCGGCGACACCGCCTACGGCCTGGCGTGGAGCGCGCTGGCCGGCGCGCTCTGGTACTTCCTGCTGTGGGGGCTGATCGTGCGCCGCGCCGGCGGCGGCGCGCCGGTCATCGCCGTCGCCCATTTCGGGATCGCCGCCTTCCTTGCAACCATCGCGGTGCCGCTCGCCTTCGACGCCCAGGTGACTTCCGCCTTCTGGGCCGCCGAAGGCGCCGCCGTGGTCTGGTACGGCGTGCGCACGCGCCGGACGATCGCCCAGGGCGCCGGCCTGCTGATGCAACTCGCCGCCGGCGCCGCCCTGCTCCTCGGCTGGCATGCCCTGCACCGCGGGCTACCGGTGGCCAACGACGCGGTGCTTGGCGCCGCCATTGTGGTCGGCGCCGCGCTCTTGTCGACGCGCGCCTTGCGCCGGATCACGGGAACGACACCGGTGCCTCCCGAACTGCCGCTGGGCTGGGCGGCGCTGTGGTGGTTCGCCACCGGATTCGCCGAGATTTCCCGCTGCGCGCCGTGGGCGCTGCAGCCGTCGTATCACCTGCTGTTCGTCGCCGCTTCCGTGGTCGCGGTCGACGGACTCGGCACGCTCTGGCGCTGGCCGCAGTTGCGGGCGGCCAGCCTGCTCCTGACGGGCGCGGCCGTGCTGGCGGCTGTCATCACCGTCGGCCGGGCCGGGCACCCCTTCGCCGGCTTCATGGCGTTCGCGCTGCCGCTCGCGCTCATCCTTCACCAGGCCCTGCTGGCCGCCGACGAGAAGCGCGGGAAGCCGTTCTTCCAGACCATCCGGCATGTCGGCGGCTGCTGGCTGCTGCTCGCCTCGCTTGTCCTGGAAGCGTCGTGGCAGGCCGAGCGCCATGCCCAGCCACCGCATTTCTGGGCCTTCATCGCCGTCACCGCCGTGCTCGCGGCGAGCATCGCGCTGGTCGCCTGGGGCGCGAAGCGCGGGTTGTGGCCGTTCGCCGTCGGAGAAGCGCGCTACGTGCCGCTGGGCATCTTGCCAGCGCTGGCCGGGCTGGTCGTCCTGCTGCCGCTGGGCAACGCCACCCTCTCCGGCGCCGACGGGCTCGGCTGGCCCTACCTGCCGCTGCTCAACGTCTTCGATGCGACGCAGGCCGCCGCCACCGCGTCGCTCCTGCTGCTGGCGGGCCGGCTGAAGCCGGAACAGGGCCGCCTGCTGCGCGGAGCGGTATTCGCCCTCGCCTTCATCTGGCTATCGGCGCTCGCCGGACGCATCGCCCACCACTGGGGCGGCGTGCCGTTCGCCGCCGGGCCATTGCTGCGGTCGACGCTCTTCCACGCGCTGCTCACGCTGTTCTGGACGGTCACTTCGATCGCGACGCTGATTGTCGCCTCGCGCAATGGCCTGCGCACGGCGTGGTTCGGCGGCATCACGCTGCTCGGCATCGTCGGCGCCAAGCTGCTGCTGTTCGACGCCACCGGGCGCGGCACCCTGACCTGGGCGGCGACGCTGATCGGCGTCGCGCTGCTCGTCCTCGCCGCCGGCTATCTTGCCCCGTTGCCGCCGGAAGGACGGGGAACGCTTCAAGGGGAAGAGGAATAGCGGTATCGTTACGCACCTCCCGCTCCGTCCCCCGCGCACGACGATGACCCCCGAACCCGACAGCCTTGCCGCGACGATGCCGGCCGATGCCCAGCGTCAGGCCGCCCGCGTCGCGCAGGATGCCTTCGCCGCCGTCTTCCGGCTGACCGTCGATGGCGACCTGGCGGGACACGACGCCGCGCTGGCCGAGGTCGGGCAGCGTTGCCGCGACTGGTGCGCCGCCGGCGCCGGCGAGGAGGCGCGCACGCTGCGCCGCGTCCTGCTCGCCGCCGGTCTCGACCAGTGGGGACTGGCCTACACGCAGGCCTTCGACCTTGCCGCGATCCCTGCCCTGACCGCGCTGCTCGGCGCGCTGCGGATGGCGCTCGATGCCAACGAAGACGCGCGTTTCCAGCGTCTTTACGCCCGCCTCGACGAAATCGAGAGCGACGCGATCGATTTCAAGATCGAATTGCGCCGCAACATTCATCTGGCGCTCTGGCACGCCATGGCTGCCTGTGACGATCGCGCCGAGGCAGAGCGCATCCTGCGCGCACTGGGCAGCCTGATGCTGGCGCTGACCCGGCGCATGCCGCTGCTCGGCTGGCGACTGCTGGCGGATGCGCTGGCCAGCATCCAGATCCGCCTGCTGAGCGATGAGAAGCCGGCCGGCGCGCTGGCCGAAGAGGCGACGCGGCAGTTGTTCGCGGCGCTGCGCCAGGCCCTGCCGCCCGAACAGTATCAGGCGCTGCTCGCCCTTTCCGGGCAGGCGGTGCGGGCCTGGCAGCAAGCCCGACGCCCGCCGGGCTGAACGGGGGCTGCCACTCCCTTGCGCCGGTTCGCCGCGGTCCGCGAGCCGCCGGTCGCGGTCAACCGGCAATCGACCCCTATTTCCGGACGATGACCCCGCACGCCTGGCGGGCGCCCGAGTTGCCGGTCGGCTGGGTCTTGTAATCGTCCGGCGCGGCGTGAACGATGACGCTGCGCCCGATGATATTCTCCGGCCCGTCGCCGAGCGTCGGCCCTTCGATATAGGACACCTGGCGTGCGTTGCCGTTGGCATCGGCCACCAGCTGCAACAGGTCGCCGGCGTGGTGGTCAGCCTGTTCCGGGCTGCCGTGAGGTTTGCCCGTCGGATTGAAATGGCCGCCGGCGCTGGTGCCGTCGGGCGCGCTGCAGTCCCCCTTTTCGTGGATGTGGAAACCGTGGAGGCCCGGCGTCAGACCGCTGACCTCGGCGAACACCTTCATTTTGGCGCCCGATTGCACGAAAGTGACCGTGCCACTGACCTTGTTGCCCTGGGTCGGCGCCAGTCGCGCCTCGGCGCGGTCGGCGCCGCTGGAACCCATGCCGCCCATGCAGCCGGCCAGCACTCCGCTGCACGCCAGCGCCCCGAACATGATGAACTTTTGCATTCTTGATGTCTCCACTTGTCTGAAAGGAATCGAATATCCATAATCGGCGGCCTGAATCATCAGCCGCTTTCATTCTGAGGCCGGTCACCGCGCGTAGCAAGCCATGCACAACGAAACATCGAGGCCGGAAACCACCCCGAACGGACCGGTCGGTTTCACCCCGCCCGTCGCCAGCGAGGCGGCGGCCCATCCGCCCGGCACGCTGGTCGACAAGTACGGCCGTCGCATCACCTACGTCCGCCTGTCGATCACCGACCGCTGCGATTTCCGCTGCACCTACTGCATGGCCGAGGAAATGACTTTCCTGCCGCGCCACGAAGTGATGAGTCTCGAGGAATGTCTGCGGGTCGCCAAGGCATTTGTCAGCCTCGGCGTCAATAAGTTGCGCATTACCGGCGGCGAGCCGCTGGTGCGCAAGGATGCGCTGTGGCTGATCGAACGCCTGGGGGAACTGCCCGGCCTCGACAACCTGGTGATGACGAGCAACGGTTCGCAGCTCGACCGCTACGCGCCGGCGCTCAAGGCGGCCGGAGTCAGACGCATCAACATCAGCCTCGACACCCTCAAGGCCGGCCGCTTCCAGGCGATCACCCGGATCGGCGACCTCGGCAAGGTGCTCAACGGCATCCGGGCGGCGCAGGCCGCCGGCTTTCGCCGCACCAAGCTCAACGCGGTGATGATGCGCGGCATCAACGACGACGAATTCGCCGACCTCGTCCAGTTCGCGCTCGACAACGAGCTCGACATTTCCTTCATCGAGGAAATGCCGCTCGGCGAAATCCACGGGCGCAGCGGCACCTACATCTCATCGGAGGAAACTCGGGGCCACCTGTCCCGGCGCTTCGATCTGATTCCATCAACCGAATCGTCCGGCGGCCCGGCCCGCTACTGGCGCATTCCCGGGTCGGAAACGCGGATCGGCTTCATCTCGCCGCACAGCCACAATTTCTGCGATGCCTGCAACCGCGTGCGCATCACCGCCAAGGGCGAGCTTTACCCGTGCCTGGGCCAGAACGACGCGCTGCACCTGCTGCCCATCCTGCGCGAGTTCCCCGGCGAAGACGCCCCTCTGCGCCAGGCGATCATCGCCAGCATGGGGATCAAGCCCTTCGGCCATGACTTCACGCAGCAGATGGACGCGCCGCAGGTCGTGCGCTTCATGTCGATGACCGGCGGCTGATTTTTTGGCCTTTTTTCGCGGTCGACCGTGACAGGCGGCAGAAAGGCGACCCGCGGGTCGCCTTTGTCGTATTCGCGGCGCCCTGCCAGGGCTACAGCCCGCGCTGCGCCCGCTTGCGCTCGATCTCGGTCAGCAGGCGCTTGCGGATGCGGATCGACTTCGGCGTGATCTCGACCAGCTCGTCGTCGGCGATGAACTCGATCGCCGACTCCAGCGTCAGGAGTATCGGCGGCGTCAGCGTGACCGCCTCGTCCTTGCCGGCGGCGCGGATGTTGGTGAGTTGCTTGCCCTTGATCGGGTTCACGACGAGGTCATTCTCGCGGCTGTGGATGCCGATGATCATCCCTTCGTACAGCTTGTCGCCGGGGTTGACGAACATCCGGCCGCGGTCCTGCAGCTTCCACAGCGCGTAGGCGACGGCGTCGCCGTTCTCCTGCGACACCAGCACGCCGTTGCGCCGCTCGGCCAGTTCGCCTTCGCGCGCCGGCGCGTACTCGTCGAAGACGTGGCTGATCAGGCCGGTGCCGCGCGTCAGGTTCATGAACTCGCCCTGGAAGCCGATCAGCCCGCGCGCCGGGATGCGGTACTCGATACGCACGCGGCCGCGGCCGTCGGGCACCATGTCCTGCATCTCGCCGCGGCGCGCGCCGAGCGACTCCATCACCCCGCCCTGGTGCTGCTCCTCGACGTCGACGCTCAGCATTTCATACGGCTCGCAGGCGACGCCAGCGATCGTCTTGATGACGACGCGCGGGCGGCCGACCGCCAGTTCGTACCCTTCGCGGCGCATGTTCTCGAGCAGGATCGACAGGTGCAGTTCGCCGCGCCCGGCGACGTCGAAAATCTCGCTGTTCGGCGTGTCATGCACGCGCAGCGCCATGTTGGTCAGCAGTTCCTTGTGCAGCCGGTCGCGGATCTGCCGGCTGGTGACGAACTTGCCCTCGGTCCCGGCGAGCGGGCTGGTGTTGACCAGGAACTGCATTTCCAGCGTCGGCTCGTCGATCTTCAGCAGCGGCAGTGGCTCGGGATTCTCCGGGTCGGCGACCGTGCACCCGAGGACGAGGTCCTCGATGCCGGTGATCTGGACGATGTCACCGGCGTGGCCTTCGTCGAGCTCGACCCGGTTCAGTCCGCGGAAACCGAAGACCTGCCCCACCTTGGCCTTGAACGGCGTGCGCTCATGCTCGCTGGCTTCCTCCGCGGTCCCGAACATCACCAGCACCTGCTGCCCGGTCCTGACGCGGCCACGCTTGATGCGACCGATGCCGATGCGACCGACGTAGGAGGAGTAATCGAGAGCCGAGATCTGGAATTGCAGCGGCGCATCGACATCGGTATCCGGCGCCGGCACGTGGCTCAGCACCGTTTCGAACAGCGGCTTCATGTCGTCGCGCGGCGCCGCGAGGTCGAGCGCGGCCCAGCCATTGAGTGCGGAAGCGTAGACGATGGGGAAGTCGAGCTGCTCGTCGCTGGCGCCCAGCTTGTCGAAAAGGTCGAAGGTCAGGTTGACGGCGTTGTCGGGATTGGCCCCGTCGCGGTCGACCTTGTTGACGACGACGATTGGCCGCAGGCCAAGGGCCAGCGCCTTCTTGGTCACGAAGCGCGTCTGCGGCATCGGACCTTCGACGGCGTCGACCAGCAGCAGGACGCCATCGACCATGCCCAGCACGCGCTCGACCTCGCCGCCGAAGTCGGCGTGACCGGGGGTGTCGACGATGTTGATGTGGATGCCCTGATACTCGACCGACGTGTTCTTGGCGAGAATGGTGATGCCGCGCTCCTTCTCCAGGTCGTTCGAGTCCATGACGCGCTCGTCCAGATGCTGGTGAGCGGCAAAGGTGCCCGACTGGCGAAGCAGCTTGTCGACCAGCGTGGTCTTGCCGTGGTCGACGTGGGCGATGATGGCGATATTGCGGATCGGACGATCGGACATGGGGAAGGCCTGAAAAATCAAAGGGGGGATTTTACCATCATGCTGCGGCGCAGCATGGCGATCGCGCGAACCGCCGGAGCGTCCGCCTTCGCCTTCCCCGTCAGCCGGCGCCCAGCTCGGCAACCAGGCGCTCGGCGATCGCCAGCGACGAGGTGAGCCCCGGCGACTCGATCCCGAACAGGTTGACCAGCCCGCAAACGCCGTGGTCGCGCGGCCCCTGGATGATGAAATCGCCGGCCGGCTCGTCGGGGCCGGTCACCTTCGGCCGCACGCCGGTGTAGCCGGGCTGCAACGCGCCGTCGGCGAGGTCCGGATAATAGCGGCGTATGGCGCCGTAGAACTTCGCTTCCAGCCCTTGCTCGAAGGTGTAGTCCGGCGCCGCCGGCCAGCCGCTGACATCCGGCCCGAACTTGCACTGGCCGCCGAGGTCGAGCGTGACGTGGATGCCGAGCCCGGCATGGTCGGGCATCGGGTAGACCAAGTGGCGGAACGGGCTGCGCCCGCCGAGCGTGAAGTAATGCCCCTTGGCGTAGGCCGTCGGCGGCACGCAGGCGGCGGGGAAACCCTCGAGGCTGCGCGCCAGCCGCTGCGCGTGCAGGCCAGCCGCGTTGACCAAGGTCCGGCAGCGCAGTGTGAACGGCTCGTCGCCGCCGGTGCGCACGACGATGCCGTCGTCGCCGACGCTGCCGCCGACAACCGGCGTGTGGGTGACGAGCGTCGCCCCCGCCTGCGTCGCGTCGCCGAGCAGCGCCAGCATCAGGCCATGGCTGTCGATGATCCCGGTCGATTCGGAAAACAGCCCGGCAACCGCCTTCACCGCCGGCTCGAGGCGAGCGACTTCGGCGGCCGTCAGCGGCGCCAGCGGCACGCCATTCGCCGCCGCCTTTTTGGCATAACCGGCAAGCGCCGGCAGTTCCGGCTCCTCGCTGGCGATCAGGATCTTGCCGATCCGCCGGTGGCCGATGTCGCGCTCGGCGCAGTAGCGGTAGAGCAGTTCCTTGCCGCGCACGCACAGCGCACCCTTCAGCGAACCCGTGGGATAGTAGATGCCGGCGTGGATCACCTCGGAATTGCGCGCCGAGGTCTGCGTGCCGAACGCCGCCTCCGCCTCGAGGATCAGCACCTCGCGCCCGCCCAGCGCCAACTCCCGCGCCACCGCCAGCCCGACGACGCCGGCGCCGACGACGACGGTATCAACCGTTTCCATGATGGTCATTCCTGAACAGGTTATCCCTCGCGGTTACGCATGAAGTCGGCGGTATTGAAGAAGTTCTGCAGCAACTTCTTCCGCACGCCCTCCTCGATCCCGACCTCTTCCATCGCCAGCACCATGCAGGCGACCCACTGGTCGCGCTCCCTCGTGCCGATCGCGAACGGCATGTGGCGGGCGCGCAGGCGCGGGTGGCCGAACTTCTCGACGAAGAGGTCGGGCCCGCCGAACCAGCCGGAGAGGAACATGTACAGCTTGTCGCGCGAGCCCTTGAGGTCCTCGGGATGCAGCGCGCGCAGCTCCGCGAACTGCGGCACGCTCTCCATCAATTCATAGAAACGGTCGCACAGGCGGGCGACGCCGGCGTCGCCGCCGATCTTGTCGTAAGTGGTTGGTTCAGTCATGGTGATGGCAGGGCTCCCTTGGCCCGGTTTGTCGATTCGTCAGATCGTGATGATCGTGTCGCTGTAGCGAGCCACCAACGGGTCGTGGGTCATCAGCCGCATCGGTTCGGAAAGTGCCTGGGCCACCAGGATGCGATCGAACGGGTCCTGGTGGTGCGTAGCCAGCCCTTCGACTGCCACGGCATGTTCCGGCTCGACTGCCAGGAAGCGATAGCCGGATTCACGGAAATAGCGCGCGGCATCCTCGCCGGACACGGGCATGTCCCCCCGGCCAAGCGCGTGCTTGATGGCGATTTCCCACACGCTTGCGGCACTGATCCAGACATTCGTTTTCGGCGACAGGATCAGTTCCCGTGCCTTCGGCGGCAGCTTCGGGCTATCCGTGATCGCCCACAGGGCGACATGCGTATCGAGCAACAGGTTCAAGACGGCTCCTCGCCCATGAACAAGCCTGCCACTTCCTCGTTATGGGCGTCGATGGAATCCGGCACCTCAAACCTGCCCCTGGCGACGCCGATGCGCTGCCCGGCCGGAACCGTATCGACCGGGACCAGCTTGGCGGCCGGGCGACCATTGCGGGCAATGACGATTTCGCGCTCCTGTCCCTGCTCGATGGTTTCCACTAGGCGAGACAGCGTGGATTTGGCTTGCAACATGTTCACGGCTTGCATCGCATTCTCCAGAAGTGATGTGTCTAGTCTAGTCTGGCTAATATGGGAAGGCAAGCGGGAGTTTTGCTGATTCACGTCTCCGGTTCTACCGATCCGCTGCTCAATGCCACGCTGGAACTCGGCGACCAGTTGTTCCGGGGGCGTGAAGGCTCAGCGATTCGATCTGCCGGGCGCACCATGCCGGGCAAACCGCCGGGCCACAAGATGCGCCAGCAAGGCCACGACCGCTGCGACCACACAGAACCCATGCAGCATGTCAAGCGAGATGAGTCCCTGAATTGTATTGCCGGAAGCGATCGGCCAGAGGGCGTGGACATCGGTATGCATGATCGAATCGAGGGCCAGGTGCGATGACGTGCCGATCAGCGCGCTGAGCCAGGCCGTGCTGCGCGGGATGCCCGGCTCGACGGTCAGCCAGCGGGTTTGCCAGCCCAAGGCGAGACGCTGGTTCCACCAGACCAGCACTCCCTCGCAGGGCTTCCGGCCGAGCGTTGCAGCAAGCGCGGCAACCCCGATGGCGCCGGGCAGCGTGTGCAGCCATGGGTGTGCAGGATCGCCGATGAGCAGGAACAGCACAACCGGCTCCAGATCGATCAGCACGTTGGCCAGCGTGAAGATCGTCCAGCTGAAGTACCGGGGAGCGATGACCTTGATCAGTGCCCCGGGACCGAAGTGGAAGGGAGTGATGGGCATTGCGTGTTTTCAATCAGTCGAAGGTGGGGGGTGCAGGAAAAATGGCTCTGCCACTGATCTCCGGTCGATGTGACGCGGGACCGGGAGGATGGATGCCATCGCGCACATCACCTCGAGCTATTACCCTCTCTATTACCCTTACTCAAGGGTAATTACCCATTCTCCGCCACTTCGCCGCCGGCCCGCGCCCCTGGCACCCAATCCTGCCTGCCGCCTGCTGTTGGCGTAGCACCCGACGCACCATGTCGCGGCTGACGCCCCACGCGCGTTCGGGGTCAGGTCTTGCATTACGATATTTCCGGTAGGGGGAAGTCGCCAAATGTTTGATTGCAAGACCTGACCCCGTCACGCACGCGCTTTCGTCATTCGCGTGGGCATCATGGCTTGATCGATCTGCAGAATGAGCGACTTCCACGGCGTTCATATTCCAAGCGGCCTTGGTCTTCAAGCATTCGCGAAAGCGTCGCGAAGAACCAGCCCTTCTCACCGCGTGGAGTGTTTGCTTTCGGAACCGCCACGAAATTGATGTCGAGTGACTTCTTGATTTCCGCCGTGGGTACCCAACGGTCAGGAGACAGCGGCTCGACTGTTTTGATGTACTCCAGAAGCGTGTCGCAGCAGCTCTGGATGTGCTCGTGCATCGCTGCTTTGTGGTCCATTAAGTTCCTCCGTCAATGCTCAAAGACGCCCAACTATTAAGCAAGCCTCCCATTCCGGCAGGCCTTTCCGTCAATCATGGAAACAAAAAATCTTTTGAAATCATCTGGATGCCATGAAATTGAGCCTCCCAAACCAATGGTCTTCTGCGTCCGGTGCGATCGCCAAGATTGCTGGATCGTCCGGGTAAACCGGAGCTTCTCCAGCACGAAAGCATGATAACCGGGGACTCCTGTATTAGTCCATGACGACAGCGGGGTCAGCGGGTGGTTCGCGGCTTGCGCGTGCCGGGCTGGACGTTGGCACCGGCGTGGCGTGCCGCCGCTCCACGTCCGGCAGTGGGTGGTTGCGGGCGGCCTGTCGCGGTCGACCGCGAAAAACCGGCATTTTTCGTGGCGGCCGCCGCCTTCAGCCCGGTGCCGGCCGGCTGCCAGGCGGGAATCAGCTGTTTCTTGCCGTTGCCGATCAGGTCGGCGCGGCCCATTTCCTTGAGCGCCTCGCGCAGCAGCGGCCAGTTCTCGGGATCGTGGTAGCGCAGGAAAGCCTTGTGCAGTTTGCGCTGGCGGCCGTTGCGCACGGCGCCGACGACCTCCCCGCCCTGCCGTTGCAGCTTGCGGAGCGGATTCCGCGCGGTGTGGTACATGGTCGTCGCCAGCGCCATCGGCGTCGGCAGGAAGGTCTGCACCTGGTCGAGGCGGAAGTTGTTCTTCTTCAGCCACAGGGCGAGGTTGAGCATGTCCTCGTCGGTCGTTCCCGGATGGGCGGCGATGAAGTAAGGGATCAGGTACTGCTCCTTGCCCGCCTCCCTGGAAAAGCGGTCGAACAGCTGCTTGAAGCGGTCGTAGGCGCCGATGCCCGGCTTCATCATCTTCGAGAGCACGCCCTCTTCGGTGTGTTCCGGCGCGATCTTCAGGTAGCCGCCGACGTGGTGCGTAACCAGTTCCTTGATGTACTCCGGCGAGCGCACGGCGAGGTCGTAGCGCAGGCCGGAACCGATCAGCACCTTCTTGACGCCCTTCAGCGTCCGCGCCTTGCGGTAGAGCGAGATCAGTTTCGAATGGTCGGTGCCGAGGTTCTCGCAGATGTCGGGATAGACGCAGGACAGGCGGCGGCAGGCCGACTCGATTTTCTCGTCCTTGCACTTGAGGTGGTACATGTTGGCGGTCGGCCCGCCGAGGTCGGAGACGATGCCGGTGAAGCCCGGCGTCTTGTCGCGCATTTCCTCGATCTCGCGCAGCACCGAATCCTCCGAACGGCTCTGGATGATGCGCCCTTCGTGCTCGGTGATCGAGCAGAAGGTGCAGCCGCCGAAGCAGCCGCGCATGATGTTGACCGAGAAGCGGATCATCTCCCAAGCGGGAATCTTCGCCTCGCCATAGGCCGGGTGCGGCCGGCGGGCATAAGGGAGTTCGTAGACCCGGTCGAGTTCCTCGGTGGTCAGCGGGATCGGCGGCGGATTGAGCCAGACGTCGCGCTCGCCATGCGCCTGCACCAGCGCCCGCGCGTTGCCGGGGTTGGATTCGAGGTGGAAGGTGCGCGAGGCGTGGGCGTAGAGGACCGGATCGGCGCTGACCTGCTCGCAGGACGGCAGGCGGACGACGGTGTGGGCGCGCCTGTCCTTCTGCGCCGCCAGCCGCTCGGCGCGCGAAACGATGCGCACCGCGTGCTCGCCGGAGGCGGTTGCGGTCGACGGCCCGGAAGTGCCCATTTCCATGGCGTAGGGATCGGCATGCCGGACCAGCGGCCCCGGCGTGTCGACCGAGGTCGAATCGATCGCCTCCCATTCGCCGGAGGGCAGCCAGCCCGCCGGCGCCATGAAGGCGGTGCCGCGCAGGTCGCGGATGTCGGAAATCTTGTCGCCCTTCGCCAAGCGATGCGCCACTTCGACGATGGCGCGCTCGGCGTTGCCGAAGAGCAGCAGGTCAGCCTTGGAATCGGGCAGCACCGAACGGCGCACCTTGTCCGACCAGTAGTCGTAATGGGCGATGCGGCGCAGGCTGGCCTCGATCGAGCCGATCACCACGTTGCTGCCGGGGAAGGCCTCGCGGCAGCGCTGGGCATAGACGGTGACGGCGCGGTCCGGGCGCCTGTTGGGCTCGCCGTTCGGCGTGTAGGCGTCGTCGGAGCGGATCCTGCGGTCGGCGGTATAGCGGTTGACCATCG
>JAFLDQ010000078.1 GCA_017302355.1 Dechloromonas sp.
CAGCGTGACGCGGCCGCGGCTTTGCGGGCGCAGGTGGCAGATGTGCAGGACGAAGCCCGCGCGCATCGCGGTGAACAGCCCGCGACCGTGCGGCTGCATGCGCACGGCGGCGAATTGCAGCTGCAGGTCCGGAATGGCCTCGCCCGCCTGCGAGCGCACGAAGCCGCCGCAGTCGGTGGGCGTGTAGACGAAGTCCGCCTGCGTAAACATGCGCGCGAAGAAGGCCAGACTGCTGCGCGTCGGCGCCACCGCCATCGACGTGCCGGATTTGTCGCGGCAGCGGATGATGACATCCGGGTGGTCTTGCAGGTTCTCGCCGACGCCGGGCAGATCGTGCACGACGGCGATGCCGTGCGACTGCAGCTCGGCGGCCGGACCGATGCCCGAGAGCTTGAGCAGCTGCGGCGAGTTGATCACCCCGGCGCTGAGGATCACTTCCTGCCTGGCCGCGAGAACTTCGCGCGGCCCTCTGGGGCCATGGCGGGCGATCTCCACGCCCGTGGCCGTCTTGCCTGAAAAGCGGATGCGCGTGACGTGCACCCCCGTCATCACGATGAGGTTGGGCCGTGCGAGCGCCTCATCGAGGAAGGCGTAGGCGCTGTTGGCGCGCCGTCCCCCGGGCGTCTGCGTCACCTGGTAGAAGCCGCAGCCTTCCTGCTCGGCGCCGTTGAAATCGTCGCTGACTTTCTGGCCGGCTTCACCGCAGGCCTGCACAAAGGCCTCGCTGACCGGGAAGCGCTGGTTGGTGTCGACCACGTCCATGCTGCCCTGGTCGCCATGCCACGCGTCCGCCCCGCGCTGCTGGCGCTGCGAGTGACGGAACCAGGGCAACACGCTCCGGTAATCCCAGCCGGGGTTGCCGAGGGCGGCCCAGTGATCGAAGTCGTGCGCGTGACCACGCGTGTAGATCATCGCGTTGATCGAGCTGGAGCCACCCAGCGCGCGGCCGCGCGGCCAGAAGAAGGGACGGTTGCCGGTGCGCGCCTCGGGCTCGGCGTGATAGCGCCAGTTGTAGGTGCGGCTGTTCATCAGGAACAGCATGTTCAACGGGTTGCAGTTGCGGATCCAGCGGGTGCGGTCGCTGGGCCCGGCTTCGAGCAGGCAGACCCGGTTGGCCGGGTTGGCCGAGAGCCGGTTGGCCAATACGCAACCGGCGGAGCCGGCGCCGATGATGATGTAGTCGTACATGGCGGTTGCCGATGCTGGCGGGTCTGTCCGTGCGGGTGCGGCGGACTCAGGGAGCGATCCGGCGCTTGAGGGCGCGCGCCGCGGGCTGCGGCAGGCTGGGCAGCGAGCGCAGCAGCCACGGCAGGACCTTGCGCTTCACGCCGTTCAGCGACTCCGGAACCATGGCTTCGATCAGGTGTGGCCCCGGATGACCGAGGGCGTATTCCAGCGCCTTCACCAGATCTTCCGCCGTGCCGACCCGCACGCCATGCACACCCATGCCCTGTGCCAGTTGGGCAAAGTTGAGCACCGGCCCGTTCAGGTCCAGTTGCGATTTCGCCTTGGCCCCGGCCGACTCGGCCCCGACGCGCTCCAGTTCGATGTTCAACACCGAGTAGGAAGCGTTGTTGAAGATGATGGAGGTGACGTTGAGCCGCTCGCGCGCCATCGTCCACAGCGACTGGATGGTGTACATCGAGGTGCCGTCACCGATCAGGGCCAGAACGGGCCGCTGCGGGCAGGCAATGGCGGCTCCGATGGCGTTGGGCAGGCCCTGGCCGATCGCGCCGCCGGTGAGTGTGACCAGGTCGTGACGCGGTGCGCCCGCGGTCATGGCGGACAGCATCAGGCCCGAGGTGATCGCCTCATCGACGATGATGGCGTTGTCCGGCAGCAGGTGGCCGACGGCCTTGCAGACCTTCTCGGCGGTGAGCCTGCCGCGCGGACTGCCGGGCGATCCGGGAACCTGCAGGGCGGGTGTGGCATGGCTGGCGCCCAAGGCTCGCACCAGCTTGTCGAGACTGCTGGCCGCATCCTGCTCGGGGGCGCTGAGCGTATGCACCGTGCAGCTATCCGGTGGCAGATAGCTCTTCCTGCCCGGATAGGCAAAGAAGGAGACGGGCGCCTTGCAGTCCACCAGGATCAGGTGCTCGATATCGGCCAGCTGCACGCCGGCCAGTTCGGCCAGATAGGCAATGCGCTCGACCGGCGGCAGGCCGGCGCCGCGCTCGATGCGCGTCGGGAAGGTTTCGCCCAGCAGCTGGACGCCGCTGTGGGCGGCAATGCGGGCGGCGGCCAGCAGTGCCGGCTCGCGCAGGGCGCGCCCGCCGAGCAGCAGGGCCGTTTTCCTGCCCGAGCGGATGGCCTCGGCAATGGCGGCCACGGTGGCGTCGTCCGCGCCAGCCAGGGCGGGTGGCGGCGGCGCCGCACAGGGGACGCCGCCCTCCCCCCAGGACACGTCGGCGGGCAGGATCAGCGTCGCCACCTGGCCGGGCAGGCCGCGCGCCGCCACGATGGCGGCGGCGGCGTCCCGGCACAGGTCGACCGTGCTCTTCGAGGTGCGCACGAACCCCGGCGACACGTTGCGGGCCACGGTCTCGATGTCCGACTGCAGCTGGGCGTCGTATTGCACGTGATGGGTGGCGTGGTCGCCGACGATGTTGATCACCGGCACCTTGCCCTTGCGCGCGTTGTGCAGGTTGGCCAGGCCATTGCCGAGGCCGCAGCCCAGATGCAGCAGCGTCGCGGCGGGCTTGTCGGCCATGCGCGCATAGCCGTCGGCGGCCCCGGTGGCCACCCCTTCGAACAGCGCCAGTACGGCGCGCATCTTGGGCTCGCCATCGAGCGCGGCGACGAAATGCATCTCGCTCGTTCCCGGGTTGGTGAAGCAGACCTCGATGCCGGCATCGACCAGCGTCTTCATCAAGGCTTGTGCGCCGTTCGGCATGACGTTCTCCAGAAGTGCGTGTTGTGCGCCGGCGAGGCCGCGGCCTCAGTCTCCGGCAATGATGGATCGGGCCGCCGCACGGGCGGTCAGGATGCAGCCGGGCAGGAAGGTGCCCTCCAGCGAGCGTCTGCCGCTGGCCCCGCCGCCGCCGAAACCGGCGGCCTCGCCCACGCAGTAGAGCCCGTCCACCGGCTGCTGACGGGCATCCAGCACCCGGCTGTGCAAGTCGGTGCGCAGCCCGCCCAGGCTCTTGCGCGTGATCAGTTGCATGTGCATGGCGATGAAAGGCCCGGCCCCCGGCGTCTGCAGCGGCGCCGGCTTGCAGGTGCGCAGGCGGTCCGGTCCCCACTGGCGCGCATGCTGGATACGGCGGATCTGGTCGTCGTTGTGCAGGCGCTGGCCGTTGCTGAAATTGGCATCGAAGGCGTCGGCGGTCGCTTGGAGCACCTGCGGGTCGATGTCGTGCGAACGGGTCAGCGCGTTCATCTTGGCTGCCAGCCCGTGCAGCGTGTCGTCGACAATGAAGTGCAGGCTTTCCCGTTGCATCTGGCGCAGCAGGCGATGGTTGCCGAGCAGGGTTTCCTTCAGGAAATGGAGGAACTGCCTGTCACGAATGCGCTGGTTGTGTTCCGCGCCGGAGATGGCGAACTCCTTGGCGGCGATGCGCCAGTTGAGCAGGTGCCAGGTCCACGGTTTCTCCTGCGCGGCCACACGCTGACACAACCAGTGCGTGTCGAAGCCGGTCACCAGCGGTTCGGGCCCGATGCGTTCGCCGCGGTGGTCGAGCCACAGTGCCGACTTGCAGGGGATGGTGGACAGGCCGTGCCCCGCGAAGTGGGGGAAGGGATGCGGGAAGCCGGCGGCGTAATTCCACATCTCGCCGGCGTGGGTGATCTGCCCGTCCAGTTGGCTGGCCACCCAGTGGTGCAGCTTGCCGTCGGCGAAGGGATGGGCTCCGTTGAGCATGGCAGACGGCATCCGCCGGCCCCGTGGCCAGTTGGCCCGGCACTCGTCGTGGCCGCCGTTGATGCCACCCATCGCGAGCACGACCGCCTGGGCGCTGAAGCGCACCTCCTCACCGCTGTCTTCGTTGACGGCCACGGCGCCGCAGACCTTGCCCGCCAGATGGTCGAGCCGCGTGATGCGATGGCGATGCAGCAGCGTCAGCCGGCCTTCGCCGCCGGCACGATGCAGGGCGGCCGCCAGGCGGCGGATCAGCTCGCGCGCCGTGCCCCAGACCACGTGATAGCGCGGCAGGCTGTTGCCGTCGCCGTTCAGGCCGCGTTCCACCCAGTTCACCGCCGGCATGAAGCGGATGCCTTCGTTGGTCAGCCAGTCGTATACCCTGGGGCGCGAATGCTCGACGTAGTGGCGCGCCCACTGCACCGGCCAGGAATCGGCGGGATCGAGCTCGCCGAAGCGCATCCAGTCGCGCAGCGCTGTTTCCGGCGTGTCCGGGATGCCCGCCCGGACCTGCAGCGGCGTGCCCACCAGCGCCATGCCGCCAAACGCCCACAACGCCAGTCCGCCCAGCCGCTCGGGAGTGTCACGATCGACGACGGCGACGGTCTTGCCGGCGCGCAGGGCTTCCAGCGCCGTGACCAGGCCGGCCAGTCCGCCGCCGGCAACCAGAACGTCCGAGGCAATGAGCTTGGTCATGAAGCGCTCCCGTTGGCAAGGGTGCCGCCACCGGTCATTCCATTCCCAGGTTCGCCGTGACGTGGTCGACTTCGCCTTGCCGTGTCCCTTGCACGGTCAGCGGCCCGTCTTCGCGTCAAAATGGATCTGGACATGGAGTTACATGGAAATCCCCGCCGCAGCGGGGATCGCTTCCTGCCGGACGGCGGCCGGGGATCAAAGCATGTCGTCGGTCAGCGCCGCCAGCGAGGCGCCGCCAGCCTGCACGGTGATCCCGCAGGAAGTGGCCAGCGGCAGCATCTGGTCGGCGTAGAAATGGGCGGTGGCGATCTTGGCGCGGTAGAAGGTCTGGTCGCCCTCGCCCTTGTCGAGGTAACCGGCGGCAGCCAGCGCCGCCCGGCCCATCAGCCAGCCGCCGCAGACATTGACGGCCAGGTGCAGATAGGGAACGGCTGCGGTCAACGCCCCGGCAAGGCCGTTTTTCGCATCGGCCGACAGCCATTCGGTCGCCTCGATCCAGGCTTTCAGCCCGTCGCCCAGACGGCGGGCGATCGCCAGCAGTTCGGGACGGCCGGAAGCGCCAAGCGCCTTCGCGGTCGCCGCCACTTCGCCGAAAACGTACTTGGCCGTGGCGCCGCCGTCGCGCATCAGCTTGCGGAAGATGAGGTCGTTGGCCTGGATGCCCGTCGTGCCTTCGTAGATCGTCGTGATCCGCGCATCGCGCCAGTGCTGGGCAGCGCCGGTCTCCTCGATGAAGCCCATGCCGCCGTGGATCTGGATGCCGAGCGAGGTGACGTCGACGCTCATTTCGGTGCCGCCGCCCTTGACGAGCGGGATCATGAACTCGGCGAGATAGAGGTTGCGTTTCTTCTCCTCCTTGTCCTCGATCACGTGGGCGCGGTCGAGCAGGCCCGAGGTGAAGTAGGCCATGGCGCGGCAGGCCTCGATGCGGCTCTTCATCAACATCAGCATGCGCCGGATGTCGGGGTGCTTGTCGATGGTGACCAGCGCTTCGCCGGTCAGCGCATCGCGCCCCTGCTTGCGTTCGCGCGCATAGCCAAGCGCCTGCTGGTAGGCGCGCTCGGCGAGGGCGATGCCCTGCAGGCCGACGCCGAGGCGAGCCTCGTTCATCATGATGAACATGTATTCGAGGCCGCGGTTGGCTTCGCCGAGCAGGTAACCGACGGCGCCGCCGTTGTCGCCGTAGGCCATGACGCAGGTCGGGCTGGCGTGGATGCCGAGCTTGTGTTCGATCGAGACGCAATAGGCGTCATTGCGGGCGCCGAGCGACCCGTCGGCGTTGACCAGGAATTTCGGCACCAGGAACATCGAGATGCCCTTGACGCCGGCCGGCGCGTCCGGGAGGCGGGCAAGGACGAGGTGGACGATGTTGTCCGTCATGTCGTGGTCGCCGTAGGTGATGAAGATCTTCTGGCCGAACACCTTGTAGCTGCCGTCGGCCTGCGGCTCGGCGCGCGAACGGATTAGCGCCAGGTCGGAGCCGGCCTGCGGCTCGGTCAGGTTCATCGTGCCGGTCCACACCCCGGTCACCATCTTCTCGAGGTAGATGGCCTTCAGTTCGTCGCTGGCGCAGGTCAGCAGCGCTTCGACGGCGCCGGTGGTGAGCAAGGGGCCGAGCGAGAACGAGAGGTTGGCCGACATGATCATTTCCTTGACGGCGACCCCGAGGGTATCGGGCTGGCCATGGCCGGCATGATCCGGCGGACAGGTGATCGCGTTCCAGCCGGCATCGCAGAATGCCTTGTAGGCCTCCTTCCAGCCCGGCGCCGTGATCACCCCGTCGGGACCGAGCTTGCTGCCTTCCCGGTCGCCAACCCGGTTCAGCGGCGCCAGCACCTCGCTGGCGAACCTCGCCGCCTCGTCGAGAATGGCGTCGGCCATGTCGGGCGTCGCCTCGACGAAATCCGGGTACTGCGCCAGATCCTTGAATCCGGACAGTTCGTCCTGCACAAAACGCATGTCCTTCACGGGCGCGCGATAGTCACTCATCTTGCTTTCTCCTTGTTGCCTGTTGTCAGTATGGGTTGCTGCAGAGCGCCGCCTTGGCGGCGCGATATTCCTGTTTCATCCGGGCGATCAGTTCGGCCACCGGCGGGATGTCGTCGATCGTGCCGACTCCCTGACCGGCGCCCCAGATGTCCTTCCACGCCTTGGCGGCGCCGGCGGCGCTGCCGAAGTCCATCGCATCCTTGTCCTTGACCGGGAGATTCTCCGGGTCGAGACCGGCCGCCTCGATGCTCTTCCTGAGGTAATTGCCATGCACGCCGGTGAAATACGGCGTGTAAACGACGTCGACCGCAGCCGAGTCGACCAAGCACTGCTTGTAGGCTTCCTGGGCATTGGCCTCGCGCGTCGCGATGAAGCGCGTGCCGATGTAGGCAAAATCCGCTCCCATCGCCTGCGCCGCGAGAATGGCGCTGCCGCTGGTGATGGCGCCGGACAGCACGATCGGCCCGGCGTAGAACTTGCGGATTTCGCCGACCAGGGCGAACGGGCTGAGCGTCCCGGCATGCCCGCCGGCCCCGGCGCAAACCAGGATCAGGCCATCGACGCCGGCTTCGAGCGCCTTCTCGGCATGGCGCACGCTGATGACATCGTGAAAGACCAGGCCGCCGTAGGCGTGAACCCGCGGCACGATGGCATCGGGCGCGCGCAGGCTGGTGATGATCAGCGGCACCTCATGCTTCACGCACAGCGCCATGTCGTGCTCGAGGCGCTCGTTCGACTGGTGGACGATCTGATTGACGGCAAACGCCGCCGCCTCCGGGCCATCGGCCAGTTCGGCGCGGATGCGGGTCAGCCAGGCGTCGAGCAGTTCCGGCGGACGCGCGTTGAGCGCCGGGAACGACCCGATCAGCCCGCCCCGGCACTGGGAGATGACCAGGTCCGGGTTGGAGACGATGAACATCGGCGCGCAGATGGCCGGCAGGGCCAGCCCCTTCCGCAGCGCGGCGGGAACCGGCATTACGCCCCTTCCTTGAGCGCCCGGCGCAGGATCTTGCCGACGTTGGTGCGCGGCAGATCGGGGCGGAACTCGACCTGCTTCGGCACCTTGTAGCCGGTCAGGTGCTTGCGGCAGTGGGCAATGACGGCCTCCACGGTCAGGTTGGGATCCTTGCGCACGATGAAGATCTTGACCGCTTCGCCGGTGTTGTCGTCGGGCACGCCGATCGCCGCCACGTCGCCGACTCCCTCGTGCATGGCGACCACTTCCTCGATCTCGTTGGGATAGACGTTGAAGCCGGAGACGAGAATCATGTCCTTCTTGCGGTCGACGATGAAGAAGAAGCCGAGAGGATCGACATAACCCATGTCGCCGGTGCGCAGGAAGCCGTCCGCATACATGACCTTGGCGGTTTCCTCCGGACGCTGCCAGTATCCCTTCATGACCTGCGGACCGCGGATGCAGATTTCCCCGATCTCGCCGATCGCCAGTTCCTTGCCGGCGTCGTCGCGGATCGACAGATCGGTCGAGGAGACCGGCAGGCCAATCGAGCCATTGAATTCCTTGAGGTCGAGCGGATTGATCGTCGCCGCCGGGGACGTTTCGGTCAGGCCATACGCCTGCAGCAGCGGGGATTTGGTGACCTTCTGCCAGCGCTCGGCGACCGGCGCCTGAACCGCGGTGCCGCCACCCAGCGAGACCTTCATCGTCGAAAAGTCGAGGGCGGCAAAATCCGGGTGGTTGAGCAGCCCGTTGAACAGGGTATTGACGCCGGTCGCCACCGAAACCGGATACTTCCCCCACTCCTTGACGAACCCGGCCATGTCGCGCGGATTGGCGATCAGCAGGTTGCGCGCGCCGATCATCAGGAAGGTCAGGCAGTTCGCCGTCAGCGCGAAGATGTGATAGAGGGGCAATGGCGTGACGATGAATTCCTTCCCGTCCTCGACCGCCGGCTTGATCCAGGCATGGGCCTGCATGACGTTCGAGGCGATGTTGCCATGGGTCAGCATGGCGCCCTTGGAAACCCCGGTCGTGCCGCCCGTATACTGCAGGAAGGCGAGGTCCGCGTGACCCAGCTTGACCGGCTCCGCGCCATGACGCCGCCCGGCGGCGAGCGCCGCGTTCATGTTGAGCGAGCCCGGCAGCGACCAGGCCGGCACCATCTTCTTGACGTGGCGGACGACGAAATTGACCAGGGCGCCCTTGACCAGGCCGAGCAGGTCACCCATCGGCGTGACGATGACGTTCTTGACCTCGGTCCTGGCGATGACCTGCTCCAGCGTATGGGCGAAGTTCTCGACGATGACGATCGCCTTGGCGCCGGAATCCTTCAACTGATGCTCGAGTTCGCGCGGCGTGTACAGCGGATTGACATTGACGACGACGCAGCCGGCGCGCAGGGTGCCGAACAGCGCCACCGGGTATTGCAGTAGGTTGGGCATCATCAGCGCCACGCGATCGCCCTTCGCCAGACCGATCGATTGCAGCCAGCCGGCGAAGTCGCGCGACAGGCGGTCGAGCTCGCCGTAGGTCATCTCGCGATCCATGCTGATGTACGCCACCTGCTGGTCATATTTCGCGCAGGCATCCTCGAACACGGTCACCAGCGACGCCAGGTGATCGATGCTGATTTCGGCGGGCACGCCGGGCGGGTACGTCTTGATCCAGATCTTTTCCACTTCTTTCCTCCTCCGTTGATTGTCCGCTCAGCCGCCGAGCAACGCTTTCTTCAGCGCGCTGTCCACCGGATTGTCTCCCAGCCAGACCTTGAGCAGCGCCTTGGCAAAGGCGCTGCCCGCCACCTTGCCGCGCGGCTCGCCATTGAAGCTTACACCGACTCCCTCGGCGGTGAAATCGATGGCGACCGTATCGCCATTCCTGGCGCCGCCGACCTTCTTCATGATCTCGGCGAACTGCTCGGTCGGCGCCTGCAGTGCGGCCAGTTCGGCTTCGCCGTGGTTATCCCTGAGGCCATCGCGCAAGGCGCCGTACAAGGTGTCGGAATCGATGTCCCGCAACATGCGCATCGACATGCGCCGCGGCGTCGCGGCATCGAGCAACGCGGCCGGCGTATTTGCCTTCCGCGACGCGTAAAGCGCGCCAACGTACACCTTGACGAACACCTTGGTGCGCACGCCGGCGCCGTTGAGCACCAGTTCGTTGGCGCCGACCCTTATCTGTTCGTCCACCCTGACGCCGGCGACTTCCACCGCCTGCACGGCCGGAATGGCGAGCAGCGTCGCAACCAGTGCTGCGGCCCGCACGGAACGTGGAATCACTTGGTTTCTCCCCTCTCTGCTGTTTCGGAACCGGTTCGTGTAAGCGGCATCAAGCCTCCCCCGGCGACAGTATGCCCCGACCCGTGGCAAGCATTCAACCTGCCAACCGCGGTTGACCACGGGGATTCCCCTGAGGCGCCGCAACGACACCCGCCCTCCGGCCTCGACTACGGAACACTCGCCGGGCGAGGACACCACGCCCCCGCCGGCCCATCCAACTCCTCATCACCGGCACGAACCCGTTACGGACACTGGCGCCACCGAAAACGGGATGGAGGCGCGCCCCCATCCCCATCGCTGGCCCGCGCCGTCGCGCGGCTCAGAGCGCCTCGATGATCCCCGCCGCGCCCATACCCGTGCCGATGCACATCGTCACCATGCCGTACTTGCCGCCGGTGCGCTTGAGACCATGCGCGACCGTGGCGATGCGGATGGCGCCGGTGGCGCCCAGCGGGTGGCCGAGGGCGATGGCCCCGCCCAGCGGGTTGACCTTCTCGGGATTGATGCCCAGTTCGTTCATCACCGCCAGCGATTGCGCGGCGAAGGCTTCGTTGAGTTCGATCCAGTCGAGGTCGTCCTGCTGGATGCCGACCTGCGCCAGCACCTTGGGAATCGCCGCGATCGGGCCGATGCCCATGATCTCCGGCGCCACGCCGCCGACCGCGTAGCCGGCAAAGCGCGCCAGCGGAGTCAGGTTGTGTTCCTTGAGCACCTTCTCCGACACCAGCATCACGGCGGCGGCGCCGTCGGACATCTGCGACGAGTTGCCGGCGGTCACCGAACCGCGCGCATGGAAGACCGGGCGCAACTTGCCCAGCTTTTCCAGCGAGGCGTCGGCGCGCGGGCCTTCGTCGTCCTCGACGATGCGCTCGCGCACCCGGACCTGACCGGTCTTGAGGTCGGGAAGGTTCTCGCGGACGGGGTAAGGCGTCGTCTCGGCCTTGAAGTGACCGGCGGCGATCGCCGCGCAGGCCTTCTGGTTCGACGCCAGCGCGAAGGCATCCTGCGCCTCGCGGCCGATCTTCCACTGGTTCGCCACCCTTTCGGCGGTCAGGCCCATGCCGTAGGCGATGGCCATGTTTTCCTCCTTGGCGAAGATGGCCGGGTTCATCGACATCTTGTTGCCCATCATCTGCGGCATCACGGTCATCGACTCGGTGCCGGCGGCGATCATCACGTCGGCCAGGCCGAGGCGGATCTGGTTGGCGGCATCGGCGACCGCCTGCACCCCGGAGGAGCAGAAGCGGTTGATCGTGATGCCCGGCACGGTGATCGGCAACCCGGCCAGCAGCAGCCCGATGCGGGCGACGTTCATGCCCTGGTCGGCTTCCGGCATGGCGCAGCCGACGATGACGTCGCCAATGCGCGCCGGATCGATTCCCGGCACCTGGGCGACAACGGACTTGATGACGTAAGCCAGCATGTCGTCCGGCCGCACGTACCGGAACATGCCGTTGCGCTTGGCCACGGGCAGACGGGTGGCGGCTACGATGTAGGCGTCCTGAATTTGTTTGGTCATGATTGGTTCCTTGGCCTGAATCAGTTGCGGAGCGGCTTGCCGGTTTCCAGCATGTGCTTGATGCGCGCCTGGGTTTCCGGAGTCTTGAGGAGTTCGACGAAGAGCCGGCGCTCGACGGTGATCAGCCATTCCTCATCGACCAGCGCGCCGGTTTCGATGTCGCCACCGCACAGGGCGGTTGCGGCAGCCTTGGCCACCCGGTAGTCGTGAGCGGAGATCATGCCGCCTTCCTTCATGTTGACCAGCATCATCTCCAGCGTCGCGATGCCGCTGCGCCCGGCCACCGGAATGGCGCGCGGCATCAGCGGCGGGGCATAACCGGCGTCGGCCATCGCCCGCGCTTGACGGATCGCCACGAACAGCAGTTCGTTGGCATTGAAGAGGATGGTGTCGGAAGGCCGGGCAAAGCCCATGTCGATCGCCTCGAGCGCGCTCTTGGCGACCTTGGCCATGGCGATGTTCTGGAACACCGGCTGCAGGAAATCGAAGAGTTCACCCGGCGTCGCCGACTGGGCGGCCCAGTCGGCGGCGCGCACGGCGAATTCCTTGCAGCCGCCGCCCGCCGGAATCAGGCCGACTCCGGCCTCGACCAGGCCGACATAGCTTTCCAGCGCCAGCACCCGCTTCGCCGAGTGCATGACGAATTCGCAACCGCCGCCGAGGGCCATGCCCTGGACCGCGGCCACCGTCGGCACCTGCGCGTACTTGAGGATCTGCGAGGCGCGCTGGAACTTTTCGACGGTCTGCTCGAGCAGATCGAAATGGCCGCCCGCGCAGGCTTCGCCGACCTGTTGCAGGTTGGCGCCGACGGCGAACGGCGCCTCGTGCCAGATCACGACGCCGTCGAGCGTCCGCTCGGCCTGGCGCACGGCGGCGATCAGGCCGTCCATGACCTCGTTGCCGACGCTGTGCATCTTGGACTTGAAGGAAATGATGCCGATTCCGGCGTCGACCGCAGCAAGCTTCCACAGGCGGACGCCGTCGTTCTCGTAGAGCGTTTCGCCGGACTTTTCGGGAGTTGCGGCGCCTTCGCCGAGGACGCGCTCGGGGAACAGTTGGCGCTGGTAGACCGGCAGCGCGGAACGCGCGGCGTAGGCGTTGCGGCTCGCCGAATACGAACCCTCTGGCGTGTGCACACCGCTACGGCCGGCATCCAGCGCCCAACCGGGCAGCGGGGCATCGCTCATCGCCTTGCCGGCGGCGATGTCGGCGGCGATCGCCTGGGCGATGGCGGACCAGCCGGCGGCCTGCCAGGTCTCGAACGGACCCTGCGCCCAGCCGAAACCCCAGCGCATGGCGAGGTCGAGGTCACGGGCGTTGTCCGCCACGTTTTCGAGATGGACGGCGGCGTAGTGGAAGATGTCGCGGAAGATGGCCCACAGGAACTGGCCCTGCGGATGCGCGGAGGCGCGCAGCGCGGCGAACTTTTCGGCGGGATTCCTGATCTTCAGGATTTCGCCGACTTCATCGGCGATGGCGCCGGCCGAGTTGCGGTAATCCTGCATGCCGACATCGAGGACCTGGATGTCGCGGCCCTGCTTGCGGAAGATGCCGCAGCGAGTCTTCTGGCCGAGCGCGCCCCTGGCGATCAGCGCGGCCAGCCAGTCGGGGGTCTTGAAATAGGCATGCCACGGATCGCCGGGCAGCGTGTCCTGCATCGTCTTGACGACATGCGCCAGCGTGTCGAGGCCAACGACGTCGGCGGTGCGGTAGGTCGCGCTCTTCGGGCGCCCGATCCGCGGACCGGTCAGCGCATCGACTTCGTCGAAGCCGAGGCCGAAGGCGCTGGTGTGATGCATGACCGCGAGGATCGAAAAGACGCCGATGCGGTTGGCGACGAAGTTCGGGGTGTCGAGGGCGCGGATGACGCCCTTGCCAAGGCGCGAGGTCAGCCAGGTCTCCAGCGCGTCGAGGGTCGCGGCGTCGGTGCCGCGCGTCGCGATGATCTCGACCAGGTGCATGTAGCGCGGCGGATTGAAGAAGTGGATGCCGCAGAAACGTGGACGGACCGCGTCGGGCAGGCCTTCGGCCAGCGAGTTGATCGACAGCCCGGAGGTATTGGAGGCGATCACGGCGTTGGCGCCGAGGTGTGGCGCGATTTTGGCGTAGAGGTCGTTCTTCCAGTCCATGCGCTCGGCGATGGCCTCGATCACCAGGTCGCATCCGGCGAGCGACGGCAGGTGCTCCTCGTAGTTGGCGGCGTCGATGTACTTCAGCTTGCCCTTGTTGGCCAGCGGCCCCGGCTCGAGTCTCTTGAGCCCTTCGAGGGCACGGTGCACGATGCCGTTCTTGTCGCCTTCCTTGGCCGGAAGGTCGAACAGCACGACCGGCACGTTGGCATTGGCGAGATGCGCGGCAATCTGCGCCCCCATCACGCCGGCGCCGAGGACGGCGGCTTTCTTCACGATCAGCTTGTTCAAGCGGTTCTCCTTAAGGTGTCTTTGGTCCGTTCAAGCCCTGCTTGCCCGTATTAAACGAACGTTTGAATTGTAGATTTAACCACAGGCGCGGTCAACGCATTTGCTAGTGAAAACACTCGAAAAAAAGCCCCGGACGGGCCGGGGCTTGAATGGGACAAACTGGAGATCGGGCGTTCAGAAGCCCATCGAGTACTGGGCGCCGAGGAGCCACGAGTAGCTGTCGTAGTCGCCCCTGAGCAGGCCCTGCGGGGGATTGGCCCGCGCCCAGCCGGGATTGTTGATCGACGTCTCCTTGACCCAGATATACGCGGCGCCGAAATCGAGCGCCGAGGTCGGGGTCGGCTTCCACTGAACGCCGGCGGTCAGCCAGGTGCGGTCGTTATCCGGCAGCGAGGTGATGCGGTATTCGTCATTCGGGACCGGGCTGTTGTCGTAGGCGATACCGGCGCGGAACTTGATGTCCTGGCGCATCTTGTAGTTGGCGCCGAGCGCGAAACGCCACGTATCCTTGAACCTGGTTTCGAGGATCTGCGCGGTCGAACCGGCGGGAGAGGTCAGCGACGGCGAGGTGCGAACGATGTCCAGTTCCTTGACGCTGCTCCAACCCATCCACGAAACGTCACCCAGGATCTCCCACTGGTCGCCGATACCCTGAGCGATGCTCAGTATGAACAGGTCGGGAAGGTCGACGTCGGTCTTGGCGCCGGAGCTTCCCGCGAGATTGATGGCGGCGCTCGGACCGGTCACGCTGATGTTGCCGTCGAGCGTGTATTTGGTCTTCGAACGGTACGAAACCCCGATCCTGGTTTGCGGCGCCACCGTGAACAGCGCGCCGATATTCCAGTTCCACGAGTCGTCGTCGGCATCGAATTCCTTGGTGCTGGCCGCGATCGCCGCCGTCTGGGCCGGAGTCAGCCCGCCGATACCGACAGCGGACTTGTAGTTGGCGGTGATCCGCTGCCAGCTGACGCCCGCGCCCAGCGACAGCCATTCGTTGGCGCGCCACGCCACCGACGGGTTGATGTTGTAGGTCTTGATCTCGAAGCTGTTCGAGTGAGCGCTGCCCTTCCACGGGGCGTCGTACTCGACGACATTGCCATAGGGAGCGCCGATTCCCAGGCCGACGTACCAGTCCGGCGCCACCTGCCACGACAGGTAGCCATTGGGCACGAACGAGGTGCCGCCGCCATCGCCGCCGTCGCCGGCCAACTGGAAGGCCCCCACCCGGGAGCCATCATTCTGGAACTGGAAGCTGGTCGTGATGATGTTGGCGCCCAGCGAAAACTCGCGCGCCTGCAGTCTGGTCATTCCGGCCGGGTTGAAGTAGATGGTGCTGGCGTTGTCGGCGACCGCCGCCGACCCGGCGAAAGCGTTGCCGAGGCCGCTGGCGTTCTGCTCCCAC
>JAFLDQ010000079.1 GCA_017302355.1 Dechloromonas sp.
ACGCTTTCGTCGTGCGCTGGGTGATGCGGGCGTGGAAGAACACCTGGCCAAGACCATCGAGGCCGCCGTGTCGATGAAGGCGATCGCCCCGAAGGATCTGGAGCGGGTCATCGTCGATTCCACGGTGCAGGAGAAGGCCATCGCCTTTCCCACCGACAGCCGGCTGCTCGATGTGGCCCGGCGCAAGCTGGTGCTGATCGCCAAGCGGGCTGGCCTGGTGCTGCGCCAGACCTTCGAGAAGGAAGGGCGCAGCCTCAAGCGGCGGGCCGGTGGCTACGCCCACGCCAAACAGTACCGGCGCCTGCGCCGGGTGCTCAAGCGCCAGCGGACGATCCTGGGTCGGGTCATGCGTGACCTGGAACGCCGCCTGCCGGAGCTGGCCGATGGCATGAAGGAGATGGCCACCCTGTGGCTCGAACGAGCCCGGCGCATCCACACCCAGCGGCCCAAGGACAAGAACAAGCTCTACGCCCTGCACGCACCGGAAGTCGAGTGCATCGGCAAGGGCAAAGCGCGCCAGCCCTATGAGTTTGGCGTCAAGGTGGGTATTGCCACCACCGAGAAAGGCAACCTGATCGTCGGGGCCCGAGCCTTTCCGGGCAATCCCTACGACGGCCATACCCTCGCCGAGCAGATCGAGCAGGCGACGATCCTGATGCAGGACGTCAAAGGCGCCCCGAAGCCCCACACTGCCATCGTGGATCTGGGCTACCGGGGTGTGGAGGTGCCCGGGGTCGAGATCATCCACCGGGGGCGGATCAAGAGCCTGAGCGCCAAGGCGCGTCGTCTGCTCAAGCGGCGCCAGGCCGTCGAGCCTGTGATCGGACACCTGAAGGACGACTGTGGGCTACGGCGGAACTGGCTGAAAGGATCTGAAGGGGATGTGCTGCACCCGGTGCTGTGTGCCGCCGGGTACAACCTGCGTTGGTTGATGAGGGCCATTGCCCGTCTGGGGCTGAAGGCCCTTTTTGCGCTCCGGCTTCTGGTTGGGATGCTTGGGCGGGTGGTCAGTGGCAACGCGGCCTGGCCGTCAGGCTGGCGGCTGGAAGAGGCGAATTGAATATTTCAGGGACGACTAATGCGCGTCTTGGTGCGGACGGAGAGACTCGAACTCTCACGCCAAAGGCGCCAGAACCTAAATCTGGTGCGTCTACCAATTTCGCCACGTCCGCAAGCGGCGCGCATTGTAACTGTGGACCGGGCCGATGGCCAGATCGGTGATTGAAGTAGCCGGGGCTGGAAGCTAGCCAGGAAGGGCAGCAGGAGGGGGCCAGCCGACCCCCGGTGGCAGAGGCTCAGCCCCTGCGCATGGCGTCAAAGAACTCACCGTTGTTCTTCGTTGCCTTGATCTTGTCGAGCAGGAACTCCATCGCATCGATGTCATCCATGCCGTACAGCAGCTTGCGCAGCACCCAGACTTTTTGCAGGACGTCCGACTTGAGCAGCAACTCTTCGCGGCGGGTGCCGGAGCGGTTGACGTTGATTGCCGGATACACCCGCTTTTCGGCCATGCGGCGATCCAGGTGGATTTCCATGTTGCCGGTACCCTTGAACTCCTCGTAGATCACGTCGTCCATCCGGCTGCCGGTATCGATCAGCGCGGTGGCGATGATGGTCAGCGAGCCGCCTTCCTCGATGTTGCGCGCGGCGCCGAAGAAGCGCTTCGGCTTCTGCAGGGCGTTGGCGTCGACGCCGCCGGTCAGCACCTTGCCGGAGGCCGGCTGCACGGTGTTGTAGGCGCGGGCGAGGCGGGTGATCGAGTCGAGCAGGATGACCACGTCCTTCTTGTGCTCGACCAGGCGCTTGGCCTTCTCGATGACCATTTCGGCGACGGCGACGTGGCGGGTGGCCGGCTCGTCGAAGGTCGAGGCGACGACCTCGCCCTTGACCGTGCGGGTCATCTCGGTGACTTCTTCCGGGCGTTCGTCGATCAGCAGGACGATGAGCACGACTTCCGGATGGTTGGCGGTGATCGCGTGGGCGATGTTCTGCAGCATCACCGTCTTGCCGGATTTCGGCGGCGAGACGATCAGGCCGCGCTGGCCGGCGCCGACCGGGGCGATCATGTCGATGACGCGGCTGGTGATGTTCTCGTCGGCCTTGATCTCGCGCTCGAGACAGAGCATGTGTGTCGGGTGCAGCGGCGTCAGGTTCTCGAACATGATCTTGTGCTTGTTCGCCTCGGGCGGAAAACCGTTGATCGACTCGAGCTTGGTCAGCGCGACATAGCGCTCGCCGTCCTTCGGGGTGCGGATCTCGCCTTCGATGGTGTCGCCGGTGCGCAGGTTGAAGCGGCGGATCTGCGACGGCGAGACATAGATGTCATCCGGGTTGGCGAGGTAGGAAGTGTCCGAGGAGCGGAGGAAGCCGAAGCCGTCCTGCAGCACTTCGAGCGTGCCGTCGCCGTAGATCGTGTCGCCGTTGCGGGCGCGCGCTTTCAGGACGGCGTAGATCAGTTCCTGCTTGCGCATTCGGTTGGCGTTCTCGATGGCGAGTTCGGTGGCCATGTCGAGCAATTTGCTGACGTGTAAGGTCTTGAGTTCGGAAAGTTGCATGTGCGGGTAGGTGTCGCGCCTGCGATGGGCCGGGCGAATGCCGGTGGCCGGATGGCGCTGTGGGGTGCTTTCGATGGGGGGAGATCGACGCCGGCCGCGGCCGCTGCTGCGTCTGCCTGAAGGCGCGGAACGCACCTTCAGGCCGGGAGAGTACGGAGATTACAGGTTGCTGTCAATAAAGGCGGCGAGTTGCGACTTCGACAGGGCGCCGACCTTGGTCGCCTCGACGCTGCCGTTCTTGAACAGCATCAGCGTCGGGATGCCGCGGATCCCGAATCTCGCCGGCGTCGCCTGGTTGTCGTCTATATTGACCTTGGCCACCTTGAGTTTGCCGGCATATTCCCTGGCGATGTCGTCGAGGATGGGGGAAATCATCTTGCAGGGCCCGCACCATTCGGCCCAGTAGTCCACCAGAACCGGCTGCTGCGCCTGCAGCACCTCGGTTTCGAAGGTGTCGTCGGAAACGTAATGGATATGCTCGCTCATGAAGTGCCTCGTGGAAGGGCGCAATGCCGGTAAAAGAGGAGCGTGCCGGAGACCGGCGCCGCGTTGATCCCGCGGATGCTAGCGAAAAAGCGGGGGCAAGGGAAGGGTCAGTGGCCGGGTTTGAGCAAATTGGCCAGTTCGACCGCGGTTTTCACCTTCATCTTGTCGAACAGGTTGGCGCGATGAACCTCGACGGTGCGCATGCTGATGTTCAGATCGTCGGCGATGACCTTGTTGAACCTGCCGAGGAGAACCAGTTCCATGACCTGGCGTTCGCGCGTGGTCAAGGTCGAAAGCCGCGAGTTTACCGAGTCGACCGTGGCGCTCGCCGCCCGCTGTCCGGCGTCGAGCGCCATGGCTTCCTCGACGCGCGTGGCCAGGTCGTTGTCGTTGAACGGCTTCTCGAAGAAATCGAAGGCGCCCTTTTTCAGCGTCGCCACGGCCAGCGGCACGTCGCCGTGCCCGGTCAGGAAGATCACCGGCAGCGTGGACTGGCGCTCGCCCAGCGCATCGAAGCAGTCGAGTCCGCTCATGCCGGGCATGCGCATGTCGAGAATGGCGCAGCCCGCCAGCTTCGGCGTCCACGCGGCGAGAAAGGTTTCGGCGCGGTCGTAGGTGGTGCAGGGGATGTCGCGTGACTTGAGCAGCCAGGCCAGCGCATCGCGGATGGCTTCGTCGTCGTCGACCAGATGGGCTTGCGGGGTATTCATGCGGAGTCCAGCGGCAGGGTGAAGCTGAATATCGTACCGCTTCCGTCCGGCGCCGCCGAATGGTCTTCGACCCACAGGCGGCCGCGGTGGAACTCGATGATCGAGCGGCAGATCGACAGCCCGATCCCCATGCCCTCGGGCTTGGTCGAGAAGAACGCGGTGAACAGCTTGTCGCGGACCTCGGGCGCGATGCCGCAGCCGTTGTCGGCGATGGCGACGGCGACCTCGTCGGCGCGGCGCCTGGCGGAGATCCTCAGCACCCGCCGCGCGGCCGGGGTCGCGGCCATCGCCTCCATGCCGTTGCGGATCAGGTTGAGCAGCACCTGTTCGAGCATCAGGCGGTCGGCCAGCACCGGCGGCAGCGGGGGCAGGTCGCTAGTAATTCGCACGCGGCGCTTGCGCGCCTCGGCCTCGACGAAGCCGAGGCAGTCGTCGACGATCTCGGCGAGTGCGCACGGGGCGCGCCTTGGCTCGCTCTTCCTGACAAAGTCGTGCACGCGGCGGATGATGCGGCCGGCGCGCTGGGCCTGGACGCCGAGCTTTTCGAGCGCCTCGCGGATCTCGCGCGGGTCGCGGGCGCCGGCCGCCAGCAGGTTCAGGCAACCGGTGTTGTAGCTGGCGATCGCCGCAAGCGGCTGATTCAGTTCGTGCGCCAGCGTCGACGCCATTTCGCCCATCGTCACCAGGCGCGAGGTGAACTGCAACTGCTCCTGTTGCTGGCGCGCCAGTTCCTCGGCGCGTCGGCGCTCGGTGACGTCGAGGATCGACGCCATCCAGCCGGTGTGCCGGCCGTTGCCGTCGATCAGCGGCGCCTCGTAGATCAGCGCCTGGAAGCGCTCGCCGTCCTTGCGCTGCAAGGTGATCTCGAAGCCGTCGGGCGGCGCCCTGCCGTCGAGCACCGCCTGATGCAGTTCCTGCGTCGCCTCCAGTTGCTCGGGAATCCAGTAAGGCATCGGCGGGTCGCGGCCGGCCAGCTCCGCGCTCGTGAATCCGGTCATCCGGCAGAAGGCGGGATTGACGTAGATGATCCGCCCGGTCAGGTCGCGCGCGCGCATGCCGACGGTCAGCGAATCCTCCATCGCCGAGCGCAGGGCATGTTCGGCGCGCAAAGCCTTTTCGGCGTCGGAGCGCTTCCTCATCAGGTCGCGAACGATCCACAGGCTCCAGAAGACGCCGGCGGCGAGCACCAGGATGGCGCCCGCCAGCAGGCGCTGCAGCGGATTGCCGGCGCCCTGGTAGCTGGTGACGCGGAAGATCAGCCCATGACCCGGCGGGTCGAAGGGCAGTTCGTAGAAGAGACTCGGCGTGCCGCCGACATTCGACTTGACCGCATGCTGCGCGCCATTGTCGTCCGCCACGACGACCCGGTATTTCTCGGCAAACCACCAGGGCACGAGATTCCCGAGCAGGTCCTCGAGCGAATGGGTGGCGACCAGGGCGCCCGCCACTTCCCGGTCGCCGAAGATCGGCATGACCAGCGCGAAATGGGCGACATTGCCGCTGAGGAAGAAGGGCTCGCTGTAGATGCGCTTGTTCAGGAGGATGGCCAGTTCGAACGCCTTCTGCGTCGCCGCCGGCCCGAAGGCGTCGACGCCGCTGTCGGCGGGAGTGGTCGCCGGCAGGGCGTCGATTACCCGGTGTTGCGCATCGAACCAGACGATCTGCGCGATGTCGGGATTGTTCTTCACGATGTGGCTGGCGCGGATGCGGAAGATCCGCTTGCTGTCGGGCTGGCTGCCGAGGTCGGCGGCGAGTTGCTGCAACTGCTCCTCGCTGCGGGCGAGATGGAAGCGCACGTTCTGCTCCAGCCACAGCACATCCTTGATCAGGCCGCTGCGTTCCTCCTCGAGTTCGCTCTGATGGAGCAGCCAGAGCAGGGTGACGACGGCGGCGAGCAGCAGCACCACGCCCAGCTTGGGCAGGGCGAGGAACCAGCGCAGGCGGCGGCTGCTGACGGACGGCGGGAACGATCGCATGGGCGGATGTTAACCCGGCGGGCGGCGCCGGCAGGCCTTCATGTGGATAACCACAATTACGCCGGGTTTGCCTGTGTGGCGATACTTCCGCGCAGTCGCAGCCCGAAGTTGCGCCCAGCCATCCCACGGAGGAGAAGACATGAGAGTTTCACAACTGCTGATCGGCCTGTTTGCCGGCGTGCTGTCGCTGGCCGTCCATGCCCAGGAGCCGATCGTCATCAAGTTCAGCCACGTCGTGGCGGCCGACACGCCCAAGGGCAAGGCGGCCGAATTCTTCGCCAAGAAGGCCGCCGAGCTGACCGGCGGCAAGGTCAAGGTCGAGGTGTACGCCAACTCGACGCTGTACAAGGACAAGGAAGAGATGGAGGCGCTGCAGCTCGGCGCCGTGCAGATGCTGGCGCCCTCGCTGGCCAAGTTCGGTCCGCTCGGCGTCAAGGAATTCGAGGTCTTCGACCTGCCCTACATCTTCGACAACTACGATGACGTCCACAAGGTCACCCAGGGTCCGGCCGGCCAGCAACTGCTGGCCAAGCTCGAACCCAAGGGCATCAAGGGCCTCGCCTACTGGGACAACGGCCTCAAGTCGTTTTCGCTGAACAGCCCGATCAAGACGCCGGCCGACCTCAAGGGCAAGAAGCTGCGCATCCAGTCGTCCAAGGTGCTCGAGGAAGAGGTCCGCGCCCTCAGCGCGCTGCCGCAGGTGATGGCCTTCTCCGAGGTTTACCAGGCGCTGCAGACGGGCGTGGTCGACGGCACCGAGAACCCCATTTCCAACCTGTACACCCAGAAGATGCACGAGGTGCAGAAACACCTGACGCTCACCGAGCACGGCTATCTCGGCTACGCGGTCATCGTCAACAAGAAGTTCTGGGACGGCCTGCCGGCCGACGTCCGCAAGCAGCTCGACGAGGCGATGATCCAGGCGACCCGCTACGCCAACCAGATCGCCAAGGTCGAGAACGACCAGGCGCTCGAGGCGGTGAAGAAGAGCGGCAAGACGACGGTCTACCAGCCGACCAAGGAAGAGCGCAGCGCCTTCAAGAAGGCGCTGGTGCCGGTGCACCAGAAGATGACCGGCCGCATCGGCAAGGAGACCATCGACAGCGTCTACAAGGCGACCGGCTTCGATCCGAACAAGCTGTAACCGACGCCGCGGGGCATCCGATCGGGGGCCGCCGGCCCCCGGTCCACAGGGGGAAATCGCCATGATCAACAAGGCGCTCAATCATCTCGAAGAGTTGCTGGTCACGTTCCTGATGGGAGGGGCGACCGTCATCATCTTCATCTCGGTCGTTCACCGCTACCTGTCCGGGTACCCGATTCCCGGCCTGCAGGACTGGCTGCTCGGCCTCAACCTCGGCTGGGCGCAGGAGCTGTGCATCATCATGTTCGTCTGGATGGCCAAGTTCGGCGCCGCGTACGGCGTGCGCACCGGCATCCACGTCGGCGTCGACGTGCTGATCAACCGCCTCGACGACCGGATGCGCGCCAAGTTCATCGTCTTCGGCCTGCTCGCCGGCGCCACGTTTACCGGTATCGTCGGCGCCCTGGGAGCGCACTTCGTCTGGGAAAACGGCGCGCACTACGCCATCTTCCAGTTCCTCGGGCTGGACACCGGCGACAATTACGAAGGGCCGACCACGCCCGACCTGGAATGGCCGACCTGGATCGTCTATAGCGCGATTCCGCTCGGCTCGTCGCTGATGTGCTTCCGCTTCCTGCAGGTCTGCGTTTCCTTCATCCGCACCGGCGAACTGCCGCACCATGACCACGGCCATGTCGACGGTCTCGAGGAGGTCGAGCCGCCGGTGGCCGTCTACAACATGCCCGACAACCTGCACATGCACGACCTCAAGCACCCGATGGTCGGCGACCGGCGCAGCGGCGAGGACCGTCGCCGGACGGGCAGCGCGAAGCGTAGCCCCGAGCGGCGCCAGGGAGAACGCCGCAATCCGGGTGGCGAAGGAGAACAGCCATGAACGCCCTGGTGATCTTCACCCTGCTGGCCATCCTCATGCTGACCGGCATGCCGATCTCGATTTCGCTCGGCCTGACCGTCCTCACCTTCCTGTTCACGATGACCCACGTCCCGCTCGAGTCGGTGGCGCTCAAGCTGTTCACCGGCATCGAGAAGTTCGAGATCATGGCCATCCCGTTCTTCATCCTCGCCGGCAACTTCCTGACGCACGGCGGCGTCGCCAGGCGGATGATCAAGTTCGCCACCGACATGGTCGGCCACTGGTACGGCGGCCTCGGTCTCGCCGGGGTCATGGCCTGCGCGCTGTTCGCGGCGGTCTCGGGTTCCAGTCCGGCGACCGTCGTGGCGATTGGCTCGATCCTGCTGCCGGCGATGGTCAGGGCGGGCTTCCCGAGCAGGTTCGGGGCCGGCGTCATCACGACCTCGGGCGCGCTCGGCATCCTGATCCCGCCGTCGATCGTCATGGTCATGTACTCGGTGGCGACCAATACCTCGGTCGGCGCCCTGTTCATGGCCGGCGTCATGCCCGGCCTGGCTCTGGCGGCGACGCTCGGCGGCGTCACCTGGTATCGCGCCCGCAAGTTCGACTATCCGCGCCAGCCGAAGGCGTCGTGGGGCGAGCGCTTCCGCTCGTTCCGCGAATCGATCTGGGGCCTGTTCCTGATCGTCGTCGTCATGGGCGGCATCTACACCGGCATCTTCACGCCGACCGAAGCAGCGGCGATGTCCGCGGTCTACGCCTTCTTCGTCGCCGTGTTCATCTACAAGGACATGACGCTGCGGGACGTGCCGCAGGTGTTGCTGAACTCGGCCAACATGTCGGCGATGCTGCTCTACATCATCACCAACGCCGTGCTCTTCTCGTTCATCATGACCAACGAGAACATCCCGCAGGCGCTGGCCGACTGGATGCTGAACCATGGCCTGGGCGTGATCACCTTCCTGCTCGCGGTCAACATCATCCTGCTGCTCGCCGGCAACTTCATGGAGCCGTCGTCGATCGTCCTGATCTTCGCCCCCATCCTCTTCCCGGTGGCGATGAAGCTGGGCATCGACCCGGTCCATTTCGGCATCCTGATGGTGGTGAACATGGAAGTCGGCATGTGCCATCCGCCGGTCGGCCTCAACCTCTACGTCGCGTCGGGCATCACCAAGATGGGCATCACCGAGCTGACCGTCGCGGTCTGGCCGTGGCTGCTGTCGATGCTGTTCTTCCTGGTCGTGGTCACCTACTGGCCGGGGCTCTCGCTGTGGCTGCCACGCCAGCTCGGCGTGATCTAGCCCGCAACGCAGAACGCAGAGCGGCCCGCCGGCACGCCGGCGGGCCGCTTTTCGTTGACGCCGCCATCCGTCGCGGCGATCGCCCTGGGCCGGCCGCTTGCGGCGACTTGCGCTCGCGGCCTCAGCCCGATGAGCGTCCGTTGCCCCACAAGGCGGCCCACAGCGCGCGCAGTTTCCCGGCCGCGCTCAGCCGCTCGTCGGCGAGATGCTCGAGGAAGTCCGACAGCCGTTTCGAGCGGGCGATGGCGAACAGCACCAGGCCGACGAAGACGACGCCGGCGACCGCGCCGTGCAGCACGCGCTCCTCGACCGGCCCGTCGCCGAACGGGATGATGTTCATGCCGAAATAGCCGGTCGTCACGGTGGCGATCAGCCCGAGGGTGGTGATCACCGTCAGGCGCACGACGGTGTTCGATTGCCGGCGCTGCGAGTCGCTGTCGAGGTACTGGCTCATCTCGCGGATTTCGTCGCGCACCTCGTCGTACAGCTCGGCATTGCCGAGATGGTTGGCGCACAGCCGGAAGACGGCCTGCACATGCGCGCGCTCCGAGAGCAACTCGAACCAGTAGCGGTGGGTGAAGCGCAGGAAGGTCTCGAAATTGGCGCGAATCCTGCGCTTGAAGCGGCGCACCGAGTCGTCGTCGCGGATGTCGAGATCGTTCACCGCATCGGCGAGCGTCTCGGAAAACGCCAGCAGCGCGGCGCGATGCAGGTGGGCGATCAGGAATACGAGGAAATACTGATGGCGGAACTGCCCGAGTACGCCGCGTTCGGGATCGCTGACCGAGGGTGCGGCGGCGTCGCCGACCACGGTCAGCGAGTTGCCGGTACATACGAAGCGGGTGTTCGGGCCGGCCTCGGTGTCGTTCCAGAAGCGGTCCTGGCAGTAGCGCCTCTCGAATTCGGCGACTCCCGGCTCGTTGACCGGGAGCGGCTCGTCGGGATGCAGCGTCGTCGCCAGCCCGATGCGCACCCAGTCCTCGCGCCTGAGCCGGCGCGGTTCGGCGAGCGCGAGGAACGCCATGAGCGGCATGCGGTGATACTCGAGCAGCCGGTAGCGCAGCTCGCCGGGTTCGTCGGAGTGGGCGAGGGCCAGCGGACGCAGCAGGCAGGCCCAATGCTCGGAAACGCAGGGACTGCGGTGCTCGCAGACGAAGGTGAGGAATTTCTGCCGGCGCCCCGGGTCGGAGCGGGCGATGACCTGGCCGGCGGCGTCCAGCCATTCCGATACGTGGGCGTTGTTCACCCCCTCGCCGTGCTCGTCCCAGCCCGACGGATAGGCGCGGCCGAAGCGGAACAGGATGTCGCGGACGGTGGCGAGCGGCAGGTCCTCGCCGCGCACCTCGACATTGAGCTGGACGACGTCGATATCCTGGAAGAAATACAGGTCGACGTGAACGACGCGCAGCTCGACCGGCGCCGCGCCCCGGCGCAGGGTCAGGCGCAGGCGGTCGATGTCGGTCCGCCGGAAAACGTGGACCGGCGAGTTGCCTGGCGGATCGTCGGGATTGGTCTTGCGGGCGCGGCCTTCGCCGTAGAGGAAGCGCTGGACATAGGGCAGGAAGGAAACGAACTCGCGGTAATGTCGCTCGCGGAACTCTTCCGGGTCGGAAGTGAATTCGTCGTCGACCCGGCGCCAGGCGTGGGTTTCCCGGCCCGCCTCGAGGACTTCCCAGTGCCGCCCGGCGGCGCCCGCGGCGGTCAGCGGTTCGAGCTGCAATGGCCACACCAGGTTGGCGTCGAACAGGCGGACGCGGCCGATGTCGCTTTCTTGTTCCGGATACGTCATCAAGATCCCCCTTCCCGTTGGTCCGCCGCATTGCGGACCGCAAGTCCGTTGCCCGGCCCGGATGCGGCGGCTTTTTGCCGCGCTCCCAGGCGAGAATGATATTCCAATGGTGAAACGAGGAGAGTACACTATCGGCCGCTCGATGGGACGCGACGGGCAGAATTCCCGCGCGGAGACGCATCGAGGCCGCAACACGCCCAGGGGGAAGATCATGCACGCTCGTCAGGCCATGCCGGCGCTCACCGTCGCCGCGATCGGCGTCGTTTTCGGCGATATCGGCACCAGTCCGCTCTATTCGCTGAAGGAGATCTTCAACGGCCACCATCCGATTCCGGTGACGCCGGCCAACATCCTCGGCGTCCTGTCGCTGGTGTTCTGGGCGATCATGATCCTGGTGACCATCAAGTACGTGCTCATCATCATGCGCGCCGACAATCGCGGCGAGGGCGGCTCGCTCTCGCTGCTCTCGCTGGTCACCGAGAAGGCGAGGAGTCAGCGCCTGACCTGGGTCATCTCGCTGCTCGGCATCTTCGCCGCGGCGCTGTTCTATGGTGACAGCATGATCACTCCGGCGATCTCGGTGCTCTCGGCGGTCGAGGGCCTGCAGATCCTCGCGCCCGAGCTCGAGGCCTACGTTGTGCCGGTCACCGTGGTCATCCTCAGCGGCCTGTTCTTCATCCAGAAACACGGCACCGCCGCGGTCGGCAAGATGTTCGGGCCGGTCATGATCCTCTGGTTCGCCGTCCTCGCCGTCCTCGGCGTCAACGAGATCGTCCACAACCCGGCGGTGCTGGTGGCGGTCAACCCCGCCTATGCCCTCGCGTTCATCGTCGATCACACCGGGCTGGCCTTCCTCGCCCTCGGCTCCGTCGTCCTCTCCGTCACCGGCGGCGAAGCGCTGTATACCGACATGGGCCACTTCGGCCGCTTCCCGATCCGCCTCGCCTGGTTCGGTTTCGTCATGCCGGCGCTGGTCCTCAACTACTTCGGCCAGGGTGCGCTGCTGCTCAACGAGCCGGGCGCCATCGAGAGTCCCTTCTACCATCTCGGACCCTCCTGGGCGCTGATGCCGATGGTGGTGCTGGCGACGCTGGCCACCGTCATCGCCTCGCAATCGGTCATCTCCGGCGCCTTCTCGGTCGCCCGCCAGGCCGTCCAGATGGGCCTGCTGCCGCGCATGCAGATCATCCACACCTCCGGCCACGAGGAAGGCCAGATCTACGTGCCGTTCACCAACTGGACGCTCTATCTCGCCGTCATCGCCCTCGTCGTCGGCTTCAAGAATTCCTCCAACCTGGCCGCCGCCTACGGCATCGCGGTGACCACGACGATGATGATCGACACCGTCCTCGTCGCCTTCGTCATGGTCCTGATCTGGCGCTGGAACCTGCTGCTCGTCGCGCTGGTCGCCGGTTCGCTGGTCGTGGTCGACATCGCCTTCTTCTCGGCCAACATCATCAAGGTCCCGGACGGCGGCTGGTTCCCGCTCGCCATGGCTCTCGTCTCCTTCACCGTGCTGACCACCTGGCGGCGCGGCCGGCGGCTGGTGCTCGACGAAATGGCCAGGCAGACCTTCCCGCTCGCCGACTTCATCGGCACGATCGGCGGCGTGCACCGCGTCCATGGCACGGCGATCTTCATGACCAGTTCCAAGGAAGGCGTGCCCGCCGCGCTGCTGCACAACCTCAAGCACAATCAGGTGCTGCACGACCGCGTCGTGCTGCTGACCGTCCAGACGGCCAACACGCCCTTCGTGAACGATCTCGATCGCCTCTACCTGCACCGGCTCGACGAGGGCTTCCTGCGCATCATCGTCCGCTACGGGTTCATGGAGGATCCCGACATTCCGGCGGCGCTGGAGCAGTGCGCCCGTTTCGGCGAGACCTTCGACATGATGGAGACGACCTTCTACTTCTCCCGCGAGACGGTCATGCCGCGCATCCCCGGCCGCGACATCGCTCCCTGGCGGGCCCGTCTGTTCGCGATGATGTCGAAGAACGCCACCAGCGCCACCGACTTCTTCAAGATCCCGACCAACCGCGTCGTCGAACTGGGGACGCAGCTGGTTCTCTAGCGTCTTGGCCGGACGTGCGACAAGGCCCCGGCTCCGGTCGGGGCTTTTTTGTGCCGGTTGCGGTCGACCCCGGAAAATACCCGAAAACCGCTTATCATTTTCCGCTTTCCGTGACGGCCGCCTGCCATGAACCCCGAGCCATTCATCGCCCGCTGGCGGCACGCCAGCGGCTCCGAACTCGCCAACGCCCAGAGTTTCGTCCGCGAACTGGCCGAACTGCTCGATGAGCCGCCGCCCAACCCGGCGCGCGAGGACACCCGCGACAACGACTACGTTTTCGAGCGCCGCGTCATCTTCCGCCACGGCGACGGCGGCAGCTCCGAAGGCCGCATCGACTGCTACAAGCGCGGCCATTTCGTGCTCGAAGCCAAGAAGCTCAAACAAGGCCCGCAAACCAGGGGCTTCGACGACGCCATGCTGCGCGCCCGCGCCCAGGCCGAGGGTTACGCCCGGGCGCTGCCGGCCGACGAAGGCCGGCCGCCCTTCATCGTCACGGTCGACGTCGGCAATGTGCTCGAAATCTACGCCGAATTCAGCCGCTCCGGCGCCACCTACACGCCCTTCCCCGACCCGCGCTCGCATCGCATCCCGCTCGCCAGCCTCGCCGACGACGCCATCCGCGCCCGCCTCAAGGCCATCTGGTCCAACCCGCTCAGTCTCGACCCCGCCCACGCCGCCGCCCGCGCCACCCGGCAAATCGCCGAAACCCTGGCCGGCGTCGCCAAGGCCCTCGAAGCCGCCGGCCACCATCCGGAACGCGTCGCCGGCTTTCTCACCCGCTGCCTGTTCAGCATGTTCGCCGAGGATGTCGGCCTCCTGCCCAATAACGCCTTCAGCGACCTGCTCGACAGCTTCCTTCTCCCCTCTCCCCCCGGGAGAGGGGCCGGGGGTGAGGGCGGCCCCGTCGCCCAGTTCGTCCCCCTGCTCGGCGCCCTGTGGAAAGAGATGGACGAAGGCGGTTTCTCCGTCGTCCTGCGCCAGACCCTGCCGCGCTTCAACGGCAAGCTGTTCAAGTCGCCCGACGTTCTGCCGCTGACCCGCGACCAGATCGACCTCCTGCGCCAGGCCGCCCGCGCCGACTGGACGCAGGTCGAACCCGCCATCTTCGGCACCCTGCTCGAACGCGCGCTCGACCCCGCCGAACGCCACAGCCTCGGCGCCCACTACACGCCGCGCCCCTACGTCGAACGTCTGGTGCTGCCCACCGTCATCGAACCGCTGCGCGGCGAATGGGCCAACGTCCAGGCCGCCGCGCTGCTGCTCGCCAACGAAGGCAAGCCCGACGCCGCGCTGGCCGAAATCGACGCCTTCCACCACCGCCTCTGCCAGGTGCGCGTGCTCGACCCGGCCTGCGGCAGCGCCAACTTCCTCTACGTCACGCTGGAGCACATGAAGCGGCTCGAAGGCGAGCTGCTCGATTTCGCCCAAAGCATCGGCCACGGCCAGCAACGCCTCGAAGCCGAAGGCCTCACCGTCGACCCGCACCAGTTCCTCGGCCTCGAAATCAACCCGCGCGCCGCCGCCATCGCCGAACTCGTGCTCTGGATCGGCTACCTGCAATGGCATTTCCGCACGCGCAGCGCCGGCCTGCCGCCATCGCCCATTTTGCGCGATTTCAGGAACATCGAATGCCGCGACGCCGTGCTCGCCTACGCCGAGCGCCAACTCGTCAGCGACGCCAACGGCCAGCCCGTCACCCGCTGGGACGGGGTGACCACCAAACCGCACCCGGTCACCGGCGAAGCCGTGCCCGACGAAGCCGCCCGCATCCCGCTCTGGCGCTACCCGGAAGCCCGCCCCGCCGACTGGCCGGCGGCCGACTACATCGTCGGCAACCCGCCCTTCATCGGCAACAAACGCATGCGTGACGCGCTCGGCGACGGTTACGTCGACGCCCTGCGCTCGGCCTGGCCGGACGTGCCGGAATCCGCCGACTACGTGATGTTCTGGTGGCACGCCGCCGCCCGGCGCGTGCTGGCCGGAGAAGCCCGCCGCTTCGGCTTCATCACCACCAACAGCCTGACCCAGACCTTCAACCGCCGCGTCGTCCAGGCCGCGCTCGACCGGGGCCTGAGCCTCGCCTTCGCCATTCCCGACCACCCGTGGGTGGACA
>JAFLDQ010000008.1 GCA_017302355.1 Dechloromonas sp.
GTGTCTTCGCAATAATTGAAGATCCCGGCCTGATCGCCGGCCGAGTCCAGCCGTACATGGGCAATGCGGTGTCCGTTTGGCATCCGCGCTTCGCACGCCTGGATGAATTCGAGATTGTCGGTCGCCGGCGCGATATTGCCTTCACGGAATTCCTCGTGAATGACCACGCCGGCCTCGGCCAGGTGGCCGATCATGGGCATGTAGCCTTGTTCGCCCTTGTAGGTGAAGTGGGCGGCTTGCTTCTCGGCAACGATCTGGCTGGCATCGCCGTCCAGCGTATGCGCGGTGATCCCGCTCTGCCGAATCCGCGTGGCGGCAATGCGCTGGTTGATGCGGCCCAGGCCCGCCAGTCCGGCTTCCTCTCCCGTGCGGCGCAGCCAGTCGCCAACGGCGTCCGTGCTGGGCGCCGCCTGCTGGTTGAGCACCGTCGCCAGCGCCGTATCGCCCTTGAGCGTGCGCAGGTCTTCCAGCGAGCGACCGCCGCCGGCGAGCATCAGCACCAGCGGCGTCACATAGACGCCAGACTCATAGCCGCGCCCGCTGCCCGGCTTGGGCATCTCTTGCGCCAGCCACCGGGAAAGCCCCAGGCCGCGCATAAATTCGCCGAACAACGCCAGCCCCGCATTCGCCGTCAGCAGTTCTTCCGTCGCCTCGAGCTTGAACGGAAGCACCGTCTGTGCCAAAGTTCCCATCGCCCCGCCTCCTTTCGTCACCCGATAGGTGAGTGTCTTTACAACCTCAACTCTACCGGATCGTCCGCGTGGCGGGGTTCTTCAGCTTCTATGCAATTTCAATCGCGGAACTCGGGGTGGGACACGGGCATTGGTGGCGACGAAGCCAGGCGGGTCGGCGAAGCGACCGTTGGCCAGTCGCGCGCCGACCGACCCGCCGGCAAGCGCGACGCACGAGGTATCGGTGTCGCTGTGTTGGGCGTAAACTCGGGGCTCCACCCGGGGCCGGGTCCGGCCCCTCGTCAAGACCACCTTCGGAGAGACATCATGATCGGCTACGTTACCTTGGGCACCAACGATCTGGCTCGCGCCACGTCGTTCTACGACCAGCTTTTTGCCGCGATGGGCGGCAAGCGCGTTTGGGAAACCGAACGCGGCCTCGGCTGGGGCGCCAGCCTGCAGGCGCCTTCGCTCGGGGTGATGAAGCCCTTTGACGGGCGGCCCGCGACCGTGGGCAACGGAACCATGGTGGCGCTCGCCGTTGCCAGCCGGGAAGAAGTCGACCGGCTCCATGCGCTGGCGCTCGGACTCGGGGCCACCGATGAAGGCAAGCCGGGCGAGCGCTTCGCCGGTTTCTATGCCGCGTATTTTCGCGACCTGGACGGCAACAAGCTGAACTTCTTCCATATGGGTTAGCCCCGGCGTCGGGATCCGCCGGCATGGCGCATGAACCGGCGCCCATCGACGGCCTGCTGAGCTGGCTGCCCGCCCTGGCGCTCTCGCCGCTGCTCCTGGCGCAGGGCGTGTATGTCCGCCGCGTGACGCCCCGGTTGCCGGAAGCGCCGGGCAGCCGGTCTGGCGTCGCCGGTGGCGGACCGTCGCTCAAGCTGCTGATCCTTGGCGATTCCGCCGCCGCGGGGGTGGGCGCCGCATCGCAGGCGACCGCCCTGGCGGGGCGCCTCGTCGACGAACTGATGGCGGATTTCACGGTGAACTGGCGGCTTTGCGCGGAGTCGGGCGTCACGACCCGCGACCTCATCGCCCGGCTCGCGGGAGTCGCCGGCGGGCGCTTCGACGTGGCGATCGTCTCGATCGGCGTCAATGACGTCATTACCGGCGGGCGAACCCGGCAATGGACATCTGCCCTGGCCAGCTTGCTCGACCTGCTGGAATCGGCCTTCGGCGTCCGCCACGCCCTGCTCTCGGCGTTGCCGCCGATGCACCGCTTCACCGCCTTGCCGCAGCCATTGCGCTGGTGCGTCGGCCTGCGCGCCCGGCGTTTCAACGATGAACTCCTGCGCTTTGCCGGCCGCGACGGGCGCTGCGCCGTCGTTGCGCTGGACTACCCGCGCGATCCGTCCTACCTGGCGCCGGACGGATTCCATCCGGGCGAGCCGGCCTACCGCCACTGGGCCGCCGCGGTCGCCGCCAGCATCCGGCAATTGCCGTCAGGCCAGGCCGGCGAGGATCGCCCGGCCCGATCATCCGCCAACGGTCGACGCTGGGATTGACATCCGGGGCTGGCAGGAGGCTGTTCATGCGCTTGCCAAGTGTTCATAATCGGCGCATCGCCAATGGACTTCGCACGCCGTGGATACGCTCACCGCCATCGATCGCATCTCCCGTCGCCTTGCCGCGGCGCGCCGGGTGCTGTTCATCACCGGCGCCGGGATCTCGGCGGATTCCGGGTTGCCCACCTATCGCGGGGTCGGCGGGTTGTACAACGATGAAGCGACCGAGGACGGGCTGCCGATCGAGACGGCGCTGTCCGGCGACGTGTTCGCAGTCCGGCCGGACATCACCTGGAAATATCTGGCCCAGATCGAGCGGAACTGTCGCGGGGCGATGCCCAATTCCGCCCATCGCGCCATCGCGGCTCTCGAACAGGTCATGGCGAAGGTCGTCGTGTTCACCCAGAACGTCGATGGTCTGCACCGCAAGGCCGGCAGTTCCGACCTCATCGAGATTCACGGGAATCTCCAGGAACTGGTCTGCACCGCGTGCGACCATGACGAGACTGTCGACGACCTGGCGGGGCGCGCGCTGCCGCCGCGTTGCCCGGCCTGCGGCGGCGTCCTGCGGCCGAACGTCGTGCTCTTCGGGGAGGCCTTGCCGATGGAAGCGATGGCGCGTTTCTCGGATGCCCTGGAGGAGGGCGTCGACATGGTGTTCACCATCGGCACCTCGGGCGTCTTCCCCTACATTGCCGAGCCGGTGGTCTGGGCGGCGCGCGCCGGGATACCGACGGTCGAGATCAATCCCGTGCAGACACGGCTGACGCGCTTCGTCGAACATCACCTGGCGCTTGGCGCCGCCGAGGCCATGACGGCGATCATGGCCTCCCTCGACCGCCACGGTCTCCCCGGCGTTCCCCGTTTCTAGAGGCGCGGCGCGGGATCGTCGCGAACGCTGGCGGTGCGGCCAGTGCTTCCAGGGAGGCGCTGATTTATTCCCGATTTGTCATTCCGGCGAAGGCCGGAATCCAGAAAAATCAAGGTGCTGGACACCTGCTTTCGCCGGTGTGACGAATAAATCAGTGTTTCCTCAGTGCGAACGCGCGCGATCGAGGTCGGCGCGGTTCTTCTCGTCGCTGTAGATGGCGGTGGGCGCGGGCTGGCTGCTGGCGAAGCAGGTGACGACGACGTTGGCCAGCGTTTCCGCCTTGTGCAGGACGTCGACCGCGCAACGCCCGAAGACGCTGTCGATGGTGGCCAGCAGGTTGCGCGCATAGGGTGTTTCGAGCTTGCCGTCGAGGATCAGGTTGGCCAGCAGGACGCCGTCGGGTTTCAGCACGCGGCGCGTGTCTTCCCAGAATTCGCGGGTGACCAGGTGGCCGGGGATCGAGGTGTGCGAGCTATAGACATCGACGACGACGGCGTCGAAGCGGCTCTCGGTGACGGCGATGAAGCGGCGGGCGTCGTCGGCGATGAACTCGCCACGCGCCGCTTCGTGCAGGAAGTGTTTCTCGGCGATGTCACGGATTGCCGGATCGATGTCGACATAGGTGTAATGGTTGACCGGCTCGCGGTGCGAGAGCGTGAAACCGCCGGCGCCGAGGACCAGGATGGCGCGGTCGCGGAATTCAAGTTCTTCCAGAAGAATACGTCGCAAGTGATTGATATAACGTGTGTAGTTAGGCGGTTCGGAATCGTCGATCAGCGAGGCGGTGGATTTGTTGACCCAGAAGGCGCGCGGGTTTTCCTGGCCGGGCAGGGCTACCGGGCCGACGATGTATTCGGCGTAGGCAGTGTCGGCCGTGACCTCGTGATGGAGGTTGAAGGCGGCGGCGATCGCTGCGGTCGACGCGCAAAGAAAGGCGGTTTTCAGGTTGCGCCCGGCGAGCAGCAGCGTTCCGGCGACCAGCAGCGCGGAGCACGCGAATACCGCCGCGGAAACCCCCAGCCACTGCATCACCAGCAACGACAGGCTGAGCGACCCGAGGAACGAACCGAGCGTCGACCAGTAGAGCGCCATGCCGCTCGCCTCGCCGGTGCGCGCGTGCTGCATCAGGTTGGTCAGGATCGGCACCGTCTGGCCGAGCAGCCAGGCGAGCGGGCAGAGGACGCCGCCGATGAAGAACAGATATGCCAGCAGCGCCGGCGGCAGGTGGGCGAATATCCAGTCGACGCTGACGCCGGCCAGCCCGACCCCGGCGAGCGCCGCCGCAATCAGGAAGTTGCGGGCGACGACCGCCGTGTAGTCGCTGGCGACCCGGGCGCCGGCGGCATAACCGAGGGCCAGCGCGAGCAGGAAGAAGCCGATGGTCGGCGCGGTGACGACGATGGAACTGCCGACATGCGGCACCAGCCGGCGCAGCGCGATGATCTCGGCGCCGAGCGAGGAGAAGCCCTCGATGAAGACGATGATGTAGATCAGCGTGCGCGACATCGACGGGTTATCCCCGATCACGGTACTTGCCCCACATGCTCCAGCTGAACGCGAAGAGTCCGATCCAGATCAGCGCGAAGCTGACCAGCCGTGCCGTCTGCAGCGGTTCGCTGAAGAGCCAGACGGCGGTCACGAACTGCAGGGTCGGGTTGATGTACATCAGCATGCCGACGGTGGCGAGGTCGAGGCGGTGGGTGGCGGCGGCGAAGGCCATCAGCGGCAGGGCGGTGACGATGCCGGCGCCGGCCAGCAGGGTTGCCGTCGCCAGGTCGTGGCCGGCAAAGACGGCGTGCCCGCTGCGCGCCTGCCACAGCGCCCAGAGGCCGCAGACCGGCAGCATGGCCAGCGTTTCCAGCCACAGGCCGGACAGCGCATCGACCGGCACCTGCTTGCGTACCAGCCCGTAGGTGCCGAAGGTGGCGGCGAGAAACAGCGAAACCCAGGGCAGGCTGCCGAGCGCGACGACCTCGTTGGCGATGGCGGCGATGGCCAGGCCGACGGCGATCCATTCGAGCCGGTTCAGGCGCTCCTTGAGCACGGCCAGACCGAGCAGTACGTTGACCAGCGGCGTCAGGAAATAGCCGAGGCTGGAGGCGACCACCTGCCGGTTGGCGACCGCCCACAGGAAGACCAGCCAGTTGCTGCCGACCAGCAGCGCGGCCAGCGCCAGCATGGCCAGATGGCGCGGAGAACGGAAGGCCGCGCCGACCTTGCTCCAGGCGCCGCGCAAGGTCAGCAGCAGGGCGACGAACAGGCAGGCCCAGACGGCGCGGTTGGCCAACACGTCCATCGGTGAAACGTGCGCCAGCTGGCGGAAATAAAGGGGAAAGAAGCCCCAGATGCCGTAGGCCAGCAGGCCGAAGCCGACGCCGGCAAGGTGGGGGTTCGCTTTCATGGCCGCATCTTGCCACATCCTGCCGGCCGGCGCCGGCGGCATGGCGTCCGGCGGGCGGCTGGCCGGCAGCGCGAAACTTTCGCGCGCAATGCCCGACTAAAGGGAAAGGGCGAAGTCGACCGCCGCGGATGGCAGCGCCAGCGTTGGGACGACGCGAAGCAGGCGGCGGCCGTTCGCTCGACGGGGCCGTGGGGTGCCGCGAGGGAATGGCCCCGTGCTGCCCAGGCGAGCGTTCCTGCCCGCTTCCTGCCCTGGTCCCCCGCAGCGACGGGCGGGAGCCTGATGTTCCACCTGTCGCGGTCGACCGGAACTTCGGGCAGGTTTTCGCTGGTCCTGCCGTGAATGGGCGCGGCGCACGGGAAGAGAGGGCGTTCACATTCGTTGCCATTTGGTGAATCATGCGACTCCGATGAAAGCGAGTTTCCCGACGATGACCAAGCCGATTCCGGCGCAGCTCCATCCGTTGACGCTGCGCTTTCGCGACCCCGAGGTCGAGCGCGCCTTTGCCGGCCAGCTGGTGCCGCGCCTGCGCGTGCAGGGGCGAGTGGCGATTCTGGTCGGCATGCTGATCTATCTGATGTCCGGGTTTCTCGACGGCCTGCTGGTGCCGCCGGAACATCGGTTGACCACATGGGTGTTTCGCATGTCGGCCCTGGCCTATGTCGGCCTTGTCTTCCTGCTGACCTTCCGGCCGGCGTTCGAACGCTTCAACCAGTTGCCGCTCGGGTCCACCGGGCTGGTCGTCGCCGCCAGCCTGATCGGGATTCTCTATTACCTGCCGCTGGAGGCCACGCCGTACTTCTACCCCTGTCTGATGCTGTCGACCTTCTACACCTACAACTTCATCGGCACCCGCTTCATCTACGCGCTGGTCATCGATATCGTCGTGGTGATCTCGTACAACCTGATTCTCGGCGGGCTGCGCGAATTTCCGTTGCCCACGCTGCTGAGCCACAATTTCTTCATCATTTCGGCCAACCTGATCGGCGGCGGCGCCGGCTATCTGGCCGAATACCACCGCCGGGAGCTTTTCGTCCGCGAGGCCGAGCTCGAGCGCGAGCGCCAGCACCACCTCGAGCGATCGCTGCACGACCGCCTGACCGGCCTGCCCAACCGCGAATTGCTCGAGGACCGCCTGGCCCAGCTGCTGGCCCGGGCGCGCCGCGACAGTGGAACGCATGCCGGCCTGTTCATCGACCTCGATGGCTTCAAACCGATCAACGACCAGTTCGGGCATGACCGGGGCGACGCCGTGCTGCGTCTGATCGCGCGCCGCCTGGAGGCTGCGGTTCGCCAGACGGACACGGTTTCCCGGCTCGGCGGCGACGAGTTCTTCGTGCTGGCGCATGACCTGGATACACCGGCGCGCGCCGGCCAGCTCGCGGAGAAGCTGCTTGCGTGCATTGCCGAACCGATTGCCGATGCGCCCGAGGCCGGCGGCCTCGGGGCCAGCATCGGCATCTGCGTCTTTTCCGGGGGCGTCCGCTCGCCGGAGAATCCACAAGAGATCATCCGCGCGGCGGACCAGGCGATGTATGAGGCCAAGGGCGATGGCAAGCATCGCTACGCCATCGCCACCGGCTGACGGGCGGCAGGCGCGCACGGCCTTGCGGCGCGCTTTTTGCAGACGAAGGGGGATCAGGATGGGACAAGCCAGACGGCGCGGTGACCTGGAACAGCGCATCGCGCAGGCGCAGGCAAGAATCGAGGCGACACGGCCGGAGAAACTGGTGTGCAACGGCTGCGGCGCCGACGTGACGACGATCCACCCGGTCAGCGCGCGCGGCCTTTCGGGGATCGACGCGATCTGGCTCGGTCAGTGCGACTGCGGGCAGACGACCTTTGCCGCTACGGGCGATGCCAAGGCGGTTCAGGCGTTCTTCGATGCGCTCGGTTCGGACGCCGAACTGACACTGGGCAGCCAGAGCCGCGACGGCAGCGGCCACGAGACCGCGTAGGCCGGGTCAGCGCGTGCTGCCGCGCGGCGCGCCCGGAACCTTGTAGAGGTCGACCGGCTTCGCCGCCGGTCTGTCCGCCGGAGGCGGATGCGGCGGACGGGGCGGGCGCGGCGGGTAGGGGTAAGCCGGGTAGTAGCCGCCATAGTAGGGCTGCTGGTAGGTCTCGGTGTAGACCGGCTCGATCTTGCCGGTGGCGTAGCAGCCGTTCTCCATTTCGCCGCGGCGCGACGAGTCGAGATTCATGCGGCCGAGCGTGTTCAGGCACTGCTGGATCGCCGCTTCCGAGGGCAAACCGCTTTCCTTGCGCTGGCGCTCGCGTTCCTTGCGCTCTGCCGCCTCGTCGGCGCGGCGCTCGCCTTCGAGCCGGTCCACACGTTGTCGCGCCCGCTCGGCGTCGCGCTCGGCGCGGACGCGCGCTTCCGGCGACACCACATCCTCGTCGACTTCCCTGAGCGTGCGGGCGCCGCCGGCGCACGGCTCGCTGGAAATCTGCGTGCTGCCGTCCGGCTGCCGACACTTGTAAGCCTGGCCGTGCGCGGGCAGGGCGACGGCGAGGAAGGTCAGCAGGAGGTATGGGGTCGTCTTCATGCTTGCTTTATAGCGCAACCCAGGACAAATGGGGAGCGGAACGCGACGCGCATCGTTCTTGCGGTTCGGCACGGTGGCTTTGCGGTCGCCGGCGGCGCCTTTCCGGAACTCGTGGCCGGGGTGCTGTCCAATCAATGAAACCTGCCATCGCCGTCGGCGTTCCTCCGTTGCTTCCGGCGTTACCGGCGGGTAAAGGAGGTCGATCATGATGATGTCCCACATTCCCCACATGCTGGTTTCCGAAAAGGACGGCTGGGAAGAAATCGATCGCTCGCATTTCTCCGCCCGCTGGTTCTTCAAGAGCCTGGTGCTACCGATGTCGCTGTTGCCGCCGGTGCTCTACGCCTTCGCCGAGCTGGTCCATCCAGGCGCCATCTTTCCGCTTTCGGTGCCGGCGCTGACGCCGATGCAGTTGGCGGTTTCGGGCGTCGTGTTCTACGTCGTACAACTGCTGATGGTCGGCTACATGGCAATGCTGATCCAGCGCATGTCGCTGGCCCGCGACCATGACCCCGGCTACGACAGCGCCTACGCGCTGGCCGCCATCGCGCCGGTGCCGCTGTGGCTGGCTTCGCTGTCGCTGCTGGTGCCCAGCCTCGGCTTCGTCCTCGCCGTCGGGGCAGTCGCCTGGGTGGCGTCGATCCTGCTGATCCGGCATGGCGTTCGCCCGCTGCTCCATATCGGCGACGAGAAGACCGCGCACCATGTCGCCAACGTGGTGACCGGCGCGGGCATCGTCGCGTGGATCGGCCTGCTGGTGGTCAGCGCGATGATCCTCAGCATCCTGCTCGGCGTCTGGTCGGCGATGCTGTAAGCGGCGGCGTCCTCCGCCGGAAGCGAGGCGCCTTCCCCAGCCCGCGCGGGCGGCGGACCAGCGCCTCGCCGGTTTCTCCGGGCGCCTTGCCCGCGCCTGCAGCAGCCGGACGTTAAGAACCAGGTTTTCCAGCACCGGCCTGGCGGCTATCGGCGCCGACTCGCTGAAGTTGTGAGGCGTCCGGGCGCACCAACGGCAAACGCCTCCGTTGCGGAGGCGTCTTGATTTTTGGCCTTTGTTGGCGGTCGACCGCAGCAGCCGGTCAGAGGATCATCCCGGCTACGCAGACCTTTCGAATATCGCGCCGGAAATTCAGAAATGCGCGCTTATCGCTGGGGGTGCAGGGCACGCTGATGCTGCGGTGTCCATGGGGCGGCCACAAGCGGCCATGTTTGCCGCCCCGGGAAAAGCGCCAGTTTTCTTTCAGAAGTTGCCGGACAAGGCAGTCGATTTCCTTCATTGAGCAGTATTTCATGCGGCAATCCTTTCGGGATTGCTCGCGTAGTTCTACTTTGTCAGATTCGAAAGCAACCATCTGCCGTGTCATTTTATATAATGCAACCTGTTGTTTTAAATAATTCTTTTGAGGTTTGCCATGGATATGACGGCCTCAATATGTCAACTGCATCGCCACGCTTGTTGCCTCGGTTTGCGAGCGGCTTGAAACCCACTTTTCCCCGTCTTCCGGATTGTTCCGCTCCTCGACACGCAGTGTCGGGGACAGCGCAAGAGGCTATGTTCGCGGTCTCTACCAGGCCACGCGGCGCAACATGGAGCGCATGGCCGACGTCGTCGCCGGCAGCGACTACCAGCGGATGCAGCACATGCTGAGCGTCTCCGACTGGGATCACGCCGGCGTTGTCCGGCAGGTTGCCATCGAAGCGCAGGCGTACTTTCCCAAGGGCGGCCGGGCCTTGGTCATCGACGAAAGCGGTTTCGCCAAGAAGGGCGAATGCTCCGCCGGTGTGGCCCGGCAATGGAATGACCGGCTGGGCAAAGTCGACAACAGTCAGGCCGGGGTCTTCGCCGCGCTCACGCACGGCGAGACGGCCTGCCTCATCGACGCCGAACTCTTTCTGCCCGAGCACTGGGCCACGGACAATGCCCGTTGCGCCGAGGCCGGCATCCCGGAAGAGGCGCGGGTCTATCGGAGCAAGACCGAAATGGCCCTTGGCATGATCCGCCGCGCCCGGCGCCATGGTCTGTCCTTCGACTGGGTGGCCGCCGACGGCGGCTACGGGAAGCAACCCTGGTTTCTCGACGCGCTGGACGATGACGGCGAGCGCTTTCTGGTCGATGTGCATGCCGACCGGACGATCTACCTTGCCGACCCGGCGCCCCGCATTCCGCAGCGACGCGGCCGGGGCCGAACGCCGACCCGCCGGGTCGCGGAGGCTGCGCCGACACGTGTCGACCACTGGGCCGCGGCACAGCCGGCGTCGGCCTGGCGCCGGATGAGTTGCGCGACGGCGAGAAGGGGGAGGTTCTGGCCGAGTTCCTGACCGGTCGCGTCTTTGTCTGGAACGGCAAGGCCGGGCAGGCGCGGCACTGGCATCTGCTGGTACGACGGGACATCGGCGGCGACCAGCGGAAATTCTGCCTGTCGAACACGAGACCCTCGGCTTCGCTGCGCCAGTTGGTCACGATGCAGGCGTCGCGTCATTTCGTTGAACGGGCGCTGGAGGATGCCAAGAGCGCTTGCGGCATGGCGCAGTATCAGGTGCGCGGCTGGCTCGCCTGGCATCGCCACATGGCGCTGGTGCTGATCGCGCATCTCTTCCTCACCAAGGAGCGCCTGGCGCTGCGCGATACACACCGGCTACTGTCTTGCCTCGATATCGTTGAAATGCTGCGACACAAGCTTCCTTCGAAAATCAACTCGGACGAAGACCTCATAACCTCCATCCAGCAACGCCACCGACGACGCTTCGAGGCAGCCAAACATCATTACGAAAAACTCGGCCTTACCCCGCCGCCATCATTCGGCGGGGGAATCTGACAAAGTAGAACTAATCAGCTGCCGATCTGTAATCCAGTCAGCACCGCTGGTTTGCGGTGCGACAGGAGATGTCGTCAGCAGCCTGTAAGTGCTAGCCCTTCAGCTTCGTGATCAGATCGACGTAATCCCGCATTGCCACCTCCGGCGCGGTGCCCTGCAGGGCCGCCCAGGCGTCATACTTGGCGCGTCCGACGAGGTCGGTGAAGCCCGGACGTTTTCCCGTGATATCCCCCTCGCTGGCCTGTTTGAACAGGCCGTAGATGCGCAACAGGGTCTGGTTGTCCGGGCGTTGGGCAAGCATCTTGGAATCGGCGACGGCTGCGTCGAAGGCTGCTTTGAGTTGGCTCATGGCGTCTGTTCCGAATGGCGTGGGAAAAGCCGGTATTATAACGGCCTGAAACCATACGCAGTACGGAGTCCCCGATGTCATCACGCGAGCGCATATCCAGTGTCGATACCGCCTGGCTGCGCATGGATCGCCCGACCAACCTGATGCAGATTGTCGGGATCATGCTGTTTGACGGCGATCTCGATTTCGCACGTCTGAGGCTTGCCGTCGAGGAACGCATGCTCGTTCACCGGCGCTTCACCCAGTGCGTCGTGGCCGACGGGACAGGCTATTGCTGGCGGGATGATCCCGATTTCGATCTCGACAACCACCTGCGTCGGGTGGCGCGCCGAGGCCGGCTGGGCAAGGCCGGGCTGCAACGCTTCGTCGCCGATCTCGTGACCAGGCCGCTCGATCACGGGCGGCCGCTGTGGGAGCTGCTGGTGGTCGATACGGCGCTCGGCGGACAGGCGCTCGTGCTGCGGATCCACCACAGCATTGCCGACGGGATCGCGCTGGTCGGCGTCGTCCTCGCGCTGGCGGATGGTGTTTCTGGGAGTGAGGAAAGGCATCCGCCGCCGGTTGCCAAGGACCATGACGATGAGGACGATCACGAACATGACGTCTTCTGGCGGGCGATCTGGCGGCCCCTTGCCGGTGCGGTGCGGGGCTCCGCGCGCTTCGCCCTCGATTTGCGCGACCACTATGGCGGCCTGCTGTCGAATCCCGGACAGATCATCGGCTACGCCCGCGCCGGCCGCGACATTGCCGCGGAGATCGCCAAGCTCGCGATCATGGCGAATGACAGTCCGACACGCTTCAAGGGCAAGCCGGGAACCAGAAAAGAGCTTGCCTGGACGGAGCCGATTCCGCTGCCGGAGATCAAGGCCGTCGGCAAGGTGCTCGGCTGTTCGGTCAACGACTTGCTGCTGACGGCGGTCGCCGGTTCGTTGCGCGCCTACCTGGTCGCTCGTGGCGACGAGGTCGCCGGGATCGAGATTCGCGCCATGGTTCCGGTCAACCTGCGCGGACCGGCCGATATCGGCACGCTGGGCAACCGCTTCGGACTGGTGGCGCTGGAACTGCCGGTGGGCATCGAGAATCCGCTGGCCCGCCTGTATGAAATCCGCGCGCGGATGGCGAAGCTGAAGGGCTCCTATCAGGCGGCATTGACATTGACCATTCTCGGAGTGGTCGGGATGCTGCCGAAGGTCGTGCAGCAATCGGTACTGGATCTCCTGGCCAACAAGGCGACGGCGGTCATGACCAATGTGCCGGGTCCGCAGACGGCGCTTTATCTGGCGGGCGCCAGGCTGCGCCAGCCGCTGTTCTGGGTGCCGCAGTCGGGTGACATCGGGATGGGGGTCTCGATCCTCTCGTACGCCGGCAATGTGCAGTTCGGCCTGATGACCGACCACAAATTCGTTCCCGATCCGCAATCGATCGTCGACCGCTTCGCCAGCGAGTTTGACAAGCTCCTGATGCTGGTGCTGATGGAGCCCTGGGAGCGGCTCGGCGATCCTGACGCGGTGGCGGCTGCCCTGGCGAACGAGTCGCCGTAAGCGGCAGGGCCGACCGTCAGGGCCTGCGGCTGCTTGCCACGGTACCGTGGCGCCGGCTCAGTCCGCCGGTCCGCCGGCTGCCTCGAGGTCGAGCCTTTCCATGGCGTCGGCCGCGGTGCAGGCAGCCGCTTCCGCGCGGAGCCGGTCGACGTCCTTCGCGCGTGACCGACCGAACAGCAGAACGAGGCCGTTGGCGTATTCGGTGCGGGCAATCGACGAGTCCGGGTTGAGTTCGAGCGCGGCGCGAAAATGCCTTTCCGCCGTATCCTTCTTCGCGCCATAGGTCAGTCCGCCGACCATGCTTCCTACCTTGCCGATGATTTCGGCATGCCAGGTTCCCAGGGCGATGTTTGCATCGGCATGCCGGGGCTGCAATTCCAGCGCCCGCTCCAGGCTGTCCCTGACCTTGCCGCCGAGGCCCTGGGCCAGCGCCTTGACGATGGAAATTCCCTGACTGTAGCGGCCCAGCGCGTAGGCGTGGATGTACCAGGCGTTGGCATTCCCCGGTTCGGCTTCCTGCAATGCCACGCAGCGCTTGCAGATGTCCTGGAAGAGGCGCAGCCGCGCCGCCTCGTCGTCCTCGAGATAATGTGCATAGATCATCGCTGCCTTGTTGGCCGCGTTGATGCCCGAGGAACCGGCGTGCAGGCCGATGTCCACGGCCCTGGCGAAGTCGCCGGAGTGATAGGCGCGCCACGCATCCCGCGCCGCGGCATTGTCGGGAAACGGTTCACGGTCGCCGCGGTGCAGTCTCTCCCAGTTTCTCCTGAGCGCCGCGCCGGCATGGGAGAATGCCTTGTCGGCGTAGGGAAATTTTTTCCAGGTCTCCTTGTTCATGTCCCGTGACATTCAATGATCGCTGACGTATTCGGCCGAGAGCTTTTCCAGCAGCGTGCGGGCTTCGCCCTGCAGGTAGGGGGCCGCAAGCGACATCACCTGATAGACGCCGCGTCCGATATCCGGTTCGCCGCGTGGGCGGCGCGCGTGCTCGTAGGACAGCCAGAAGGTCGCGACGACGGTCATGTTGGTCGCCAGAGCCCTGATTTCGGCGGGTGTCGCGGTCAACACGCCGGAGGCGGCCAATCCTTCATGGACCCGCAGGGCGGTTCTCTCCTTGCGTTCGAGAATGCGCTGGAAATGCGTTTCGACGAGGCGGTTGCGGGTCAGCAGATCGTTGATGTCGCGGTAGAAGAAGCGGAATTTCCAGATCGTCTCGAACAGCAGGTGGAGAAACAGCCAGATGTCTTCGGTGCTCGGCGTCCGTCCGCCGGGAGCCATGAGCAGCGCATCGATCTCCTTTTCGTAGTCGCCGAACAGCGAGCTGACGATCTCATCCTTGTTGTGGAAGTGATAGTAGAGGTTGCCGGGGCTGATCTCCATCTCGTCGGCGATGACGGTCGTCGTGACATTCGGCTCGCCGAAATCGTTGAAAAGACGGAGCGCTGTTTCAAGGATGCGTTCCCGGGTGCGGCGTCGCGGCTTCTTCTCCATGCGGATTCCCCTCTCGTCCTGTCGGAGGGAAAGCATACATCATGCATGCCGCGCTGGCGCAAGGAGACGCCTGGGCCCTCTTGTCCGGAGCGTGCAGGAAGCGCCCGATCCGATGACCATGCGATGCCGGCCAGCGGCGTGGTTTTCTGACCCGGACGTGAAAGACGCCCGGCCATGGCCGGGCATCCTTGGGGCTGTTCATCCTTTCCGGACGCCGGAAGCGCGTCCCGGATGGCTACTTAGGAAGCAGTTGCTGCACCAGCAGCGGCATCAGCAGACTCTGCCGGCTTCGCGGCGGCGACGCTTTTCGTGGCGGCCGGCTTGCGCACCGGCGCTGCCTTCGGGGCAGCTGTTGGCGTGGCGGCGGGAACTGCGGCAGTCCGGACGGCGGGCTTGGCAACCTTGCCTTCCTGGGCGTCGCTCATTTTCTGAACCAGCGCCGTCAGCTCGGCAATTCGCTTGCTCAGCTTGTCGATGTCCTTCTTCGAGGGCACGCCGAGGCTGGAAAGGGCGCGAGCCACGCGATCCTCGAAGACCTTTTCGAGATTATCCCACTTGCCGCTCGCCTTGTCGGTCACCGCCGTCACCTTGCCGGTCACCGCCGCCACCTTGGCATCCACCGCCTTGCGCACACCGGCCAGCTTGCCGTCGGCAGCCTTGCGGACATCGGCGATCTTCTCGTCGGCCGTCTTGCGGGTCTTCTTCTGGATGGCTTCTCCTTCCTTGACCAGTGCATCGAAAACCTTGGTGCCTTCTTCCTGGGTCTTGGAGAATGCGCCGAGGCCCGCCAACCAGATCTGCTGTGCAGAATCCTTGACGGTCTGAGTCAGTTGCTTCTCGGCAGGGGGGGTGACTTTCTTGACCATGTTCAACTCCTTCAAAGTAATAGTTGCGGCAGACTGGTTCCCTGCCAACGAAGCCAGTGTAGGATATTCGCCTAGAGGAGGCACACTAATAAAATGGGCAAGCGATTCTAGAACGGCGTGGCCGTGCAACAGGCAGCGAGGGAAAGAGAGTGCGGTATTTCATCACTGAAACAACGGGTTTCATCGGCAGACGCCTGGTCGGGAAGCTGTGCGAGCTCGACGGCAGCCGCCCAGACGTCTTTGCTCGGACATTGCACGCGGCGGTTCCTCGTGGGGCGCAGGTCCTCACGAACCCGACCTTCGGCAGGTCCCCGGTTTTGCATGCGGCAAAGAGGATGCGGGGAACGCTGACGAGCGAGCCTGCGGCCGGCCGGATGGCCTTGCAGCCGGTCATGCACGGGATCCGCTCCTGATGGGCGTGCATCTTCGACCCGGCGATCCGGCGCCCGACTTCGCGGCGCCGGCGACCGGCGGCAGTGTCCTGCGCCTGGCGGATTTTCGCGGCCGCAAGCTGGTCCTGTATTTCTACCCGATGGACAACACGCCGGGGTGCACCCGGCAGGCGTGCAGCCTGCGCGACGCGAACGCCGCGATTGCCGCCAGGGGCGCGGCGATTCTCGGAGTCTCGGCGCAGGACACGGAGTCGCACCAGCGCTTCACGGAGAAGTTCGGCCTGACCTTCCCGTTGCTGGCCGATACCGACCTGACGGCGGCCAGGGCCTATGGAGTTGCCGGATCAGGCCTGGGCGGACTGCTGCGCAGCGTGGTCAAGGTCAGCCAAAGGGTCACCTTCATCATCGATGAAAAAGGTTACATCAGCCACGTGATCGATGACCCGGACTGCCCGGATCATGGCGAAGAGGTTCTGGCAGTGCTCTGACGGCCGCCTAACGGCAGGCGGCAATCAGTTCGCTTGCCGTCCGCCGGGCGAAGAGGACGGCCAGATGGCCGATTCCCGCGAGTTCGACATCGGAAGCCCCGGGCAGGCGCTGGTTGTCCTGGGGCATGACGAAGTTGTCGTGCGGCGTGCGGATGGCGACGGCGGGAACCGGCAAGCCGGACTGGCCGAGGTCTTTCAGCCATCGCGAGCCGGGTTCCATCTCGCGGGCGTTCTTGCCGATGCCGATGCGTGCCAGTTCGCTCCCCGAATGCGGCGAGGAGATCGTGATCAGGCGCTCGACCCGGTCGCTGCCGTGGCGCGCCAGATAGGATCGACAGACCAGCCCGCCCATGCTGTGGGCGACGAGAATGACGCGGTCGGCGCCAGTGGCCTTGCATACCGCTTCGATTCGCTGGCCGAGCTCGGGCACCAGCTTGCCGATATTGGTGTAGGGCGGGGCAAGACTCACCGTCGCGACGATGTGGCCGGCCGACTCGAGGCGGCGCCGCAACAGCCACCAGACACCGCGGCTGCAGCTGTAGCCGTGCACGAGAAGCAGCGGTCGCGAGCAGGGCCGCAGCCGGTCGCGCCCCATCCACAGACGCTCGAAGGGGAGGATGAAGACAAAGATCAGCAGGAAGGCCGCATACTCGCCGGCGATCATGCGCAGGGACTCGGCGGCCGAGAGGCGGCGCGCCGGCGAAGGGTAGGCCCGGGCGAATCCCCAGGTGACGGCGACGATCGCGGCGCGCAGGCCAAGAACCGTACCCGCCGCCACGATTGCGGAAATTCCCCACGACGTGCCGAGAAAATGGCGGGCCAGTGTTGCGCAGACCGCAAGTTCGGCCAGGAGCCAGATCAGAAGGGCCAACGGGACCATGCTCATGCCTTTCGGAGAAATGCCGGGTGCGGCCGTCCGGAAAGCCCGGCGGCCAGCCGGAAGGGGTTGCGCGCCACCAGGCGATGGATCGGGGACTGCGGATCGGCGCCGCTGCCGGCTACGCCAGTCCCGGGAAACTCGCGGCGCGTCGTCATGGCGCCAGACCATCGAACATCGTTCGCTCGCCTGAAATGGACTGGCTCAGTGTAGGTTGCCTCGCCGGACGGACCTAGGCAAACGCTTCTAAACGATCTGCGCCAGTTTTTGCCATAATCCGCTCATGGGGAGCGACGCACATCCGGATCTCGATCGGGCAACCTGTTCGGCCGCCCTTGCCGCCTTCATCGCCGAGGCTCGCGACCTGCGTCTGGCGGCGGCAGCCGACCCCGTGATCGAGCGGCGGCGGGCGAATCTGCGCGCCTGGCAAGCCGCCCGGCTGGCGCGGACCCATGCCGATCTCCTGGCCAGCGAGCGCTACGGCGAGGCCGCGGCTTTCTTCCTGTCGGATCTCTATGGCCCGAAGGACTTCGGTGAGCGCGATAGCGAGCTCGAGCGGATCCTGCCGCTGATGACCACGATATTGCCTGTCTCGGGTCTTCGCACATTGCTGCTGGCGATCGAGGTCGATGCCCTTTCCGAACGCCTCGACGCGGCGATGGTCGGCGTTCTCGGCGCCCGGCTCGATGCTCCGGACCTGAGCGACAACGCTTATGCGAGCGCCTACCGGGAGGTGGGCGACCGGCCGGGGCGCGAAACGCAGATTCGCCTGATCGGCGAAACCGGCGAGGCGCTTGACGCGTTTGCGCAGAAACCCTTCGTCCGGATGACGCTGAAGATGATGCACGGACCGGCAAGGATGGCGGGTCTCGGTGAGTTGCATGCCTTCCTCGAGCGCGGTTTCGACACATTCCGGACCATGCGCGGCGCGTCCGAGTTCCTCGATTTCATCGTCAGCCGCGAGCGCGCGTTCTCCGTTGCGCTGTTCTCGGGCGGGACTCAGCCGTCCTGAGCCGCGGCGGCCAGCCACAGGCAGCCGCCTCTGGTTTCCCCGTCGATGGCCGCCAGGACGCGCTCGTGGTCGGCCAGTTCCGCGGCGCTGGCGCGGACGACCCGCAGCGGCTTGCGCACGATCTGGCGGCCGTCCTTGCCGGCATGGGCGCGCGGCGCGACGGCGGGCTCGATCAACAACGCTTCCTGGCCGCGTGTCATCGCCAGAAAGACCTCGGACAGAAGCTCGGTGTCGAGCAGGGCGCCGTGCAGGGTGCGCTGCGAATTGCCGATCTCATAACGTTCGCACAGGGCGTCGAGGCTGTTGCGTTTGCCGGGGTGCAGTTCCTTTGCCATTTTCAGGGTGTCCGTGACACCGTTGCACACGGTCTCGACCGGCACCCGGTCGAGGCGGGCAAGTTCGGCGTTGAGGAAGCCGATATCGAACGGAGCGTTGTGTATGATCAATTCGGCGCCGTTGATGAATTCGAGAAACTCGTCGGCGATGTCGGCGAATTTCGGTTTGTCGGCCAGGAATTCGAGGGTGATGCCGTGGACCGTCGCCGCGCCCGCGTCGATCTCGCGCTCGGGATTGACGTACTTGTGCAGATGGTGGCCGGTCAACCGGCGATTCACCATCTCGATGCCGGCGACTTCGATGATGCGATGGCCGTGCCTCGGGTCGAGACCGGTGGTTTCCGTGTCGAGGACGATCTGTCTCATCCCGTTTCCTCAAGTTCGTCGATCCCGCGGTTGGCGAGGGCGTCGGCGCGTTCGTTTTCGGGGTGGCCGGCATGACCCCTGACCCAGACCCATTCGAGCCGGTGCGGCCGGCTCAGGGCGTCGAGCTGCTGCCAGAGGTCGGCATTCTTCACCGGCTTGCGATCCGCCGTCTTCCAGCCGTTGCGCTTCCAGCCATGAATCCACTCGCTGATGCCCTTCAGAACGTACTGCGAGTCGGTATGAACGCAGCCGGCGACCGGGCGCTTCAGCGCTTCCAGCGCGCGAATCGCCGCGGTCAATTCCATGCGGTTGTTCGTCGTCTGCCGCTCGCCGCCCCACAATTCCTTTTCGTTCGTCGCCTGGCGGAGGATCGCCCCCCAGCCGCCGGGGCCGGGGTTGCCGCGACAGGCACCATCGGTGAATATATCGACCCGGATGTCAGTGGCCATGACCTTCCCTTTGCGCCACCGGCCGCAGAGCCCTGCTGCCGACGGCCTGCGTGCGCCAGTTCGGGGTGATCAGGCGCATGGCCTGGGTGCGCTTGATCGCGTGCAGGAGATAGACGCCGCCCGGGAATCCCCACCAGCGTTCGCCCGCTTTCTCCATGAAGCGCCAGCGCTTGAGCCAGGCGTCCTGGTCGCAGGGCGGGACATGGCAGCCGGGAACGGGACGGTCGACCTCGAAGCCGAGAAGCTGCAACCAGTCCTTGAGCCGCGCCAGCGAGAGATAGGCGCCGTGCCACGGGAAGCCGCCGCTGCGGTCGAACCGGCTGCGCAGGCCCCACAGGGAGAGCGGATTGAAGCCGAGAATGAGCAGGTGCCCTTCGGGGATCAGGATGCGCTCGACCTCGCGCAGGATCTGATGCGCACCGGTGCTGAATTCGAGTACATGCGGCAGCACGACGAGATCGGCGCCGTGCGACGCGAAGGGCAGGGCGGTGAGTTCGCAGAGGACATCGACGGCGCCGGAATCCCCGGCCTTCTGGCGCAACGGAATGCGGTTGGCGCGCAGGAAATCGGACTGCGGCAGGCCGAGCTGCAGCGCATGGAAGCCGAAGACATCGGCAATGGCGCCATCCACGGCGGCCGCTTCCCACTCCGCAACGTAGCGCCCCTGCGCCGTTTCCAGCCAGCCGTCGAGGCCGGGAATTGACATCCGGCGGCCTTCGCTCGATAGTTCCGGCATGTTCGAAGTTTTGCCCATTCCCGCGTTCAACGATAACTACATCTGGCTGCTGGTCCGTGACGGACGGGCCGCCGTGGTCGATCCCGGCGACGCAGCACCGGTGATCGCCCGGCTCCAGGCGCTGCAACTGCAACTCGAGACCGTCCTGGTCACGCACCATCATGCCGACCACCAGGGGGGCGTAGCCGAACTCGTCGAGCGCTGGCATCCCCGGGTGTTCGGACCGGAGCAAGAGTCTATCACAGGCTGCAGCGACCCCCTGAGCGGCGGCGAGACGATCGGCGTGCTCGGCCAGACGGTCGCGGTGATGCCGGTTGGCGGCCATACGCGCGGTCATCTCGCCTATCATGTCGCGGACGCAGTGTTCTGCGGGGATACCTTGTTCGGCGCCGGTTGCGGTCGCCTCTTCGAGGGCACGCCGGCACAGATGTGCGCCTCGCTGGCCCGCCTGGCGGCGCTGCCCGATGAGACGAAAATCTATTGCGCGCACGAGTATACGCAGACCAACCTGCGCTTCGCCCTCGCCGTCGAGCCTGAAAACACCGCACTGCGCGAGCGCGCGGAGCGTGTCGCCCGGGTCCGGGCGGCCGGGTTGCCGTCGGTTCCCAGCACGCTGCGCGAAGAAAAGGAATCCAACCCTTTCCTGCGCTGTGGCGAGCCGGCCGTGATCGCGGCTGCGCGGGCGCATGGTGCGGTCGACGCGTCCCGGGAGGCTGTTTTCACGGCCATTCGCGGCTGGCGGAATACCTTTTAGTGGTCTGCTTCGTCGCTGGCCGCGGCGGTGATGGCCGTCGCCGGGCCGAGGGACCGGGGTTCGATGTGCTAAATTAGGCCCCAACAGCGAAACAGCGGCAGACCATCATGACAGAACAGCCTTCCGGGAACTCATCCACCCCATCCGCCGCGCCCGCCATCGCCGCACTCAAGGGGCCGCGGGCGCGCCGCATCGCGCTCTGGCTGGCGGGGCTGATCCTGGGGTTCGGAGTGGTCGGCTATCTCGCCGGGCCGCCGCTGATGAAGTGGCTGCTGGTCAGGCAGCTGTCGACCGAACTGCATCGTCAGGTCAGCATCGGGCAGATCGACATCAATCCCTATGCCCTGTCGGCGCGGGTCGCCGGCGTTTCGGTCAAGGCCGACGACGGCAAGGAGGTTGCCGGCTTCGACGAACTGCTCGTCAATCTGTCGAGCTTTTCTCTCTTCCAGCTTGGCGTGGTGATAGACGAAATCCGCCTGCAGGGACCGCGGGTGGCCGTTGCGCGGGTGGCGGAAGGCAGGTACGACATCTCGGATCTGCTCGACGAGTGGATGAAACCCAAGGAGCCGTCGCCGACGCCGCGTTTCTCGATCAACAACATTCAGGTCAGCGGCGGCAAGGTGGTCTTCGACGACCAGCCGATGGGCCGGGTGCATACCGTCAGCGACCTCAATTTCGCGCTGCCCTTCATCTCGAGTCTGCCCTATCAGGCGAAGATCGTTGTCGAACCCAGTTTCTCGGCGATCTTCGACGGGGCGCCGCTGGCGCTCAAGGGCAGGAGCACCGAGATCTTCGAAGGCAACCTGGAGAGCGAACTCAACCTCGATCTCGACCGCCTCGATCTCGCCGGATTCCAGCCCTACCTGCCCAGTTCGATACCCGTGCGCCTGAAGGGCGGCACGCTCGACAGCGAACTGCGGATCGTCTTCAAGGAACTGTCGGAAAAGGTATTTTCCTTCACCGTGGTGGGCAGCGCCCATGTCTCCGGCTTTGCCATGGAAGAGGCGACGGGCGCGCCGCTGCTGGCCTGGAAGCGGCTCGATGTCGATGTCGAGAACGTCGACCTGATCAACCGTCGCTTCGTGGTCAAGCGCGTGTTGCTCGACGGGATGGAGCCATTCGTCGCGGTCAACCGCAGCGGGGAGATGAACTGGCTGCGACTGGGCGAAGAGATCGCCGCGGGTTCCGGCGGGGCAGCCAGCGAACCGGCAGCGAAGCCGCCCGAGTGGAGTGTCGGGGAAATCCGCCTGACCAACGGAAGGATGCACTGGCAGGACGAATCGACGGTTCGCCCGACGGCCGGCGACGTGCTCGACATCCATGCCGTGGTCGGCAGGATCGGCGGCAAGCTGGCCGAGCCGATCGAGATCAGCGAGGCGACGTACCGGGTCGATCTCGGCGAGCGGCTGCGTATTGGCCGCGTCGCGGTGAAGGGGATTCGACTCGATGTGCCCGGACGCCGTGTCGAAGTGGCCGAGGCCGGCGTCCAGGAAGCGCGCGGCCTGCTGGTGCGCAACAAGGAGGGCAAGATCGAATGGCTCGGTTCGCCGGTCCTGAAGACCGTGCGCAAGGCCCGCGAGGAACTGGCGGATGAACGTCCGTGGATCGCCAATGTCACGAAACTGGGCGTCGCCGATGTCGCACTCCGTATCGAGGATCGGTCGACCACGCCGGTTGTCGTGCAGACGGTCGACGAACTCACTCTGTCCGTGGAGAACCTGTCGACCGAGCCGGGCAAGACGGGAACCGTGTCGTTGAAGAGCCGGGTCAACCAGAAAGGCAGCCTCAAGGTCGATGGCAGCGTTGAACTGATGCCGCTGAAGACCGCGCTCAAGGTCGAGACGCAGGCGATCCCGCTGTTGCCGCTGCAGCCGTACTTCACCAATTTCCTGAACATCGCGCTGACCCGTGGCCAGGTTTCCAACAGCGGTGATGTGACGGTCCAGATGGGCAAGGAGGGCCTCAACGCGACGTACAAGGGATCGCTGACTCTCGGCGACCTGCTTGCGGTCGACAAGGTCCACAATGCCGATTTCCTGAAGTGGAAATCGCTGTATGTGGGCGCTATCGATTTCCGCCTGCAGCCGATGGCGGTCAATGTCGGCGAGGTGGCGCTCAGCGATTTCTATTCGCGGCTGATCCTCAGCAAGGAGGGCCGGCTCAATCTGCAGGACATCGTGCGCAAGCCCGAGGCTGGTGCCGCGCCGGTCGCCAGCGCTCCGCAACCGGCGGCGACCGCAGCGGCTGGCGGGAAGCCGGCCACTCCCGCGGCGCCCACGCTGCCGATCCGGATCGCCAAGGTCACGCTGCAGAACGGCACCGTCAATTTCTCGGATTTCTTCGTCAGGCCCAACTACACGGTCAACGTGACCAGGGTAGCGGGACGGGTCAACGGACTGTCGTCGGCCGCCGATACCGTCGCCGATCTCGAACTGCGTGGAAAGTACGCCAATTCGGCGCCGGTACAGGTGACCGGCAAGCTGAATCCGCTGGCGGCGAAATCCTTCCTCGACATCAAGGCCGAGGTGACGGGCGTCGATCTCGTTCCCTTCTCGCCCTATTCGGGCAGGTACGCCGGCTACAACATCGACAAGGGCAAGCTGTCGCTCAACGTCGCCTACAAGCTGGAGAACAACAAGCTGGCGGCGGAAAACCGGCTCTTCATCGATCAGCTGACGTTCGGCGACAAGGTCGACAGTCCGGACGCCACCAAGCTGCCGGTCAACCTGGCGATCGCCCTGCTCAAGAACAACCGCGGCGAGATCGACCTCAACCTGCCGATCTCCGGTTCGCTCGACGATCCCGACTTCTCGGTGGGCGGGCTGATCGTCCAGGTGATCGTCAATCTCTTCGTCAAGGCCGTGACTTCGCCCTTCGCGCTGCTCGGCTCGATGTTCGGTGGCGGCGAGGAGTTGTCGAACATCGAATTCGCTCCTGGCCGCGCCAGTCTTGGCGACGCGGCGACCAAGCGCCTGGAGTCGCTCGCCAAGGCGCTCGTCGAACGCGATTCGCTCAAGCTCGAGGTGACCGGCCGTGCCGATCCCGAAGTCGACAGGGAAGGTCTCAAGCGGGTTGCCATGGAGCGCGCGGTCAAGGGCGAGAAGCTCAAGGAGCAGATCAGGAAGGGGACCGAAGGCGGGTCCCTCGATTCGGTCGAGATTGCCCCGGCGGAATATCCCGAGTACCTGAAACGGGCCTACAAGGAAGCGAAGTTCCCGAAGCCGCGCAACGTGATCGGGATGCAGAAGGATCTGCCGGTGGAGGAAATGGAGAAGCTGATGCTGACCAACCTGCCGGCCAGCGACGATGATGTCAAGGAACTTGCCCTGCAGCGGGCGGAGAGTGTTCAGGGCTGGTTGATCGAGCAGGGCAAGGTGCCGGCCGAACGCATCTTTCTCGTACCGCCCAGGCGCGATGCGGACGACAAGGGCAACGGCAGCCGCGTCGACTTCTCGCTGCGCTAGGGTATGCACGAGGCTCCGTTCCTGGTCCTGCTGGCGGGACTCGTCGCCATCGTCGTGTTGCAGGTCATCGCGTTGCTGCGCGGCAGCCGGCGCGGCGCTGACGAAGTTCGCCTGCGCGCCCTGCAGGAGGCGCAGGAGAAGGGCCTCGAGCGGCTCGAGCGGGAGCTGCGCGAGGAATTGGCGCGCAGCCGGCGCGAGGATGCCGAGGAAGCGTTCCGCGACCGCGAGGAGCGTGCCCAGTCGGCGACGCTGCTCGGGCAGGCGGTGACCACGCAGGTCGGCCAGTTCGGGACGGCCCAGTCGGAACGGCTGGAAGCCTTTGCCCGGGAACTGAACCGCTTTTCACTGAGCCTCGACGAACGCTTCGAGCGGTTGAAAATGACCGTCGAGGGACGGTTGACCGCAATACAGGCCGACAACGCCGGCAAGCTGGAGGAAATGCGCCGCACCGTGGACGAAAAGCTGCACGCCACGCTCGAGCAACGCCTCGGCGAATCCTTCAAGCTGGTCAGCGACCGTCTCGAACAGGTGCATCGCGGCCTCGGCGAAATGCAGTCGCTGGCTTCGGGCGTTGGCGACCTCAAGCGGGTATTGAGCAACGTCAAGACGCGCGGCACCTGGGGCGAGGTCCAGTTGGCGGCTCTCCTTGAGCAACTGCTGACGGCGGACCAGTTCGCCGCCAACGTGGCGACGCGGCCGGGAAGCGGCGAACGTGTCGATTTTGCCATCCGGCTGCCGGGCAGGGGGGACGGCGCGGTGGTGTGGCTGCCGATCGACGCGAAGTTTCCGGTGGAGGATTACCAGCGTCTGATCGACGCCCAGGAGCGCGGCGAACCGGGACTCGTCGAGGAGGCGAGCAAGGCGATCGAAGTCCGCCTCAAGGCCGAGGCGCGCAGCATCCACGAGAAATATGTCGTGCCGCCGCACACCACCGACTTCGCACTGCTCTATCTGCCGACCGAAGGGCTGTATGCGGAGGCCTTGCGGCGTCCGGGTCTGGCCGACACACTGCAGCGCGAATGGCGGGTCAGTCTGGCCGGGCCGACGACGCTGGCGGCGCTCCTCAACAGCCTGCAGATGGGGTTTCGCACGCTGGCCATCGAGCAGCGCTCGGCGGAGGTCTGGGCCGTGCTGGGCGCCGTCAAGAGCGAATTCGGCAAGTTTGGCGAGGCGCTGGCGCACACCCGGAAGAAGCTGGACGAGGCCAGCAACAGCATCGGCAAGGCGGAGACGCGGACGCGCCAGTTGTCGCGAAAGCTGAGCGAGGTCGAGGCGTTGCCGGCGAGCGATGCGGAGAAGCTGATCGGCTTGGTCGAACCGGATGGCGAAGACGAGTGAACTGGAGGCCGCCTACCGGGCGACGACTTATCGGGTCTACCTGCCCGGGGGACAGTGTGATCTGCGTCCCGGGGTCGCCTCGGAAGCCTTGCGTTGCTGGCTGGAGACGGCCGGGGCCGCCTGCTTTGCCGTCCTGACGGCGTCCAACCCGGCTTCCGTGCCGCTCGACGACGAAGAGAACAGCCGCCGCCAGTCGCAACTGGAGTGCGAACTCCTCGAGTCCGGATATGAAACCTACGCTGGCGAGAACGTCGCCGACGATGCCGCCTGGCCTGCCGAAGAAAGCTGCTTCGTTCCCGGCATCACGCGTGCCGAGGCGATGACCCTGGGCGGGAAGCACGGGCAGAACGCCGTCGTCTGCGGCGGCGCTGACGGAGTTCCCGAACTGGTGTGGTTGGCAAACGCCGCGGCGACCGAGCCAGGCGGGTCGCCGGAGCCAATCACCAGAGATGCCACCACTTCTTCTTATCGACCAGGCCGGTCTTGTAGAACTCGCTATCGGGGAAGTTCTTGCGCATGACGCGGTCGGCGTCATCGCGCAGGTCGGTCATCCCGAGCTTGTCGTAGGCGAGGATCAGGATGAAGGTCGCTTCCTCGACAGCGGGCGCCGTCGGATAGGTCTTGATCGCATACTGCGCCCGGTTGGCGGCGGCGATGAAGGCGCCGCGATTGATGTAATAGCGCGCGACATGGACCTCATGCCATGCCAGCGCATTGACCAGGTAATTCATCCGCTGGATGGCGTCGGGGGTGTATTTGCTTTCCGGGAAGCGGGTGGCCAGTTCGCGGAAGGCGTCGAATGCTTCGCGTGCCGACTTCGGGTCGCGCTCGGTCGGATCCTGCGTGCTGATATAGGGCGCATAGCCCAGATCCTCGTTGAAGCTGACCAGGCCCTTCAGGTAGTAGGCATAGTCGACCGCCGGATGATTGGGGTGCAGCTTGATGAAACGGTCGCTGGCGGCGATCGCCGAGCCCGCCTCGCCCGCCTTCCAGTACACGTAGCCCAGTTCGAGCTGGGCCTGCTGGGCATAACGCCCGTACGGATAACGCGCCTCGAGCTTTTCGTAGTACTTGGCCGCCTTGTCCCAGGCGCCGCTGCTTTGCGCATCCTTGGCCTCGGCGTACAGTTTGTTGGCCGACCAGCCGGCGGTTTCGTCCTTGTCGCCGGAAAGAATGCCGCAACCGGCGATGACGCTGGCGATCAGGAGCGCGGTCGCCAGACGGAGAAAGGTGGGGAATGCGGGTAAACTTCGCATCATGAACGATCCTTTGGAAGACCCCGCCGATTATAGCCGAACTCCGTCCGATCAATCCCGGGTTCCGGATCGTTGCGCCGGGTGGCGTCTCGATCAGGTGCTCGCCGAAGTGCTGCCGCAGCATTCGCGCAATCGCCTGCAGACCTGGGTGCGCGAAGGGCGCGTGGCGGTGAGCGGGCGCATCGAGACGCAGCCGAAGCACAAGCTGCTGGGTGGCGAAATCCTGATCCTCAGCGAGCCGCCGGGGATCAGGGAACTTGCCGGGCAGCCCGAGGACATCCCGCTCGCCATCGTCTTCGAGGACGAAGCGCTGCTGGTCATCGACAAGCCGCCCGGCCTGGTCGTGCACCCGGGGAGCGGCAACTGGAGCGGCACCCTGATGAACGCCCTGCTCCATCATGTGCCGGCGATCGCCGAGGTGCCGCGCGCCGGCATCGTGCATCGCCTGGACAAGGATACCAGCGGGCTGCTGGTGGTCGCCAAGACGCTCGCCGCCCAGACCGGCCTGGTGCGCCAGTTGCAGGCGCGCAGCGTGAAGCGCCAGTATCTGGCGGTCGTCTGTGGCGTCGTGCGCCGCGATGCGACGATCGCGGCGCCAGTGGGGCGGCATCCGGTGCACCGGACGAAAATGGCGGTGGTTCCGGAAACCCGCGGCGGGAAGGCGGCGACAACCCACTTCCGCGTCCTCGAGCAGTTCGCCCGCTGCGCGCTGGTCGAATGCTCGCTGGAAACCGGGCGCACCCACCAGATCCGCGTGCACATGGCGTCGATCAGGCATCCGCTGCTCGGCGATCCAGTCTATGGCAAGCCCGATCCACGTCTGCCGGCGTTTTCCCGGCAGGCCCTGCATGCGACCCGCCTGGCCCTGCTGCATCCGGTCAGCGGGCGGATGCGGCAGTGGGAGGCGCCGCCGCCAGCGGACATGAGCGCATTGCTGGAAGTGCTGCGCGGTGGGTGAAGCCTTCGTTCCCGACTGGGCGGCGCCGGCCAATGTCAAGGCCCTGCAGACGACGCGCAACGGGGGCGTCAGCAAGATGCCATGGGCGAGTTTCAACCTTGGCGATCATGTCGGCGACGATCCGGCCGCCGTTGCGGCGAATCGCCGGGCGCTGCGCGAGGCATTGCCCGGCGAACCGCGCTGGCTCACGCAGGTGCACGGCATCGTTGCGGTCGACGCCGACAGGAAGCCGAAAACCGGCGAGGCCGACGCGGCGTTTGCACGCCGGCCGGGAACGGTGTGCGCGGTGATGACTGCCGATTGCCTGCCGGTGCTGCTGTGCGATCGCCGGGGCTCGGTGGTCGCTGCCGCGCATGCCGGCTGGCGTGGGCTGCTGGACGGTGTCCTGGAGAGCGTGGTGGCGGCGATGGCGGCGGCTCCCGGGGAACTGCTGGCGTGGCTGGGCCCGGCAATCGGCCCGCGCTGTTTCGAGGTTGGGAGCGAAGTGCGCGCCGCCTTTGTCGCGCGGAATCCTTCGGCCGGAGCCGCGTTTGTGGCGACCGGACAGGACAAATGGCTGTGCGACATCTACCTGCTGGCGCGGCAGCGTCTGGAGCAGGCGGGGATCGGCGCGATCAGCGGCGGCGGCGCGTGCACCTTCAGCGAGTCCGAGCGCTACTTTTCCTATCGCCGCGAGCGCACGACCGGAAGGATGGCGAGTCTGATCTGGCTGGACAGTGTATGATCCGCGCCTTTCTCAGGATCGGATCTGGTTGCCCGTGAGCACTCTTGCCTGGATCATCGCCGTTGCACTGGCCGGTGGCGTGTTGAGCGTCGTGGTGGCGGCGGCAGTGACTCTCGCGGCCGGCACGCAGCGGGTCCATGTGCTGATTTCCTACGCCATCGGCGCGCTGCTGGGCGCGGCATTCCTGGAAATCCTGCCGCATGCGTTCGAGCACGGCGACCCGCAGCGCATGGCGGCAACCGTCCTGTTCGGGATTCTCGCCTTCTTCCTGCTGGAAAAGCTGGTCCTGTGGCGGCACTGCCATCACGATCATTGCGAGGCGCACGATGCCCGCGCCCCCGTCCATGATCACGGGCGCTCGGGAATGCTGATCCTGGTCGGCGACACCTTCCACAACTTCGTCGACGGCATCCTGATCGCCGCCGCATTTCTGGAAAGCAGGGAACTCGGGATCGTCACCGCGCTGGCCATCATCGCCCACGAGATTCCCCAGGAGGTCGGCGACTTCCTCATCCTGCTGCATTCCGGCTACAGCCGCGCCCGCGCGCTCGCCTTCAACCTGCTGTCGAGCCTGGCGACGCTGGTCGGTGCGATGCTCGCCTACTTCGCCCTGTCGCAACTGACCGCGTGGATCCCCTCGCTGCTGGGTCTGGCGGCGGCGAGCATGATCTACGTCGCCGTGGCCGACCTGATTCCCGGACTGCACAAGCGGACCGAACTGAAGGCGACGGTGCAGCAGATCCTACTGATCGGGCTTGGCATCGCCTCGATCGTTGTCGCCCGCCTGGTCGCCGGCGACTAGCTCCTGCTGGCGCCGGCGCTGGCGGCGACCCTTGCTGCCAGCGATCCAGAGCAGCAACCCGCAGGGCAGCAGGCCATAGAACAGGAAGGAGACGATTGCGGAGAAGACCGTCGGCTCGTTCACCGCGACGAGGACGGTCACGTAAAGCCAGCCGATGGCGACGATGTACATGCGGACGATTATGCATGCAAATCCATTGACAGCGCTCTGGCTGGTATGGAGAATCCAAACGCTGGACCCCGATCAATCTACAGGGAAAAAACTGACCATGGCGCAAGAGGGATCTGACACCAGCGACGCTTTCACGGGTTCGCCCCTGCGGTTCATGCAGGCCGGTCAGGATATGGCGCAGCAGTTCATGGCCTTCATCGGCCAGGCCGGAAATCCGGGGGCAGGCGTTCCGCCGGTTGTCGACCCGCAGGCGTTGATCGCGCTGCAGAAGCAGTTCATGGACCAGCAGATCTCCCTGTGGCGGTCGCTGCTGACCCGCCAGCCAGGCGAGCCGGAGACGTTCAAGGTCGCGGCCGATGCCGGCGACCGCCGCTTTGCGGCGCCCGAATGGCGCGCAAGTCCGGTCTTCGACTACCTGCATCAGGCCTACCTGCTCAACTCGAAATTCCTGAAGGATCTGGTCGAGTTGATCCCGGCGAGCGACGACAAGGCGCGCAACCGCATGCGTTTCCTGGCGCGCCAGATCGTCGACGCCATGGCGCCCTCCAATTACGCCGCGACCAATCCGGAATTCATCAAGGTGGCGCTGGAAAGCGAGGGCCGGAGCATCACCGACGGAATCAACAATCTGATCGGGGATTTCGGGAAAGGCCGCATTTCGATGACCGACGAATCGGTCTTCGAAATCGGTCGCAACATCGCGACGACCGAAGGCGCCGTGGTGTACGAGAACGACGTGATGCAGTTGATCCAGTACGCGCCGCTGACGCCGGAAGCCGGCGCGTTGCCGCTGGTGGTCGTGCCGCCGTGCATCAACAAGTTCTACATCATGGATCTGCAGCCCGACAACTCGCTGATCCGCTTCATGGTCGACCAGGGCAACACGGTCTTTCTGGTTTCCTGGCGCAATCCCCAGGAAGAGCATGGCCACCTGACCTGGGACGATTACCTCGAACGAGGGCCGATTGCCGCACTGCGCGTGGCGCGGGAGATCTGCCAGGCAGGGCAGGTCAATACGCTGGGATTCTGCGTCGGCGGGACGATCCTGACTTCGGCCCTGTCAGTGCTCAAGGGCCGGGGTGAAGACGTCGCCGCATCGCTGACCCTGATGACGACGCTCCTCGATTTTTCCGACACCGGCGAGATCGGCCTGTTCATCGACGCCAATGCCCTGGCCGCGCGCGAGTCGGCCATCGGTAAGGGCGGCCTGCTGCCGGCGCGCGACCTGCAGAGCACTTTCTCCTTCCTGCGGGCCAACGACCTGGTCTGGAACTATGTCGCCGGCAACTACCTGAAAGGGCAGAAGCCGCAGGCCTTCGATCTGCTCTACTGGAATTCGGATTCGACCAATCTGCCGGGGCCGTTCGCCTGCTGGTACATGCGCAACCTCTACCTCGACAACAGCCTGCGCGTCCCCGGCAAGCTGGAGATGTGCGGTCAGCGCATCGATCTGGGTGCACTGGCGATGCCGGTCTACGTGCTGGCAACGCGTGAGGACCATATCGTTCCGTGGAAGTCGGCGTACGAGACGACGCGGATTCTCGGGGGCGAGGCGCGCTTCGTCCTGGGCGCTTCCGGCCATATCGCCGGCGCCATCAATCCGGCGAGCAAGAACAAGCGCAACTACTGGGTCAATGACGACGTGAAAATCGATGCCGAAGGCTGGTTGACCGCGGCAGAGGAGCGGCCGGGCAGCTGGTGGACCGACTGGGCCGCCTGGCTCAAACCGCATGCCGGCGAGTCACGGGCGGCGCGTCGGCCAGGGAATGCCAAGTACAAGCCGATCGAGCCGGCGCCCGGCCGCTACGTGCGTCAACGGGCGGTGTGAAAGGATGCTTCCGAGGAGGGGGAGACAATGTCAGGATCTGCGCTGGTGACCGGGGGCATGCGCGCCCAGGGCTTCGCTTTCGAGGCCCATGCCCGTGACCTCACCGGTGCCAAGATTTCCATCAACGGCGGCCAGCACATGGACTGACCGGCGTGTTTTTTTACCCGCTGTAAACATCAACAACAGGAAGGAAGAACTATGACACAACGTGTTGCACTCGTTACAGGCGCCATGGGCGGTCTGGGAACCGCGATCTGTCAGGAACTGACCAAGGCCGGTCACAAGGTGGTTGCCTCGTATCACCCGCAGTTCGACAACAAGGAAGAGTGGCTGAAGGAAATGGCCGCCGCGGGCTTCAACGACTTCGTCTGCGTCGCCGGTGACATTTCCTCCTGGGACGACTGCGTGAGGATGGTGGCGGAAGCCGAAGCATCAGCCGGCCCGGTCGATATTCTGGTCAACAACGCGGGCATCACCCGTGACCGCATGTTCGCCAAGATGGAACGCGATGGCTGGGATGCCGTCATCGGCACCAACCTGACCTCGCTGTTCAACATGACCAAGCAGGTCTCGGCCAAGATGGCCGAGCGCGGCTGGGGCCGCATCATCAACATCTCCTCGGTCAACGGCCTCAAGGGCCAGGCCGGCCAGACCAACTACTCGGCCGCCAAGGCGGGCGTCATCGGCTTCAGCAAGGCGCTGGCTGCCGAACTGGCGTCCAAGGGCGTCACCGTCAATGCCATCTGCCCGGGCTACGTCGCCACCAAGATGGTCATGGCGATCAAGCCGGAAATCCTGCAGACCATCATCGATGGCGTGCCGATGAAGCGTCTGGCCAAGCCGGAAGAGATCGGCGGCGCCTGCGTCTATCTGGCCTCCGAACTCGCCGGCTTCATGACCGGCGCCACGATGAACCTGAACGGCGGCCTGTACTACCAGTAATTGCGGAAATTTTGCGCTGCATCAAGAACAGGCGCCTGCGGGCGCCTGTTTTTTTGTTCTATAATGTTGCAGTGCACAGGGATTCGTTCGAGGGATGCCGGATGTCCGAGGAAGTACGTCTCATCAAGAAATACCCCAATCGCCGTCTCTACGACACCAGGACGAGCGCCTACATCACGCTGGGAGACGTCAAGGATCTCGTCCTCAAGTTCGAACCGTTCAAGGTGCTCGACGCCAAGAGCGGCGACGACCTGACGCGGAGCATCCTGCTGCAGATCATCCTCGAGGAGGAGAGCGGCGGCGTTCCCCTGTTCTCCTGCGAATTGCTGTCCGGTTTCGTCCGCTTCTACGGCAGCGCGATGCAGGGGATGCTGGGCAAGTACCTCGAGAACAACATGCGCACCTTCGTCGATTTCCAGCACAGGCTGCAGGAGCAGTCGCGCTCGATGTACGGCGACAGCAGCCATCTCCAGGCGGATTTCTGGGCGCAGTTCCTCAATTTCCAGCAACCCGCGATGCAGAGCATGATGACGGCCTACATGGATCAGTCGAAGAAGATGTTCCAGCAGATGCAGGATCAGCTGCAGAGTCAGACGCGCAACATGTTTACCGGCTTCAAGGCGGGCGCCGTCGCGGACAAGGTCGAGAAGTAGTTCCCTGTCTCGGTCCGGGGATTGCCGACCGGGCCTGCTTCCGGCCGGCGCTCAGGCGGTGACTGACTCCGGCAATCGTTCGCGGATGAGGTTGAGCAACGGCGCAAACACCTTCGGCGTGCCGGCGATGATGTTGCCGCTGACCAGGTAGCCCGCTTCACCGCGCATGTCGCTGACCAGGCCGCCGGCTTCCGCGATCAGCAGCGCGCCGGCGGCCATGTCCCACGGGGACAACCCGAATTCCCAGAATCCGTCGTAGCGACCGCAGGCGACATAGGCGAGATCGAGCGCCGCGGCGCCAGGGCGGCGCAGGCCGGCGGTTTTCCGGGTCAGTTCCTTGAAGATCGCAAGGTAGGTGTCGACGTGGTCGAACATGCGATAGGGGAATCCGGTGCCGAGCAGCGAATTCTCGAGTCTGGTCCGCCGCGAAACGCGAATCCGGCGGTCGTTCAGGAAGGCGCCTGCTCCCTTGCTGGCGGTAAACAGTTCGTTGCGGGTGGGATCGAAGACGACCGCCTGTTCGATGCTCGCGCCCCTTGCCAGCGCGATCGAGACGGCGTACTGCGGCAGGCCATGAATGAAGTTGGTGGTGCCGTCCAGGGGGTCGATGATCCAGCGGTAATCGAGTTCGGCGGAGCCGTTCGCGGCGGTCGCTCCCGACTCCTCTGCTAGAATCCCGTACTGCGGATAAGCGTCCCGCAACGTTTCGATGATCGCCGCCTCGGCCTTCCGGTCGACCTCGGTCACGAAATCGTGGGTCTGTTTCATTTCCACCTTGAGCAGGTCAAGGTCGTTGGACGCGCGATTGATGATCTTGCCGGCGCGGAGCGCCGCCTTGACGGCGATGTTCAGGGCTGGATGCATGGCGTAAAGAGCTGGCGGGTGGCGAGGCCGCCCGATCCATTGGGAAAGACGCGATTTTACTATGAAGCCCGAACTCCTGCTGTCGCGAATCCGTGTCGTCCTGTGTCGCCCGAGCCATCCTGGAAACATCGGGGCGGTGGCGCGGGCGATGAAGACCATGGGGCTGTCCGATCTGTGCCTGGTCGAGCCGCGGGCGTTTCCCGATCCGCAAGCCGACGCGCGGGCGACTGGCGCGGTCGACCTGCTGAAATCGGCAAAAATCACCGGATCGCTTCCCGAAGCGCTGGCCGATGCCTTCTTTGTCGTCGCCCTGTCGGCGCGCCGTCGCGATCTGGGCCCGCCCAGCGGGCAGCCGCGCGAGATGGCGGCCCGTCTGCTGGCGCAAGCCGAGCACGGTCAGGTGGCGCTGGTGTTCGGCAATGAAACCGTGGGCCTGACCAATGACGAGATCCGGCAGTGCCATGCGGCGGTGACGATTCCGGCCAACCCGGAGTTCAGTTCGCTGAATCTCGGCGCGGCGGTGCAGGTGATGAGTTACGAGATCCGCTTGGCCGCCTTCGCCGGGATGCCGGCAGTGGCTGATGCACCGGCCGCTCCCACGCCGGCGCGACTGGCGACCCACGATGAAGTCGAGGGCCTCTATGCGCATTTCGAGACGGTGATGACCGAAACGGGGTTTCTCAACCCGGCTGCTCCGGGGCGGCTGCTGCCAAAACTGCGCCGTCTCTTCTCGCGAACCCGCCTCGAACGCGACGAGATCAACATCCTGCGCGGCATTCTGGCCGCCACCCGGAACCCGACCGGGCATGCCCGGGGAAAGCCGCCCGCGGCCTGAGGCGGGCGGTGAACGGGCATGCGGTTGCCGCGCGGCGTTGCCCATGACTGTCGTGTGCGGGATGCTCGCACGCCATGGCTGCCTTTGCCGGGGTGTTGGCGATCAACAAAAACCCCGCTGCGCGAGCGGGGCCGGTGGAAAAGTGGGCCGGATGTCCTGGTGGGTGCTGAGGGGTTCGAACCCCCGACATCCAGCTTGTAAGGCTAGCGCTCTACCAACTGAGCTAAGCACCCGGGGTTCGATTACTGGACAGCGTCCTTGAGACTCTTGCCGGGACGGAACTTGGGAACCTTGGCGCCCTTGATGGTCAGGGTCGTCCCGGTACGCGGGTTGCGGCCAGTGCGGGGGGCGCGCTCGCCGACGGAAAAGGTTCCGAAGCCGATCAGGCTCACGCTGTCGCCAGCCTTGAGCGCGTCCGTGACGGCGGCAACGGTTGCATCCAGTGCGCGACCGGCGGCAGCCCGGGAGATATCGGCTTGCGCAGCGATAACGTCGATCAGTTCAGATTTGTTCATGGGATCCCCTTTGGTGGAAAAACGACATCGAAATATGTCCGCGGAACGATTTATATCTCTGCGGAAATCCTTGTGTCAAGCGGATTCTGGGGCACGGCGGGTTCCCGGAGAAGCCTGTCGCGCCAAGTCGTCACGTCCGCAGGGCGGCCAGTTTTTCGAGGACCCTGCGGCGACCGATCAGCGCGATGACGGCATCGACCGACGGGGTCTGCGCCTGGCCGGTGAGGATCACGCGCAGGGGCATCGCCAGCCTGGGCATCTTGAGGCCGTGTCTGGCGACGGTTTCCTTGATCAGCGCGGCGATGGCGGCGGCGTCCCAGGCAACCCCGGCGAGGGCGGCGGCAAATTCGGCGAGAGCCGGCCGCACATCGTCCGTCAGATGCTGCGCCAGCAGGCCGGGCGCGGGCGGGAAATCGACATAGAAGATCTCCACCGCGTCGGCGAGCAGGTTCAGCGTGTTGCTGCGGTCAACGTACAGGGCGACGGCTTTTTCCAGGTCGGGCCCGGCCCCGGTGTCGACGCCGCGGGCGGCAAGACGGGTCCTGACCTTCTCCGCGACTTCGGCGAGCGGCAGTTGCTTCATGTAGTGCTGGTTCAACCACAGGAGTTTCTCGGTGTTGAACTGGGCGGCCGAGGCGGTGATGTGGTCGAGGTCGAACCACTCGACGAACTGCTGACGCGAAAAGACCTCGGCGTCGCCATGCGACCAGCCGAGGCGGGCCAGGTAGTTGATGACCGCTTCGGGCAGGTAGCCGTCCTCGTCGTATTGCATGACGGACACGGCGCCATGCCGTTTCGACAGCTTGGCGCCGTCGTCGCCGAGGATCATCGACAGGTGCGCGTACTGCGGAATGTCGGCGCCCAGCGCCTGCAGGATGTTGATCTGGCGCGGCGTGTTGTTGACGTGGTCGTCGCCGCGGATGACGTGGGTGATGCCCATGTCCCAGTCGTCGACGCAGACGCAGAAATTGTAGGTCGGCGTGCCGTCGGCGCGAGCGATGATCAGGTCGTCGAGCTCGGCGTTGGCAAACTCGATGCGCCCCTTGACCTGGTCGTCCCAGGCGACCACACCGTCCGTCGGGTTGCGGAAGCGGACCACCGGCGGCAGCCCGGCCGGCGGCGCGGGCAGGATCTTGCCGGGTTCCGGGCGCCAGCGGCCGTCGTAGCGGGGCTTTTCCTTGCGCGTCTCCTGCTCGGCGCGCAGCGCGTCGAGTTCCTCGCGCGTCGTGTAGCAAGGGTAGGCGGTACCGGCGGCAAGCATCTGGCGGATCACGTCCTTGTAGCGATCCATGCGCTGCATCTGGTAGAACGGGCCTTCGTCGTGCGCCAGTCCGAGCCACGCCATGCCGTCGAGGATCGCCTGCAGCGCCTCCGGCGTCGAGCGGGCGACGTCGGTATCCTCGACGCGCAGGATGAAGACACCGCCGTGGCGGCGGGCGAACGCCCAGGAAAAGAGGGCGGTGCGGGCGCCGCCGATGTGGAGGTAGCCGGTGGGACTGGGGGCGAATCGGGTGCGAACGGGCGTCATGGAGTGCGGATCTGGTAAGGAAGGCAAGGGCCGTATTCTATCCGACCGGCGTTTGACCCGTTTCCGGACTTGTGGTTAAATGCGCGGCTCTCGGCGGGCGGTTAGCTCAGCGGTAGAGCACTGCCTTCACACGGCAGGGGTCACTGGTTCGATCCCAGTACCGCCCACCACGCCAAGAGAGTCCGAAACCCGCATGGCACTGCGTCTTGCGGGTTTTTTGCAGCGCCATGATTGGCAGCGGTTCAGGCGGAGTAGCGAAACGTCAGTGAAAACCGCCGCCAGCCCGCTTCCGGCGATCTCCGCGACAACGGTTGACCAAGCTGAAGCGAGGGTTAGAATCGTCGCCAGTGATCGACCTTCGGCAGGTGGGCGGGGAGCCGCGCTTGCGGCGCCGTGCTCGCTGGTCCGTCCACCGGCTGGTTCGTGCGGGAGGAGCCCATGTTATCCACCAACTCCGTGGCGGCGTTGTTCGGCAAGTCGCCGTTCAAGCCGCTGCAACAGCACATGCGCGTCGTCATCGAGTGCATTGGCGAAGTGCCGGCTTTGTTCGCCGCCCTGATCGAGGGGGACGACGCACGGCTCGAGGCGCAGAAGGAGAAGATCTTCGCCAGGGAGAGCGAGGCGGACACCATCAAGAACGAGTTGCGCGGCCATCTGCCGAGGAGTCTGCTGCTGGCGGTCGACCGGCGCGACCTGCTTGAATTGCTGGCGATGCAGGATACGATCGCCGGCATCGCGCAGGACATCGCCGGCCTGCTGGTCCAGCGGAAGATGGAGGTTCCCGCCGGCATGGGCGAACCGCTGACGAGATTCGTCGCCCGCTGCACCGAGACCTGCGGCCAGGCACACAGGATCATCGAGGAACTCGACGAACTGCTGGAGTCGGGTTTTCGCGGCCGCGAGGTCGAGCGTGTGGAAGCGATGATCCTTGAACTGGGCTACATGGAGACCGACACTGACCTGATGGGCGCTTCCCTGGCGAAGGCGCTTTTCGCTCAGGAGGACAGTCTGAGTCCGGTGTCGGTGATGTTCTGGTACCAGGTGATCCGCTGGGTGGGCAACCTGGCCGACTATGCCGAGAGGGTGGGTGACCGCCTGCGCCTGATGATCGCCCATTGACGACCGGGGGTTGGGGAGCGCGCATTACGGGTCGCAGCGGTCGTCGGGGCTCTTGAGACCGTCCCTTCATTTCAGCACTTCACCGCCAGGGGTCGCATCGTGGAGATCATTGCGCAGCACTCGACCGTGTTCCATGTCATGGCCTTGGCCTTCGGCCTCTGCGTGTGCTGGGGTATGGGCGCCAACAACGTGGCCAATGCCATGGGCACCTCGGTCGGTTCCGGAGCCGTCACCCTCAAGAGCGCGCTGCTCCTGGCGGCGGTCATGGAGTTCGCCGGCGCCTATCTGGCCGGCGGCGAGGTGGCGGCCACCGTTTCCAAAGGGATCATCGACGGCAGGCTGTTCGAGCCGGCGCCGCAGTTGCTGCTGTTCGTCATGATCGGGGCGCTGCTGGCGGCCGGAATCTGGCTGACGATCGCCAGCATGCGCGGCTGGCCGGTGTCCGCGACCCATGCGATCGTCGGCGCCATATGCGGCGCCGGTGTCGCCGCGCTCGGCGCCGGTGCGGTCAACTGGGAAGTGATTGCCGAAATCGTCGTCAGTTGGTTGCTCTCTCCCGTGCTCGGCGCCATCGTGGCGCTGCTGCTGACGCTGAGCATCCGCAGGCTGATCTTCAATACCGGGAATCCGATCCGCCAGGCGCGCAGGTGGGGTCCGATGTATGCGTTCCTGGTCGGCTGGATCGTTGCGCTGGTCACCATCACCACGGGGCTCAGGCACGTCGATATCAATCTCGGCGGCGTCCAGGGGCAGTTCCTGGCGATCGCGATCGGCATCGCCCTGGCGATCCTCGTCAAGGTGCTGATGGGCCGCATCCACCTCGAAGAGAGCGAAGACCGGATCTTTCACTTTGCCAGTGTCGAGAAGCTGTTCGTCCCGCTGATGGTGTTTACCGGTGCGGCATTGGCCTTCGCGCACGGTTCCAACGATCTCGCCAACGGGGTCGGGCCGATGGCGACCGCCATTCAGATCATCGAGACCCGGTCGGTGAGTGCGCGGTCGGCGGTGACGCCGTTCATGCTGCTGCTCGGCGCCATCGCCATCGTCGTTGGTGTGGTGACCTACGGCTACAAGGTGATGGCCACCATCGGCCACAAGATCACCGAGCTGACGCCGACCCGCGGTTATGCGGCCACCGTCGCCGCCTCGATCGTCGTCGTGGCGGCGTCCGGGATGGGGATGCCGGTGTCGACCACCCACATCGCCGTCGGTGCGGTGATCGGGGTGGGGATCGCCCGCGGGATCGGCGCGCTCGACCTGCGGGTGATCGGCGGCATCATCCTCTCCTGGATCATCACCGTGCCCGTTGCCGGCATTCTGGCGGCCATCGTCTTCCATATCCTGCGCGCCGTTTTCGGCTAGAATTGGCCGCAACTTTGTCCAGACGGCGGCCCGGCGGGCCGCCGTCTTTCCTTCGAGTCAGGCGTCAGCCATGCCGGATCTGCCAACCGAGCCCATCGAATCCCTGCAGAATATCAAGGGGATCGATTTCCCCGCCGACGTTCGCTTCCGCCAGATTCTGGTGACCGGCCCTCCCGGCGCCGGCAAGAGCACCCTGATCACGCGCCTCGGCGGCTGGTCGGAGGAGGGCTACCTCGACCTCGCCAGGAACCACTGGTGGCGGTCCGAAATCCTCTCCGTGCGGCCGCGGGAGATTCACCTCGGCATGCCCCTCGAGGGTCTGGACGACGCGGTGACCGTCTTCGACGCCGAGTTCTACGACCGCGATCCGGCGCCGGCGATTGATTTTGACCGTATCCAGCTTCCGCCGCGCAAACGTTTCTTTTTCAATGTTGACTGGTATCGCCGCTACGTCTTCGAATTCCTGATACCGTCGGCGGACCTGGTCTTCGAGCGCCGCGCCGAGCGGGCGCGGCACAGTACGCACGTGGTGGACAGGCAACTCAGCCGGGAAATCTGCATCGTCCAGCACGCAGCATTCGTGCGCCTTGCCGAGCATCTGCACCGGAAGGGTTTCCAGGTCTATCTGCGCGATCTGATCGAGAATCCGCCGCGGCGATTCGCCGATCCGCCGGGGCCGCCATGAACCTGCTTGCCAACCGCCGGCCGATCACGGTCACGAGGCTTCTGGCTCCGCTCAAGCGGATGCTGACGCGGCTGGGGGCCGGCCCGGGTCATGAGATCCGGCTGCGCAGCAACTACCGGCTGGGCGACATCAAGGTCCGGGTCTCCTTCGACCGTGTACCGATCGAAATCACTCTGGGTCAGGATGACAAGAAACTCCATCTCTATCACGAGACCCGCATCGACGAGCGCGGGAAGGCCGCCAGGACGGGCAACTTCGTCATCGTCGATCCCGCCGGAGAAGCCGGCCGGATCGCCGGCTTCCTGCGCCTGACGCCGAGAAGCTGGGTCTCGCTGGGGTCGGGGGACCGCATCCAGCAGGCGCTGTTCAACTATCCGGAGGCGGTCGACGAGGAACACCTGGTCATCATCCAGGGCCCGGAATCGCTGGTCTTCCGCAATCTCGGCGGCGCCGGTTCGACGATCGGCCGCTTCGCCAGCGATGTGCGCGGCACACGGGAGGGCAGCTACCGCCGCCTGCGCGAGATCTTCGGCGGCCCGATCGAGCCGCTGCCGGCGGACGCGGCGCTGGTATTGATTGAACAGGTCATCGGGGTCATGCAGCACGAGGCCTATCGGCCGCGGAGCGACTGGGGCCTGCCCGGCGGACTGGTCGTGCTGCCCGGCAGTCTGACCCCGATCGTGGTCGCCGACCTGCATGCACAGATCGACAACCTGCTGACGGTGCTCAGTCAGAACGCCTTTCTCGATGCGCTCGAGGATGGCAGCGCCGCCCTGATCATCCTGGGGGATGCGGTCCACTGCGAGGAGGACGGGAAACTCCGCGAGATGGACGGTTCGATGCTGATGATGGATCTGATCTTCCGGCTCAAGTTGCGCTTTCCGCTGCAGGTGTTCTACATCCGTGGCAACCATGATTCCTTCACCGAGGACATCGCCAAGGATGGCGTCCCGCAGGGGCTGCTGTGGGCGAGGGAACTGGTAGCCCGCCGGGGTCAGGCCTATCGCAAGGCGATGGACGATTTCTATCGCCTCCTGCCGTTTGTCGTCGCCTCGACGGATTTTCTCGCCTGCCATGCGGCAGCGCCGAAAGAGAACGTGACCAGGGACATGCTGGTCAATATCCATCGCCACCCCGATCTCGCCGTCGAACTGGTCAACAACCGGCAGTTTCAGCCGAGCCGGCCCAACGGCTATGGCCGGGGAGACGTCAAGCGCTTTCGCCGGACGCTGGACCTTCAGAAGCACGCGACCTTCATCGTCGGTCACACGCCGCTGGATGCCGAAAGCACGATGGTGGCCGTTGCCGAACCCGGCCGCCCGCGGGTCGAGTCCGCCCCCTTCCGGGTTTGGCCCGTCGCGCCGTTGCCCGGGACGCAGACACTCCCGCAACTGGCCCTGGAAGCGATCGGCGTCGAGTCTGCCACCCGGCGGGAAGCCCAATCCGGGGCATTCGAAGTTCGCGTGTCCAGTCTCACGCCGTTGACCACACCGTTGCGGGTGACTTTCAGCACGGATGCCGCGTTGGAAGTCTCCCTGCCGACCGAAGTCGTGTTGCCCGCCACCCCGCCGTATCAGGCCATCGTCACTCTCACCAATCTCAACGATCTCGTCGCCGATGGTCACGCGCGCGTCACGGTGCGGGCCGAGGCTCCCGGCTTCCTGTCCGGTTCCTGGACCTTCGTGAACGAGGACGACGAAATCCTACCTGTGTTTCTCGTACTGCCCGATTCCGTCGAAGAGGGCAGCGGACGCCAGACCATCGGCCAAGTCGTGCTGGAGGCGCCCACGACTCATCCCGTGGAAGTGCGCCTGAACGCTGACGCTCCGTTGCGCGTTCCCGCCACCGTTTTGATTCCGGCGGGTCAATCCGCGGCCGCGTTCGAGTGGTTTGTGGACGACGATGCCGTGGTGAATCTCGGCCAACCGTCCGCGCGAATCACGGCCTCGACGTCAGCGGGAACGGCGGAAGTCGGGGTGCGAATTCAGAACGACGACCGGGAGGGACTCTCGGTGGAGTGGCCCACCGAGATTGTCGAAGGACAGACCCACACCGCCTGGCTGGTTCTGCAAAGCGGCTACGACCTGGAGATGACCTTTCGCCTCCAGAGCAGTTCGGAGCGAATTCAGGTCCCGGCGACCGTGACCGTGCCCGCTGGTGTCGCCCGGGTTCCGATTCCCCTGGTCTGCCCCAACAACACGCAGGCAGAAGGCCCCTTTTCCAGTGAGATCTGCGTGTCCCTCGCGGACCGGTTGGCGGTCTGCAATTACGTGTATGGAGCGGATGATGATGTTCAGCCGTTGGACGAACTCGCTCCGTTCACGCCTTCGGTGATTTGGTCCGGTCAACCCTTCGTCTTCGAAGCTTGGGCCCGGCGAAATCAATCCGTCCAGAGAACCAATCTGCTGGGACAACTCGCCGTCGAGGCCAGTCCGACCGTGGCCACCTTGATGCCGAACCCGAATCCAGTGGCGTTCACCCTGGGACAACTTCGCGAGACAATCACCCTCCAAGGTCAGGGTCTGGGGCTACGCTTGAGCCTGCGCGCGGGTGGCCTCACCAACACCACCGCGCCCTTCGATCTGCTGCGGGGATTTGAGCGCACCAATGCGTTCCTGGATCTGGCGCTGTTTCCCGGTCGGGGAACGCTGCTGCTCTCGGCCGGCACCGAGACCAATGCCACCGGCGAACTGCAGGAACTGGATCCCCAAAGCGGAGTGGTGCTCCGTACCCTGACTCTACCGCGACCGGGAAGTCATCTGGCTGTGGCGGCAGATGGCTCCGTGGCTTGGATCGCCTCATCGTCGGATACCGTTCAGAGAATTGATCTGCTGAACTGGCGCTTCGATCGGGAATGGCCACTCGGGCCGCAGGCGACCAATCGAGCCGCTCTGTCACTCGCGGTGTTGCCGGGTGGCAGCGAACGCATCGTGACCTTGGAACGTGCCATCGTCCCCGACGGTAGTGAACCGGTTCTGGCGGCGTACGACGCCGGGGTGCGGCGAACCAACACCCCCATCATTCCCTCCGGCTTTGCTCTGAATGACCTAATACCCGGACGCACCTCGACCGAGGCGTATATCTCCACTGCCTCCGTTCTGGCCCGACTCCGCGTGACCGAGGCGGGTGTGGAACTGCAGGAACAAGGCTTCGGTTCAGGAAGCGTTTCACAAGCGCCCAATGTCGTGTTGGCCGGGGACCGTTTGTACACCGGTTATGGCCGGGTCTTTTCGGCCGATACCCTCGCCATCGAACTCGAAGCCCCCATGGACAGCTGGAACTTTTATCAGGTCATGCCCCTTCCAGATCGCGGCCTGGTCGGATTCGTCTATGCGAACAGCGAGTTCCGTCTGTTGGAGTCCACTTCGTTCGGACTGCGCAGCCAGCATGGCCTGCCCAGCGGCAATTTCCCAGGGGGAGCCGCTCCCGGCCGACTGGTTCGCTGGGGACCTAGTCAATTCGCCCTGCTCACCGGCAACGGACAACGACTGCTGGTGTGGGAAACTCCGCAACTCGCCGAAACCACCGCTGACCTCGCCCTCTCGGTGGAGGCCCCGGCGGAACTCCCTTCCAGTGTGCTACCCTCGCTCGGCTATGGAGTGCCCTGGACCCTTCACGTTACCAACCGTGGTCCCGGCATCGCCTATCGGGTGGCAGTTTCCTCCGAACAGGCACTACCAAGCGAACTGGGCTCCCTGGCCCCGGGGGAACACCGGGAAGTCCTCCAGCTGCGCGGATCTGTCCCGGTCGGATTCATTCGGGATCGGCTGACCGTCACGTCCTTCACTCCCGATTCGCAGCCGGCCGACAACACTCAGATCGTCGAGACGCGCATTGTCCCCCCAACCTTTGGTGAAACCCGGGGCCTGGTCTTGTACCTCCGCCATCTCGTGGGGATGCCTGACAGCAATCGGCTTGCGCTGGCCCTGGGTCGCCTGCCGAACACCGAAGCTCCCGGCCTCGCGGTTCTCCACGCGGCCACCGCGACGATCGAGCGAACCCGGGTGCTGGACGCCATACCCACGAAGTTGGCTCCGACCTCGGATGGCCTGGCGATCTGGGCGCTCACCGCCACCAACCGGATCGTGCGTTGGAATCTCGCCACTGACCAACTGGACGCCGCCCTGGAAGTCACCAACGACGTGGTGCTGGATCTGCTGGCTCTCCCGGGGGAACCCGACGGACTCGCCCTGGCCACTCAGAGCGGATTCGGCGTGTACCGTCAGGGCGTCCGAGTGGCTGGCGCGACGTTGCCGGTGTCCGAGGTCCGAAATCTCGCTTGGGCAGGCAACCGGCTCTGGGTCTCTTATCCGGATCAACTGCACGGGTACACCGTGACCGGCAGCGGTCTGACGGCCTACGGATCCCCAATTACTCTTCCCCCCGGCGCCGGATTTGGTCGCATCAGCGGAGACAACGAGCGGCTTTATTCCTTCAACGCCGTGGTCGAGATCGCGTCCCGACAGGTTCGCGTGGGACTGCCCGGAAATGAGTTCGTGACCGAGCCGTCCCGGGATGCGATCTACGGGATTCAGTCGTACTCCGTGTTTCGCTTCAACCGGTCCACGCTGCAGCGGGAAGCCGAAGAGGTTATTCCCGCCGGCTATTCTCCGAGCTACAACGACCTCGTGCGCTGGGGTCGTTCGGGACTCGCCGCTCGTTCGGATCAGCAGTTGATCCTGTGGCAATCCAGTTCCGTTCCCGAAGGTCAGACCGACCTGGCCGTGGGATTGCAAATACCGGAGCTTCTGGAGCCGTTCGAACCGATTTCCGTGAGCCTCTCGGTCACCAACCTCGGGACCGAAACGGCGGCCCGGGTCAGGCTCCAGCTGCAGGCGCCCAATGGGCAACTTCTGGCCCTGACGCCCCCGACCGCGTTTGCCCGACTCGACAGCTACTTCCTGGAAGTTCCAGAACTCCCCGCCGGAGGGGTGACCAATCTGACGGTAATGTTCCAGACCTTCAGCACCTTCTTCGGGGGCAGCGGCAGTGTCACCTCAGCCGCCCGAGATCCGAATCCCGAGAACAACCAGCGAAGCTTCAACGCTCCGGTCCAATACCCGACGGCTGACTTGTCGATACTCCGAGTGGAGGCACCTGAGGAGATATCCCTGGGCTCCGAGTTCACCATCCGGCTGACGCTCACCAATCAGGGTCCCAGCACGGTGACGCTGACCTCATTCGAGCTGACCAAGAACCCGGGCTACGAACTGCTTGGCGTCACCGGCGGCACCCTCAACCCCGACTGTTGTTCGGGAATCCACATCGCCTACACCGAGGCTCCCCTGGCCGCCGGTGAACAGCGGACCGTCGACCTCCGGTTCCGCGCGCTTCAGGCCGGAGCGTGGGCCTATTCGACTTACGCCAGCGGGCGGGTGACGGATCCCGCCGGGGATAACAACGGCACGAATGGACTGTTGATCATTCGTCCCCCGGAGGGTTCACCATTCCCCATCCGGGGCGGCACCGCCCAAT
>JAFLDQ010000080.1 GCA_017302355.1 Dechloromonas sp.
AACTTGACAAGAGCATCTATCCAAAGGGGGTCAAGGTTCCTGACGAGGCGTTCGCCGCCATCAATATCCAGCGCGACGCCTTCCATGGTGAATGGAATTACCGCATCTGCCCACGACGCCAATAATTCATCATGTTATTTGCGAACAATCCCTAAGAGGATCACCTCCATGGATAACGAACAACCCGAAACCGGCCGCCGCGCCTTCCTGGTCGGCTCGCTGGTCGCCGTCTCCGGCGCCGCCGTGGCCAGCACCGGGCTTTTGGAGGCTGCAAGCGCATCCCCGCAGACCACCCGCATGAAAGGAGCCGAAGCCATGAAACCGCCCGCCGTGGTCGGCTACACCAACACCCAGGGCATCCTGATCGAACGCGCCAGCTATCCGGCGCGCACCCTGGGCACGCGCATCGCCGCCATCGTCTTCAAGCCCGCGGGCTTCGATTTGGGCAAGAAGTACCCGGCCATCGTCGTCACCCACCCCTTCGGCGGGGTGAAGGAGCAAACCGCCGGCCTGTATGCCGCCCGCCTGGCCGAACAAGGCTTCATCACGCTGGCCTTCGACAAGTCCTACCAGGGCGAGAGCGGCGGCGAGCCGCGTCTGATGGAAGTCCCCGGCCAGCACCTCGACGACATCAGCAGCTCCATCGACTACCTGATCCAGCAACCGGGCGTGGACGCCGACCACATCGGCTCGCTGGGCGTGTGCGCCGGCGGCAGCTACGCGCTGGGCAACGCGCCCACCGAAATGCGCATCAAGGCGGTGGCCACCGTCAGCCTGTTCGACTTGGGCGACGCGCGCCGCCAGGCGATGGGAACGCTGTCCTACGAAGCGCGCATGCAGCGCCTCAAGGAGATTGCCGCCCAGCGCAACAAGGAAGTGCAAGGCGCGCCGCTGCAAATGGGGCTGGCGGTGCCGGCCTCCAACGCCGATTTCACCGACAAGACCCCGCCGCTGTACCGCGAGGGCTACGAGTACTACCGCACGCCGCGCGGGCAGCACCCCAACGCGCCGGGCCACTACGTGTTCACCAGCCTGGCGCAGCAGATGGCCTTCTTCCCCTTCGCCCAGGTCGAGACGATCTCGCCGCGCCCGATCCTGCTGATCGTCGGCGAGAAGGCCGACACCAAGTTCTGGAGCGACGACGTGCTGGCCAAGGCGCAGAACCCTAAGGAACTGTTCGTCGTTCCCGGCGCCACGCACGTCGACCTGTACGACAAGCCGCAATATGTAGGCCCGGCGGTGGAGAAGCTGGCGGGCTTCTATCGTCAACACCTTGGAGGCAACACATGAAGAATCATCCCGAGCCGAACCGCCGCCGCCTGCTGGCCGCTGCCGTCGCGCTGGGCGCGGTTGCGTCGCTGCCATCGGCCTTTGCCCAGACTGCCGGCGCGGCGCGCGCCACGGCTGACAAACCCACCGCCGCCCGCCGGCGCCTCGGACCCTTCGAGGTGTATCCCATCGGCCTGGGCGTGCAATGGCATCCCGGCCGCACCCCGGATGCGGTCGTCGACCTGTACGCCAGCAGCACCACCCGGCAAGGCGGCATCGCGCTGATCCGCCGCGCGGCGGACCTGGGCGTCACGCTGTTCGACACCGCCGAGGTCTATGGCCCGTTCCTGTCCGAGGAACTCTTGGGCGAAGCGTTGCAAGGCAGTCTGCGCGATCGTGTCGTCGTCTGCACCAAGTTCGGCTTCGACGTCGATCCGGCGACGGGCCAGCGGCGCGGCGGCGTGAACAGCCGCCCCGAGCACATCCGTCAGGTCGTCGAGGCCCAGTTGCGGCGCCTGCGCACCGACCGCATCGACCTGCTGTACCAGCACCGCGTCGACCCGGTCGTGCCGATCGAGGACGTGGCCGGCACGATGAGGGATCTGGCCCGCCAAGGCAAGGTGCTGCACTGGGGCCTGTCCGAACCGGGGCTGCAGACCGTCCGGCGCGCGCACCGCGAGTACCCGGTGGCCGTGATCCAGAACGAATACTCGATGCTGTACCGCGGCGCCGAAGCCCGGGTGCTGCCGCTGTGCGAGGAACTGGGCATCGGCTTCGTGCCCTGGAGCCCGCTGGGCATGGGCTTCCTGGCCGGCGCCGTCAACGCCGCGAGCCGCTTCGAGACGCCGGACTTTCGCGCCAGCGTGCCGCGCTTCGCCCCCGATGTGCTGCCGGCCAACATGGCGCTCGCGAATCTGGTCAAGACCTGGGCGGCCCGCAAGAACGCCACGCCGGCCCAGCTCTCGCTGGCCTGGCTGGCGGCGCAGAAGCCATGGATCGTGCCGATCCCGGGCACCACCAATCCGGCGCATCTGGAGGAGAACGCCGCCGCTGCCTCGGTCAGCTTCAGCGCCGCCGAGTTGACGGAGCTGAACGCGGCCGTGGCGGCCATTCCCATCCGCGGCGAGCGCCTGTCGCCCGCCGTGCTGTCGGCGACCGGCGTCGAAGCCGCACCGAAACGTTGAATCAAAACCGTCCCCACCAGGAGCAGTCATGAAAATCACCCAACCCGGTTCCACCCCGTCGGCCCAAGGCCCGGCCGAATACTTCACCGGCCGCGTGCGCATCGACTGCCCGTTCTGCGGCAGCGGCAACCTGAGCGCCGCCACCGTAACCTTCGAACCGGGCGCACGCACCGCCTGGCACACCCATCCGCTGGGCCAGACCCTGCTGGTGACTGCCGGCTTCGGGCTGGTCGGGCGCTGGGGCGGTGAAGTGCAGGAGATCCGTCCCGGCGACACCGTGTGGATCGAACCCGACGAGAAGCATTGGCACGGCGCCTCGCCGGATTGCGCGATGACCCACATCGCCATCTGCGAGATGAAGGACGGCAAGGCCGTCGAGTGGATGGAGCACGTGTCCGACGAGGATTACCGGAGCACGAAGTGAAGGAGAAAAGACCATGAAAAAACGCACTCTCGGAACAGGCGGCCTGGAAGTCTCGGCCCTCGGCTATGGCTGCATGGGGCTGGACTTCGCCTACGGCCACAAGCTCAGCAAGCCCGAAGGCATTACCCTGATTCGCCAGGCGGTGGATCGCGGCGTCACCTTCTTCGACACCGCGGAAATCTATGGCCCCTTCACCAACGAGGAGATGGTGGGCGAGGCCCTGCGCCTGGTGCGCGACCAAGTGGTGATCGCCACCAAGTTCGGCTTCGATATCGTCGATGGCAAGCAGGCCGGCACCAACAGCCGGCCCGAACACATCAAGGCCGTCGCCGACGCCTCGCTGAAGCGGCTGGGCATCGAGCAGATCGACCTGCTCTACCAGCATCGCGTCGATCCGAACGTGCCCATCGAGGACGTGGCCGGCGCGGTCAAGGAGCTAATCGCCGCCGGCAAGGTCAAGCACTTCGGCCTGTCGGAGCCGGGCGCGCAGACCGTTCGCCGCGCCCATGCCGTGCAGCCGGTCGCCGCCTTGCAGAACGAATACTCGCTGTGGACGCGCGGCGTCGAAACCAACGGCATCCTGCAGGCCTGCGAGGATCTGGGCATCGGTCTCGTGCCCTACAGCCCGCTCGGCAAGGGCTTCCTCACCGGCGCGATGAGCAAGGACACGAAGCTCGGCGAAGGCGACTTTCGCAGCATCCTGCCGCGCTTCACGCCCGAGGCGATGGCAAAGAACCAGGCGCTGATTGACCTGCTCCAGCACATCGCCGCCCAGAAGCAAGCCACGCCCGCGCAGATCGCGCTCGCCTGGCTGCTGGCGCAAAAACCCTGGATCGTCCCCATCCCCGGCACCACCAAGCTGCACCGGCTGGAAGAAAACCTCGGCGCCGTCGATGTGGTGCTGACCGGCGCGGACTTGGGAGAAATCGAGTCGGCCGCCGCCGCCATCCCCATCGAGGGCGAGCGCTATCCCGAACGACTGATGAAAACAACCGGCCTGTGAGAGTCGGTTCCTGTTCATCCACTTCATCGAGGAAAAGTAAAGATGACTGACAACATCAAAGATAAGGTCGTCGTGATCACCGGCGCATCGAGCGGCCTGGGCGCCGAAACCGCGCGCCACCTGGTCAAGGCCGGCGCCAAGGTGGTCCTGGGCGCACGCCGCCTGGACCGACTGCAGGCGCTGGCCACCGAATTGGGCCTGCCCAGGGACGCCGCGTTCAAGGTCGACGTGACCGACCGCGACCAGGTCAAGGCGCTGGTCGATCACGCCGTCAAGCTGCACGGCCGCATCGACGTCATGATCAACAACGCCGGCCTGATGCCGCTGGCGCCGCTGGAGCTGCTGCGCTTCGATGAGTGGGACCAGTGCATCGACGTCAACATCAAGGGCGTGCTGTGGGGCATCGCGGCGGCACTGCCTTACTTCAAGCAGCAAAAGAGCGGCCAGTTCATCAACGTCTCGTCGGTGGCTGGCCACACCATCAGCGTCGGCGGCGCAATCTACTCGGCGAGCAAATATTCGGTGCGCGTGATCTCCGAAGCGCTGCGCAAGGAGGTCAAGCCCTACCACATCCGCACCACCGTGCTGTCACCGGGCGCGGTGGATACCGAGCTGCCGGCGTCGGTGGGGGCGCCGGGCGTGAACGCGGCGATCGCCGACTACTACAAGCACAACGCCATCCCGGCCGACAGCTTCGCGCGCTGCGTGCTGTTCGCGATGAACCAGCCGGACAACGTCGACATCAACGAGATCCTGTTCCGCCCGACGGTGCAGGAGCTCTGAGGTTGCAACCAGCAGAGGAGAGTCGCCATGACTGAAATCCCAAACTTCACCCTCAACAACGGTGTGAAGATCCCCGTCATCGGTTTCGGTGTCTACCCGCCTGAGTCGAGTGGTTCGATAAGGAGGCTTGCTTGTGAATAAGCTCGGATTCCACTACGGCTACGTCATCGTCTTTTGTTGCTGCCTGATCATGGGCGTCATCATCGGGCTGGTGATGAGTTGCACCGGCATCTTCTATGGCCCGGTCAGCAGCGAGCTGGGGATTTCCGTCGGCAGTTTCGGCCTGTACATGACCTTCGTCTATGCATTCTCGTTCCTGATGCTGTCCGTCGCCGGCAAACTGATGGATCGGTACAGCGCCCGTTGGCTGCTGGCAAGCAGCGCGGCCGTCGTCGGCGTGCTGTACATGGCCATGTCGAAGTTCAATGCGGCTTGGCACTTCTATCTGGCGGGTGCCGTTATCGGTATCTCGCTGTCGTTTCTGCTGTACCTGAGCTACCCGGTGTTGATCAACCGCTGGTTCAATGCCCGCGTCGGCTTCTTCATCGGGCTGTGCAGCGCGGCTTCGGGCATTGGCGGCGTGCTGTTCAATCCTTTCGGCGGCTACCTGATCCAGACTTATGGCTGGCGCATCACCTATCTGGTGTTCGGCGCCATCATCCTGTTGCTGGTGGTGCCGTTGCTGGGTCTGTTACTGCGCAACCATCCTGCGGACATGGGCCTGAAGCCGTTCGGTGAGAAGGCCGATGAAAGCGCCGCAGCCAAGGTCGGGATGGATTACGCCGATGCCATCAAAACGCCGGTGTTTTATGTCTTGATGCTGTTCGCGCTGCTGATGATTTCGGTGTCCACGCTGAATCTGTTCCTGCCCACCTACATCACCAGTGTCGGCTACTCGGTGGAGCAGTCCGCGCTGGTGGCGTCGGTGATCATGCTGGGGGTCACCCTCGGCAAGGTGGCGCTGGGCTATGTGAATGACCGAAGTTCGCTGGTGGGCGTGCTGGCCTCGACCGGCCTGGGGATCGCGGGGCTGGTTCTGCTGCTGATGGGGCAGGCCGGCATGGCCTTGATGGTGATCGGCGGCTTCTTGTTCGGCTGGGCCTACGCGGGCGTGACCGTGGAAACCGCCTTGCTGGTTCGAACCGTGTTTGGCGGCAAGGACTATTCGCAGATTTTCTCCAACGTCTCCATCGCCTTGGCGCTGGGCGGGGCGGTGATGGCCGGCGGCTGGGGCTATCTGGTCGATGTGCTGGATTTCAAGCTGATCCTTATCACCGGCATCGTCCTGCTGGTGTTGTCCATGCTGATCGGGACTTATGCGGTGAGAGTCACAAGCGCACCCGTCAAGCACGCCGCTCAACCCTGACTTACCTATTCAATATCGAGCAGGAGCTTGTCATGAATTCATCTTTAACCCAGAAAGAGATCACTGTGGTGATCGGCGCCGGCGGCATCGGCCAGGCCATTGCCCGGCGCATCAGCAGCGGCCGCCACATTCTGGTGGCCAACCACACGCAGGCGTCGGCCGATGAGGCTGCCAGGGTGCTCGAAGGTTCGGGCTTTGAGGTCACCGCCATGCAGGCCGACATTTCCGATCGTGCGCAAGTGCAGGCGGTGGTCGCCAAGGCGCAGTCGCTGGGGCCGATTAAGGCGCTGGTGCAGGCGGCGGGCGTGTCGCCCAGTCAGGCACCGATCGAGGCCATCCTCAAGGTCGACCTGTTCGGCACCGCGGTGATATTGGAAGAATTCGGCAAGGTCATCGCCGAAGGTGGCACAGGCGTGGTGATCTCCTCGCAGTCCGGCTATCGCATGCCGGCGCTCACCGCTGAGCAGGATGCCTTGCTGGCCACGGCATCACCGGAAGCACTGCTGGAGCTGGACTTCGTCAAGAACGTCGAGAGCACGCTGCACGCCTACCAGATGTCCAAACGTTGCAACTCGCTGCGCGTGCGCGGTGAGGCGGTGCAATGGGCAAAACGTGGGGCGCGGGTCAATTCGATCAGCCCCGGCATTATCGTCACCCCGCTGGCGCACGACGAGCTGTACGGCGAGCGCGCCGAGTTTTATCAGGCGATGCTGAAGAAGATGCCTGCTGGACGCGCCGGCACGCCGGATGAGGTCGCGGCGCTGGCAGCGCTGCTGATGGGGCCGGACGGCGGCTTTATCACTGGCAGCGATTTTTTAATTGATGGTGGTGCTACGGCCAATTTTTATTACGGGCCGGATGCAGCAGGGGGCCGCTCATGATTGTCTGGTTTTTATCGACGATGCTGGCACAACATTTCACGGCCTGGTGGCAGGCCCACACTGAGAAAGGAATATCACCATGACCAGACGCATGACCAAAACCAACACTACACTCATGATCGGAATGGCGGCGTTTGTCGCCGCGTCTTTCGTCCAGGCCTGCAACACGGCCACGCAGCAGATTATCGCAGCGTACGCATTCAACACCTCTGAAAGGAATGAGTCATGAGCGAGTCAGCAAGCAAGAGAGATGTCACCGCGGTCATCGGCGCCGGAGGCATCGGTCAGGCCATCGCCCGGCGCATCAGTAGCGGCCGCCACATATTGGTGGCCAACCACACCCAGGCGTCGGCCGAAGCCGCGGCCAAGGTGCTGGAAGGCGCCGGCTTCGAGGTCACGGCCATGCAGGCCGACATTGCAGATCGCACGGCGGTGCAGGCCGTAGTGGCCAAGGCGCAGTCGCTGGGGGCCATCAAGGCGCTGGTGCAGGCGGCGGGTGTGTCACCCAGCCAGGCGCCCATCGAAGCCATCCTGCAGGTCGATCTTTACGGCACGGCGGTATTGCTGGAGGAGTTCGGCAAGGTCATCGCCGAGGGCGGCTCGGGTGTGGTGATCTCCTCGCAATCGGGCTACCGCATGCCGGCACTGACGGCGCAGCAGGATGCCTTGCTGGCTACGGCATCACCCGAAGCATTGCTGGAACTTGACTTCGTCAGGAACGTCGAGAGCACGCTGCACGCTTATCAAATGTCCAAACGCTGCAACTCATTGCGCGTGCGCGGCGAGGCGGTGCAGTGGTCCAGGCGCGGAGCACGGGTCAATTCGATCAGCCCCGGCATCATCGTGACGCCACTGGCGCATGACGAACTGCACGGCGAACGTGCCGAGTTTTATCAGGCGATGCTGAAGAAGATGCCCGCCGGTCGTGCCGGCACGCCAGATGAAGTGGCGGCGCTGGCGGCGCTGATCATGGGGCCGGAGGGTGGCTTCATCACCGGCAGCGACTTCCTGATCGACGGCGGCGCGACGGCCAACTTCTACTACGGGCCGGATGCGGGGAAGCCGTGACGGCGTATGTCGGGCGCGTGCGCCCCAAACAGAACCATTGAGCAAAGGACAGTCTCCATGACCGCATCTTCCATTCCGAACTTCACTCTCAACAACGGCGTGCAGATCCCCGTCATCGGGTTCGGCGTCTTCCAGACGCCGCCGGCCGAGACGACCGCCGCCGTGCTTGCCGCGTTCGAGACGGGCTATCGTCACATCGACACCGCCGCCGCCTACGGCAACGAGCGGGGGGTTGGTGAGGCCGTACGCCGCTCCGGCCTGGCCCGCGAGGACGTTTTCATCGAGACCAAGGTGTGGGTCACCGACTACGGCTACGACGAGACGCTGCGCGCCTTCGACAAGGCAGCGGCCAAGCTCGGTATCGAGACCATCGACCTGCTGCTCCTGCACCAGCCGCACATCGGGGACTTCGATCGCACGATCGCGGCGTATCGGGCGCTGGAGAAGCTGCTCGGCGACGGTCGCGTGCGCGCGATCGGCGTCAGCAACTTCACCCCGAAGATCCTCGAGCGCTTCCTGCCCAAGGTTACGGTCGTGCCGGCCGTGAACCAGATCGAACTCCACCCGTACTTCACGCAGGTTGCCAGCGTGAAGGCCAACGCCGACGCGGACATCCTTACCCAGGCGTGGTCGCCGATCGGCGGCATCACCCACTACTACGGCTCGGAGGCGACCAGCACGTTCACCGACAAGACCCTCACGGGCATCGGTAGGCGGTACGCCAGGACGCCCGCGCAGGTCATGCTGCGCTGGCACATCCAGCAGGGCCGCCAGGTCATCCCCAAGTCGACGCACGCCACGCGGATCGCCGAGAACTTCGACCTCTTCGACTTCGTGCTCACCGGCGAGGACCTGGCCTCGATCGACGCGCTCGACAAGGGCGTGCGCGGCGGCCCCGACCCCGACCAGCCTCAGCCCAAGTTTCTCGACTACAAGATTCCGGAAGCCTGAGTTACCCTACCGGCCATCCGACGCAGCCACCATTACCACTGACCCATCCACAAAGGAGGCGATCCATGTACGCAACCATCATGTACGGCCCCGGCGACGTCCGCTACGAGCAGGTTCCCGATCCGCGAATCGAGAAGCCGACCGACGCCATCATCAAGCTGTCCGCCACCTGCATCTGCGGGTCCGACCTGTGGCCGTACCGCGGCCTGTCCAAGCAGCAGGGCCCGGCGCATATGGGCCATGAGTACTGCGGCGTGGTGGTCGAGGTCGGCTCCGGCGTGAAGACGGTGAAGCCCGGCCAGTTCGTGGTCGGCTCCTTCTGCCTGTCCGACAACACCTGCCCGCACTGCGCATTCGGCTTCCATTCCTCGTGCGCACAGCGCGAATTCATGACCGGCGCACAGGCGCCGTACGCGCGCGTGCCGCTGGCCGACGGCACCCTGGTGGCCACCGCCGAAGTCCCTGACGGAGACATGATCCCGCACATGTTGGCGGTGTCCGACGTGCTCGGCACCGGCTGGTATGCGGCCGATGCCGCTCAGGTGCGCGCGGGCGGTACGGTCGTGGTGGTGGGTGACGGTGCGGTCGGGCTGATGGGCGTACTCGCCGCCAGTCAGATGGGAGCAGAGCGTGTCATCGCGATGAGCCGCCACGCACCGCGCCAGAAACTGGCCCGCGAGTTCGGCGCCACCGACATCGTTACCGAACGCGGGGCTGAAGGAATCGCCCGCATCATGGATCTGACCGGCGGCATCGGCGCCGAGTCGGTGCTGGAATGCGTTGGCATGGCCGAATCGATGGATCAGGCCATGGGCGCCTGCCGTCCGGGCGGCACCATCGGTTACGTCGGCGTGCCGCACGGCGTGAGCTTCGAGGGCGACAAGCTGTTCTTCGCGCAACGCCGCATGCTGGGCGGCCCGGCGCCGGTGCGCCGCTTCCTGCCGGACCTGATGGATCGCGTCCTGCAAGGCAGGATCCAGCCGGGCAAGGTGTTCGACCTGACGCTGCCCATCGCCGAGGTGGCCGCGGGCTACAAGGCCATGGACGAGCGCCGCGCCATCAAGACGCTGCTGCGCGTGGACTGAGATCCCGCAAGAACTTCCCCGCCGCCGCTGATCTTTCGGTGCCGATCCGGGATGGCGCGCAGGTACTGCTTGCCGACCGGGGGCAATGGGGGCTGCGGCCGGGCGATGTCGATTCGCTGTTGGCGGAAGAGCATCGCGCGCGGCTGGTCCGGGGATTCGTCGAGCGACAGGAGATGAGCGCCCTGTAGGCGAAGATCAAGGTGTTCCAAGGCAGCGTCGGGCGGTCGGCAATCGCGCCGGAGATCCTCCATGCGCCGTGGCTGTACGCCAGGCTGGAAGCCGTGGGCAGCGCGCGCAAGCTGTGGCGGCTTCCGTCCGGCGTACAACCTGCGGTTTGGGAGCGATACCGAAAGCCGGATCAGCAAGCCCGGCGACAGCCCGGCGGAGTGTGACTGGCGGGACCGGAAGGGAACCGAGGAAGCCAGGACGCCGTACAGGCACCGGGCGGCGGTGGCCGAACGGGTCAACGCCCGGGCGCGCGACCGAAGCCTGATCCGGCTGCCCGTGCGGGGGATCACGAAGGTCAAGGCAGTGGCCCACTTGTACGCCTTGACGCACAACCTGATGCGAGTTATCCGCCCGGCGCCGGAAGTGTCGAGGATGGAAACCCGCTCGTCCGAAATCCAGCCGCCGGCAGCAGAACCGTGGAAACCCCCGAGAAATCGACCCATCACCGCCTGAAACCGGATCACCAAATGGCCAATCGACCTCCGCCCGCATCCCGCGGCTCAAGCGCCCCCCGTACGCTCGGCTTGGCGTGCGGCAGAAAGAATCACAGGCCCTGAGGTTTCCAGGATAATCGGCCCGATGCCCGCCGAAACCACCCGCTTCCACCCCAACCCTTATCTCCTGCTGACGCTGACCGCCCTCTTCTGGTCGGGCAACATGGTGCTCGGCCGCGGGATTCGCGCCGACGTACCGCCGCTGGCACTGGCCTTCTGGCGCTGGGCCATCGCCTTCGTGCTGGTCCTGCCGCTGGCCCTGCCCCACCTGCGCGCGCAATGGCCGTTGCTGAAGGCGGGTTGGAAGCCGCTGCTGCTGCTCGGCCTGATCGGCGTCGGCGGCTACAACACCTTTGCCTACATCGCCCTGCAAACCACCTCCGCGACCAATGCGGTGCTGCTCAACTCGTTCATTCCCATCGTCACCATCGCCATCTCCTGGGCCTTTCTCGGCAAGCGCCTGCGCCGCCTCGAAGGTCTCGGCGTCGTCATCTCGCTGTGTGGCGCGCTGACCATCGTCGCCCGCGGCGACCCCGCCGTCCTCGCCCGCCTCAACCTCAATCTCGGCGACGTGTGGATGCTCGCCGCCGTGCTCGTCTGGGCCATCTATACCGTCGGCCTCGCCTGGCGCCCGGCCGGCATGCACCCTATGCTGATGCTGGCGGCGATGACCGCCGTCGGCCTCGCCACGCTGGCCCCCGCCTACGCCTGGGAAATGATGCAGGGCCGGCGGATCAACGTGAGCATCGGGTCGCTCGCCTCGCTCGCCTATGTCGGCATCTTTCCAAGCTTTCTCGGCTACATCTTCTACAACCGCGGCGTCGCCGAAGTCGGCGCCAACAAGGCCAGCCTGTTCATCCACCTGATGCCGGTGTTCGGCACCCTGCTCGCGGCCGTTTTTCTCGCCGAGATTCCGCACTGGTACCACTATCTCGGCATCGGCCTGATCTTCACCGGCATCTGGCTGACGATGAGAAAGTGATGGGGCTGCTCGACTGGTTCCGGCGCGGGAAGGCGGCCACGATTCCCGATGAATTGTGGGCGGCGACCGTTGCCACCCTGCCCTTTCTGGCGCTCCTCACGGTCGACGAGCAAAAAGCCCTGAAATCGCTGGCCGAAGGTTTCCTCGCCGAAAAGGAATTCAGCGCCGCCGGCGGCCTCGAGCTGAGCGACGAAATCTGCGTGTCCATCGCCGCCCAGGGCTGCCTGCCCATCCTCGAACTCGGCCTCGCCGCCTACCGCGGCTGGGTCGGCATCGTCGTCTACCCGGACGAATTCGTCGTCCCGCGCCGCATCGAGGATGAGGATGGCGTCGTCCACGAATACGACGACGTGCTCTCCGGCGAAGCCTGGCCGGGCGGGCCGGTGATCGTTTCCTGGCACGACGCGGCGATGGCCGGCGAAGGCTACAACGTCGTCATCCACGAATTCGCGCACAAACTCGACATGCTCAACGGCGAGGCCGACGGCGTGCCGGCGCTGCACTCGGGGATGACGCGCGTCGCCTGGGAGGAAACCTTCCTCGCCGCCTGGGATGATTTCTGCACCCGCGTCGACGACGGCGAGGACACGATCATCGACCCCTACGCCAGCGACGACCCCGCCGAGTTCTTCGCCGTCGTCTCCGAGCACTTCTTCGAAACCCCCGACGTCGTCGCCGCCGAGTACCCCGCGCTCTACGACCTGCTCAGGCGCTACTACCGGCAGGATCCGCTGGCGCGCCTCGCGCGGACGGGGGGCGGTCACTCATAATCCTAGAAACCGCAGTTGACCGCTTGTATTCTCATGAGCAGCCCCATGAACACTGACTCTTGTCCCTCCGCCAAGCATCACCTGATCGGTGAGAGCGCTACGCACCCGCTGCCACGTCCGGTCGGGCGCCTGGCTTTGTCGCTCCGCCTTGCAGGCATCAGCCTGCCGCGTTGTCGCTTCGCGCCAGCCACCCGCCCAAACGCACCAGCGGGCGCGTCCAACTGCGGTTTCTAGTGTAGTGCCGCGCTCTTGTCGAGACTTAATTGGCGATTTTCCGTATAATGCGTAAGACATACTAACGGAGAGCTCAGATGCGAGTTGCGCCCAAGATCGAACTGACCGAGGACGAGCGATTGGAGTTGACCAAACTGACGGCGTCCCGCCTGACGAGTGTGCGGCTGTCGCAACGCGCACGCATCGTGCTGCTCGCGGCGGATGGGCTGCAAGACAAGGAGATCGCGGAGCAACTGGGCATCGGTCGAATTCAAGCGGCGCGCTGGCGCGGGCGCTACGCGCAGAGTCGGCTTGGGGGAATCGAGCGGGACTTGCCGCGGGGCGCGCCGCCGACGAAGGTGGATCGCGCGCGCCTGGTGGCATTGACGACGCAGAGCCTGCCCGAAGCGGCGACGCATTGGAGTACGCGCAAGATGGCTGCGGAATTGGGCGTGCACAATGCCACCGTCTCCCGGCATTGGCGAGCAGCCGGGCTGAAGCCGCACCTCGTGCGCGGCTTCAAGGTTTCGCGTGATCCGAATTTCGTCGAGAAACTGGAAGACATCGTGGGCCTGTACATGGCCCCGCCCGAGCATGCCCTGGTCCTGTGCTGCGACGAGAAGAGCCAAGTCCAGGCACTCGACCGCACGCAACCCGGCCTGCCACTGAAGCAGGGACGCGCAGCCACCATGACGCACGATTACAAGCGCAACGGCACGACCACGCTGTTCGCCGCCCTCAATGTTCTTGACGGTCAAGTCATCGGGCAGTGTCAGCAGCGCCACACGCACGCGGAGTGGCTCAAATTCCTGAAGAAGGTGGATCGTGAGACCCCCAAGGGCAAGGCCCTGCACCTGATCGCTGACAACTATGCCACGCATAAGCACCCGGCTGTGCAGGAATGGTTGGCCAAGCATCCGCGCTTCGTCATGCACTTCACACCCACTTCGGCTTCGTGGTTGAACATGGTCGAACGTTTCTTCCGCGACATCACCACCGAGCGGCTACGCCGTGGCGTCTTCACCAGCGTTCCCGAACTGGTCGCCGCCATCGATGACTATGTCGCTCATCACAATTCCAACCCCAAGCCGTTCATCTGGACCAAAAGCGCCCGCGATATCCTGCAGAAGGTCATCCGCGCCAACAGTCGCTTAAGATCTAAACAGAATGCAGCACTACATTAGCGCATTGGCGGTCATCGAAGCCATCGGCAGAAAACGCGGCTGCATTGTCGAGGGTTGCGGCGCGAACCCGGTCTCGCAAAGTTGCGTTGATCCTGCTGTTCGTTTGCCGCAATGTCAGGCCCGGGCCGATTGGCCTTGAAACCCCGGAAATTTGTGGTGCGGGCGCGTTGGTTGAAACAGGCTGCTGCGGTCGACGGTGAAAAAGACTGAAAAACCGGGGTACCCGCCGCGCTTCAGTTATCGTTGCGCGCAGCAACCGAACGTAAAGCACCGATTCCTGGATACATGGCGAGTCTGGTTTCGGCCGAAGCAGCCACCAGCATCACTTCCCAAGAACGGCCGCGCACGGCACCGGCATGTGCACTACGGAGTAGTTCCCACTATTGCAGCGGCGCATGCCATGAGGCAGAACGACTGGAGAGCGTACCGAAATCGCCTGACTCTTCCCCTCGTATTCCTTGACATGATCCGGTAGCATTACCGAAATCCGGCCGGCGGCGCATGCCGCCGGCTTTTTGTATTCCGTTTGCGTGACACACATGACCACCAAACCACAACCCGCCGCCGTCATCGTCCAGCAAGGCAAAGTGCTGGATTTCATCGACGGCCAGACCCAACGCGAGGAAACGCCGGAGGAATATGTCCGGCAGGAGATCGCCAAATCGCTGGTGCGCGAATATGGCTACCCGAAGAAGGACATCGCTGTTGAATTCACCCTGCGGCTGGGTAGCCGCAAGCCACGCGCCGATCTGGTCATCTTCACCGCCGATGCCGAGCACGTCCAGCAACCCGGCGACATCATCGTCGAATGCAAAGCGCAAAGCGTCAAATCCAGCGACCGCAAAGAAGGCGTCGGCCAGTTGCACAGCTATCTTTCGGCCTGTCCGAATACCGCCTATGGGATGTGGACCAACGGTCTCGAACGCTTTTGCTACCGCAAGGTCATCAAGGGCGGTCAGATCGTCTACGAAGAAATCCCCGATCTGCCCAGCTACGGCCAGAGCGGCGAAGATGCCGAGCGCCCGCGCTTCGACCAGTTGAAGCCGGCGACATCA